>QEVM01000056.1:17500-41163 GCA_003576805.1 Pseudomonadota bacterium | reverse complement strand
GTGCGCGGCGCGGCTTCGCCCTGCTGCGAGCGCTCGGCGCCGCGGCGCGGGGCGAGCGCGAGCGCGCGCCCGCACGGCTGGACTTCGCGATCGCGGCGGACGGACTCGACGACGCGCTCCCGGAGACGCTGCGCCGGGCCGTGCTCGACGTCGCAGGCGACTGGAGCGAGACGCTGGAACCACTCGAGGGGGAGCCCGCCGCGCCGCGCGACGCCGCGTTGGCGCGCGTCGCGAGCGCCTGGACCGCGTCGTCCGCCGAGATCGCCGGCCCCGCTCTCGCCCGCCTCGGCTCGGCTCGCTTCGCCGCCGACGCGGAGGCGCTGGTGTGGACCGCGCTCGGACGCGCCGCCGCGGTCCCCGCGTCGCGCGAGACGCGCGCCTGGATCGAGCGCATGCCGAGCCGCGCGCTGCGCCGGCTGCGCCGCGTGCTGGGATCGCTGGACGAAGCGTCGCTCGAACGCTTCGACTTCGGCGCCTGGACGCACGCGCTGCAAGGGCTCGCGCTCGCGCGCGCGGTGGATCGCTGCAGCGGCGATCTGCGCTCGGCGATCGAGTGCGCGCGGGCGGAATCGCTGCGCGCCGACGGCGACGCGCTGCCGCCCGAGGCCGACCTCACGCCGCTCGCGACCGGCGCGGGCACGGTGCGCGAGCTCGTGGGGCGAGCGGTCCGCGCCTGGCTGCGTTCGGTCGCGGCGGCGTAGGCGCGCGATCGCTCCGGCGCCCGCGCGGGCTCAGCGGCCGAGCAAGGCGAGGCGCGGTGCGTGCTCGATCTCGGGCACGCGCACGAGCTGCTCGACGCGGCGCGAGAGCCGCTCGGCGGCGAGCTTCTCCACCAGCTTCTGGTGCAGCGCGTGACCGCCGCGCTCGACCTTCACGTGGCCCTCGACGCGGACGCCGAGCAACGCGAGGTCGCCGAGCAGGTCGAGCACCTTGTGGCGCACGAACTCGTCGGGGAAGCGCAGCCCGTCGCGGTTCAGCACGCGCGAGCCGTCGAGCACCACGGTGTTGTCGAGGCACGCGCCGCGCGCGCGGCCGGCGCGCCAGAGCGCGTCCACCTCGGCGACGAAGCCGAAGGTGCGCGCACGCGCGATCTCGCGCTCGAAGCTGTCGTGTGACAACACGACGTCGCGCAGCGACTGGCGCCCGATGCACGGGTGGTCGAAGTCGATCTGGTAGCTGACGCGAAAGCCGCGCGCGGGCTCGATCCGAACGCGGCGCTGGCCGTCGCGAATCTCGATCGGGCGCGTGATCCGCATCGTCTGCCGGCGCGCGTTCTGCTCGTAGAGTCCGGCGGCGCGCAGCAGGAAGACGAAGGAAGCGGCGCTGCCGTCCATGCCCGGGACTTCGGGCCCGTCCACCTCGACGCGCAGGTTGTCGACGCCGAGCCCGTACGCGGCCGCGAGCAGATGCTCGACCGTGTCGAGGGTCGCGCCGTCGCGACCGAGCGTGGTCGCGAGATGCGCGCGACCCGTCAGCGACTCCGGTGTCGCCGGAATCTCGACCGGCACCGGCAGGTCGGTCCGGACGAACACGATCCCGGTGCCGGCGCGGGCCGGATGCAACGTGAGCTGCACCGGTTTCCCGGTGTGCAGCCCGACGCCGGTACACGAAATCTTCTCGGCGATGGTGTGTTGGTTCATGGCGCTCCCCCCCAGCGCGAATCGACGCTGTCATCGAAAAGCAAGGCGCGTGCCAGCACCGCGTCCGCCAAGAGATGCGGATCCATCGTTCAAGTGATTGGTTTCACTGGGAATTACGAACGGGCCCGTTTCTGCGCCAAACGGCTCGTGGAGTCGCGGCTCGGACACGGCCCCAAAACCGTGACTTCGCCATTACGGGCGTGACGCAATCGTCACAGAAAGGGAGGGCGAATCGGCCGTCAGGCGGGAGGGCGCGAGCGGCCCATCGCGGTGCGTACCTCGGCCAGGATCTCGCGGACGGACTGGTAGCGCTGGTCGGGATCCTTGCGCAGGCAGCGCGCCACGATGCCCGCCAGCAGCTCGGGCACGTCCGCCTTGACGTCGCGCACGTCCGGCGGCGGCGAGTGGACGTGGTGGTAGGGGATGTTGCCCTCGGTGAAGGGCAGCCGACCCGTCGCCAGCTCGAAGATCGTCACGCCGAGCGAGTAGATGTCGGTGCGGTAGTCGACGTTGCGGCCGAGCGTCTGCTCCGGGCTCATGTAGTACGGCGTGCCCGAGACCAGCGTCGTGTGGTTGCGGACCTCCTCCACGATCTTGGCGAGGCCGAAGTCCATGATCTTGGCCTTGCGGTCGCGGGTCCACATCGCGTTCGCCGTCTTGATGTCGCGGTGCACGATCTTCTTGTCGTGCGCGTAGGCGAGCGCCTCGCACATCTGCACCAGCACGTGCAGCACGCCGCCCGAAGCGATCGCGCCGCGGCGGCGCACGATCTCCTTCAGCGTGTTGCCGTCGACGAACTCCATCGCGATGTAGTAGCGGCCGTCCTGCTCGCCGGCGTCGTAGACGGTCACGATGTTCGGATGGTTGAGCTGCGCGGCGCTCTTGGCCTCGCGCAGGAAGTTCTTGAGCGCCTGCGGGTTCTCCTTGAGCGCGTCGGGCAGCACCTTGTACGCGACGAGGCGGTCGAGGACCGTGTCCTTCGCCTTGTAGACGATCCCCATGCCGCCGCGGCCGAGCTCGCCGATCACCTGGTAGCGGCTCGGCTGGGTGCGCGCGGCGGCGGGGAGCTCGTCGCCGGCCGCCGCGGCGCCGTCCTCGCGCGACTGCGACGCGATGCGCGTGCGCAGGCGGGCGAGCCGCTGCTCGACGTCCTCGTAGTGGTAGTCGCAGGCGAGGATCCGCTCGTACACCTCGAGCGCTTCGCGCAGTTCGCCGTTCGCCTCGTGCACGGTCGCGAGCGTGTAGTGGAGCGGCAGCGTGGCGCGCTCGATCGCGCCCGTGCCGATCGCCTGCTTGAGCTTCATCACGGCGAGACCGAGCTGGCCGCGGCTCTGGAAGATTCCGCCGAGGATCGCCGACGCCTGGGCGAAGTCGGCGCTGCCCGCCGGGATCTGCTGCAGCACCTTGATCGCTTCGTCGGCGAGGCCCTGCTGCCGGTAGACCTCGCCCGCCTGGAGCAGCTTGCGCGCCTCCACCAACGCGAGCGCGCGGCGCGGCTCGTCGGCGGCTTCGTGCCAGCACTCGGCCGCCTCTTCCCAGCGCCCGATCTTCTCGAAGTTCAGCGCGGCCCGGCTCGCGTTGCCGCCGAGCCGGAACATCTCGGCGGCCTGCGCGCGGTCGCCGGCCTTCTCGTACGCCTGCCCTGCCCGGCTGAAGTCCTGGAGCTTGCGGTGGACGTCGCCGGCTTCGAAGAACTCGCCCGCCTGCTCGAGGTAGTGCGCCGCCTCGTGATCCTCGCCGCGACTCCGGTGGTACTCGCCGAGGATGCGCGCGGCTTCCTGCTCCTCGCCGTTCTGTTGCAGCACCTCGGCGGCGCGCACGGGCTGGCCGCCCTCGAGGAAGAGCTCGGCGGCCTTCGCGAAGCGCCCGCGCCGCAACGCGATCTCGGCGGCCGCGACCGCGCAGCCGCCCTTCTCGAGCACCGTCTCCGCCTTCTCGAGCTCGCCCGCCTGGTCGTAGAGCTTGCCGGCCTGGAGCACGAGCGTCTGGAGCTCGCGCAGCTGCTGCGGGTTCTGGCCCGCTCCCGTGCGCGTGCGCTCCTCGAGGATCACCGCCTCGAGCGACTCGGCCGCGTCCTTCCAGGACTGGCAGCGGATGAAGGCCTTCGCGGCCTGGCGGTCGAAGCCCGCCTCGCGGAAGCACACGCCCGCACGCCGGAAGTCGCCGCACTTCTCGAAGAGCTCGCCGGCCACGGTCATGCGGCCCGCTTCGTGGAAGCAGTCGGCGGCGCGCCGGTGCTCTCCCTGCGACGCGTAGATCGAGCCCGCGGTCTCGTGATCGCCGGCCTTCAGGTGCAGCTCGGCCGCCTCGAGAAAGCGGTTCTGGTCGTGGCGGATCTCCGCAGCGCGCACCCACTCGCCCGCGTCGACGTAGTACTGCGCCGCCGCGTCGAGCAGTCCGTTCTCGAAGCAGATGTCGGCCGCCTCGAGCGGGTGACCCTTCTTGGCGAGCGCGTGCGCACTGCGCTCGACCTTGCGCGCCGAACGGCGGTCGAGCACGGGAATGTCGAGGCGCTCGAGCGCGCCGGCGTCCTGCTTGGCGCTGCGCAGACTCGGCAGCGAGATGCGTCCCGCCAGAGCGGCGGCGGCGAGAAGCGCGAGGCCGGTCCCGACCGCAGCCCAGGGCAGCGACCCGTCGAGCGCGCCGCGCGCGAGCCCTGCGCGCTGCGAGAGCTGGTCCGCCTGACGCCGCGCGGCCGCTGCGGCGCGCGGATCCTCGCCCGACCAGCGGCCGAGCGCGATCGCGCCGCCGCCCGCGGCGAGCAGGACCAACGCGGCGAGGATCACGATGCCCCGGGCGAGCGAGCGAATGGGCGCCTCCGCACAGATGTGGTCGAACCGCGGCCGCCCGCAGGGTCGTTTCCACCGCGGGAGGTATCGGCCGGCGTCGGCCGCGCGTTGAGCGAAACTGCGCGAGACCTGCGCCACGGCGCGCGTGCGGCTCGGGCGTGCGAAGCGCTTCGCGCTAGAAGAGCCGGCGCTGCCCCGCCGCGGGCGGCGCGATCCCGAAGTGCGCGAAGGCGCGCGGCGTCGCGACGCGGCCGCGCGGCGTGCGGTCGAGATAGCCGCTCTGGAGCAGGAACGGCTCGACGAGATCTTCGAGCGTCCCGCGGTCCTCGCCGAGCGCGGCGGCGAGCGTCTCGACGCCGACCGGACCGCCGTCGAACTTCTCGAGCAGGATGCGCAGGAAGGCGCGGTCGAGCCGGTCGAAGCCGACCTCGTCGACCTCGAGCCGCGCGAGCGCGAAGCGCGCCAGCTCGTGCGTGACGTGCGCGAGCGCGCCGTGCCCGCGCTCGTTCGCCGCGACCTGCGCGAAGTCGCGCACGCGCCGCAGCAGGCGGAGCGCGATGCGCGGCGTCCCGCGCGAGCGGCGCGCGACCTCGCCCGCGGCAGCGTCGTCGACCACGACGCCGAGCCGCCCGGCCGAGCGCCGCAGGATCTCGACCAGATCCTCCGGCGGGTAGTAGTCGAGCCGGGCCACGTAGCCGAAGCGGTCTCGCAGCGGCGCGGTCAGCAGTCCGGCGCGCGTGGTGGCGCCGACGAGCGTGAAGCGCGGCAGGTCGAGCCGGATCGAGCGCGCCGCCGGACCCTGCCCGATCACGACGTCGAGATGGAAGTCCTCCATCGCGGGATACAGGATCTCCTCGACCGCCGGGTGCAGGCGGTGGATCTCGTCGACGAAGAGCACGTCGCCGGCGTCGAGGTTGGAGAGCAGCGCGGCGAGGTCGCTCGGCCGCTCGAGCACGGGACCGCTCGTCGCGCGCAGCGTGGCTTCCATCTCGCGCGCGAGAACGTGCGCGAGCGCGGTCTTGCCGAGCCCGGGCGGGCCGCAGAACAGGTGGTGATCCACGGGCTCGCCCCGCGCGCGCGCCGCGGCGATGAAGACGCGCAGGTTGTCGCGCAGCGCGTTCTGTCCGACGAACTCCTCGAGCGTGCGCGGCCGCAGCGCCGCTTCGAGGCGCCGCTCGTCGAGCGAGACGTCGCCGGCGAGCGCATCGCGGCCGATCGCGTCGCTCATCGCGAGAGCCTTCGCAGCGCGGCGCGCACCCAGTCCTCGATCGGCAGCTCCGCAGCGCCGGGCTCGTCCGCGACTTCGCGCGCCACGCGCTCGGCGCGCGCGCGCGGCGTGCCGAGGTTGGCGAGCGCGGACACGACTTCTTCGAACGCGTCCGGCGGCGGAGCGATCGCGCACGCGCCGTCCGCGCTGCCGACCGCAAGCTCCGCCACGCGGTCGCGCAGGTCGACGAGGATGCGCTGCGCCGTCTTGCTGCCGATGCCGGGAATGGCGCGCAGCGCCGCGAGGTCCTCGCGCGCGAGCGCCGTGACGAGGTCGCGCGGCGCCATGCCGCTCAGCACCGCTTGCGCGAGCTTGGGACCGACCCCGCTCGTGCGGATCAGCAGCTCGAAGAGCGCGCGTTCGAGATCGGTGTGGAAGCCGAAGAGCTGGATCGCGTCCTCGCGCACGTGCGTGTGGACGCGGAGCGACACCGGCTTGCCGGCGTCCGGCAACGCGCCGAACGTCGTGAGCGAGACGTGCACCTCGTAGCCCACGCCGCCCACCATCACGACGGCGCGCGTCGGCGTCTTCTCGCGCAGCACCCCTTCCAGGTGCGCGATCACGGGACTCTCCGCACCACGACGCGCGACGCGATGCCGCGCCCGTGCGCGCGCCCGCTCCGGCGCGCGGCGAATGCGCCGTGCAGCTCGGCGAGCGCGCCCAGGCGCCCCGCCTGCGCGCCGCACAGCGCGGCGGCCAGCGCGTCGGCGGCGTCACGCGGCGGTGTCTCCGCGAGCGCGAGCAGCCTGCGCACCATCGCCTGCACCTGCGGCTTCTCCGCCGCGCCCGTCCCCGTCACGGCGAGCTTCACGTGTTGCGGCGCGACTTCGGTGATCGGTACGCCCGCCGCCGCGATCGCGGCGATCACGGCGCCGCGCGCCTCGCCCAGCACGAGCGCCGAGCGCACGCTGCGCCCGGCGAAGACGCGCTCGACGACGACGCGGTCGGGCCGGTGCAGCGCGATCAGCGCCGCGACCTCGCGGTGTAGGAAGGCGAGGCGATCGGGCAGCTCCGCGCTGTGCAGCGGGCGCAGCGTGCCGTGCGCGACGTGCCCGACGAGCGCGCCGCGCCGCTCGACGACGCCGAAGCCGGTGGCGATGGAGCCCGGATCGATTCCCAGAAAGCGCATCACGGATCGCATCACGGCCCGCTGGAGCGACCGGGCCCGTCGGGCCGCGCGCTCGGGAGGTGTTTTCGATCCGGGGGTGCGGGCAAGGTAGCCCGCAGCGAGGGTGCCGCCCACATGCGGCGCGCACGGCGCCGCTACGAGAGACGCTCCATTTCGTCCTCGGCGATGTCGAAGTTCGAGAACACCTCCTGGACGTCGTCGAGGTCCTCGAGCGCCTCCGCGAGCTCGAGCATGTTCTTCGCCTGCGCGCCCTCGAGCCGCACCGTCGTCGACGGGCGCATCGAGATCTGCGCCGTCGCGGCCTGGAAGCCCCTCTGCGCGAGCGCGTCGCGCACCGCCTCGAAGCTCTTCGGATCCGTCACGACGTCGACCGTGCTCTCGCTCTCGACGACGTCGTCCGCGCCCGCGTCGAGTCCCGCTTCCATCAGCGCGTCGACGTCCACCGCCGCGCGGTCGAACTCGATCACGCCGGTGCGTTGGAAGAGATGGGACACGGAGCCCGACTGGCCGAGATTGCCGCCGTACTTGGTGAAGGCGTGCCGCACTTCGCCGACCGTGCGATTGCGATTGTCGGTGAGCGCCTCGACCAGCACCGCGACGCCGCCCGGGCCGTAGCCTTCGTACGTGACCTGCTCGTAGCTCGCGCCGTCGTCGCCACCGGCGCCCTTCTTGATCGCGCGCTCGATGTTGTCCTTGGGCATGTTGACCGCGCGCGCCTTGTCGATCACCAGGCGCAGCCGCGGATTGGCGGCGGGGTCGCCGCCGCCCATGCGCGCCGCGGTCGCGATCTCGCGGATGATCTTGGTGAAGATCTTCCCGCGCTTGGCGTCGATCGCGCCCTTCTTGCGTTTGATCGTCGCCCACTTCGAATGACCGGACATGGAGGCGTCGTTAGCACGCGCCGCGCGCGCAGGCGAGCGCGCTTGCGGCTCAGGAAACACGGCGCGTTTCCCGATAGGCAGGAGCGGCCGAACCGTGGATGCGCGCGCGCGCGAACCCCGGGGGGCCAGAACATTCTTCTCCACGCGGAGCGCATCGGACATGGCGTCGGCGATCGGCATCGACCTCGGCACCAGCAACTCCTGCGTGGCGATCGCGCGGCGCGGCCGCGTCGAGGTGCTCGCCAATCGCTGGGACGAGCCCATCACCGCGAGCGTCGTCCACTTCGCCGCCGGCGGCGAAGTGGCGGTCGGCAATCAGGCCAAGACGCAGGCGATCCACGATCCCGACCGCACCGTGACCGCCGCGAAGCGGTTGATGGGCCGGTACTTCTTCTCGGAAGAGGTGAAGAAGGCGAAGGCGATCTGCTCGTACAAGATCGTCGAGGGCCCGAATCACTCGGTGCGCGTGAAGGTGGGCGATCAGGCGTATGCCGTGCCCGAGATCTCCGCGCTCGTCTTGCGCGAAATGAAGGAAGTCGCGGAGCAGCGCCTCGGGCACCCGGTCACGCAGGCCGTGATCACGGTCCCGGCGTACTTCAACGACAACCAGCGGCAGGCCACGCGCGACGCCGGCCGCATCGCGGGCCTCGAGGTGTTGCGTCTGCTCAACGAGCCGACCGCCGCGGCGCTCGCGTACGGCTTCGGCAAGGGCCTCACCCAGCGCGTCGCGGTCTACGACCTCGGCGGCGGCACCTTCGACATCTCGATCCTCGAGATCGGCTCCGACGTCTTCGAGGTCTTGTCGACGTGCGGCGACACCTACCTCGGCGGCGAGGACTTCGACGACCGCGTGATCGACCTGCTCGCGGAGCGCTTCCAGGCGCAGCACAAGGTGAACCTGCGGAAGGACCGCTTCGCGCTCGAGAGGCTGAAGGCGGCCGCCGAGACCGCGAAGAAGGCGCTCTCCATGGACGAGGCGGCGACGATCCGCATCGAGAACGTCGTGCAGGACGCGGCGGGCACGCCGCTGCACCTCGAGCACACGCTCTCGCGCAGCGAGTTCGCCGCGCTGGTGGGCGATCTCGTGCAGCGCACGTTCAAGGTCTGCGACGAGGCGCTGCAGCAGGCCAACCTCACGGTGCGCGACCTCGACGGCGTGATCCTCGTGGGCGGCCCGACGCGCCTGCCGCTCGTGCACGACGCCGTGGCCCAGTATTTCCAGCGCGAGCCGAAGACCGACGTCGACCCGGACCAGGTGGTCGCGATGGGCGCCGCGATCCACGCCGCGGCGCTGGTCGGCGAGGAGCAGGAGACGCACCTGCTCGACGTGACGCCGCTCTCGCTCCGCATCGGCGTGGCGGGCGGTCTCGCCGAGACGATCATCGAGCGCAACACGCCGGTCCCGATCGAGCAGACGAGCGTGTTCACGACCTTCAAGGACTTCCAGCAGTCGGTGCGCATCCGCGTGTACCAGGGCGAATCGCGGCGCGCCGACGAGAACGAGCTGCTCGGCGAGTTCGAGTTCTCGGGCTTCAAGAACGCCCGCCGCGGCGAAGTCCGCATCGAAGTCACCTTCGAGATCGACACGGACGGCATCGTCAACGTCACCGCGCGCGAGCCGGAGACCGGGCAAGCGGCGTCGACGCGCATCCATCTCTCGTCGGGCCTGTCCGAGGACGAGATCAAGAGCCTGATCGACCGGCACCAGCCGAGCGCGCCGCCCGTCGTCCCGCCGCTCAGCGCCGCCGCGGCGCTCGTGGAGTCGGTGGTCGAGCGCGCCGAGGCGAGCGCGCCGCCGACCGCAACGAACGAGGTCGCCGACGCCGCGAGCGCCGGTGACGCGAGCGAAGAAGAAGCGGCGCTGCAGGCGATGGCGGCAGCGGAGGCGGAGTTCGACGCGGCCGACTTCGAGCGCGACCCGGCGCCTCTCGACGGCCCCGCCGACGCCGAGTTCGATCTCGACCTCACGACCGACGTGTCCGGCGGCTCGCTCGACACGCCCGGCGGCGCCGGCGAGATCGAGCTCGACGAGGCGGATCTCGATTCGCTCGCCGCACTCTCCGCCGACGAGGTCGCCGGCGGCCCGGTCGGCGACGAGCCGGCCGAGGGCACCACGATGCGCCGCTCGCGCTCGGACGACGAGATGTTCGGCGCGCCCGGTTCGGACCTCTCGATCTTCGGCGACGCCGAGGACGACGAGATCTAGGGGCCGTCGGCGTGGCGACGGCGACGGCGGAGATCCGAGCGCTCGCGGCGATCCTCGACGAGCTCGACTACTACCGCGTGCTCGAGGTGGACGTGCGCGCGCCCGTGTCGGAGATCCGCGCGGCGTATCACCGCGCGGGAAGGCGCTTCCATCCCGACGGCCATCGCGATCTCGCGCCCGACCTCCGGCCGGATCTGACGCGCATCGCGAAGCGCGTGACCGAGGCGTACTCGGTGCTGCGCGATCCGCGCCGGCGGCGCGTCTACGATCAACAGCTCACCGCGAACGCGGAGCGCGTGCGAATGCCGCTCGCGGACGCGAGCGCGGAGGCCGATCGCCAGAGCCGCGAGCGGCGCGAGGGCCGCACGCCGAACGGGCGCCGCTACTTCATGCTGGCGCAAGCCGATCTCGCGCGGGGCGATCGCGTCGCTGCGGAGCGCAATCTCCGCACCGCGCTCACCTTCGAGCCGGACAACGCGAACTTCAAGGAGCTGCTCGCAGGGCTGCGCGGCAAGCGCTGAGCGAGCGCGCGGGGTCGACCTGCGTCCGCCCTTCTGGCTAACTTCCGCCCCGTGCCGATCCGCCCCGCTTCTCCGCGCGTGTTCCCGTTGCTGCTGCTCGCAAGCGCCCTCGCACTGGCGCCGGGCTGCAGCGAGCAGCAGACGTCCACACCCGCCGCCGAGCGCGCGAGCGCCGAGCCCGCCGCCGCGCAGCGCGCGGCGAGCGAGCCCGCCGTCGCAGCGCAGCCGGCGCAGAGCAAGCCGGCCGCGCAGCCCGCGCGTCGCGAGCCGCCGCTGCCGGCCTTCGACGGCGTCACGCTCGACGGCAAGCCGTTCGCCGCAGCCGATTTGCTCGGGCGTCGCGCGCTTCTCTTCTTCTTCAATCCGGGGGTCGCCGAAGCAGCGCCCGCGGCCGAAGCGGTCGCGCGCGTCGCGAAGCTGCGCGGCGACCACAACTTCGAGATCGTGGGCGTCGCGCTCGTCGGCGGTGCGGCCAAGGCGCGCGCCTTCGCCGAGCAGCACGGCCTCGACTTCCCGATCGTCGACGACGCGACCGGGAGCATCGGCGGCCGCCTCGGTCTCCGTGTGCCCGTCGCGCTCGTGGGCGTCGATCCCGAGGGCTACGTCGTCTTCTATCACGGAAGCGTGTCGCCCGGCGACGTGCCGGATCCCGTCGCGGTGGTGGAGACGCAGCTGCGCGAGTCGCTGCGGCTGCCGGCGACCGACGCGCTCGCGCCCGCGTTCGGCGAGCGTCCCAACGCGCCCGCATTCTCGGCGGCGAAGCTCGGCGAGGACGGCACGATCGAGCTCGCGTCGTACCGGGGCAAGCCGCTCGTGCTGATTTTCTTCCTCTACACCTGCCCGCACTGCCACCACGCGCTCGAGTTCCTGCGCGACGCGCTGCCGAAGCTGCCGGAGGCGAGCCGGCCGCAGGTGCTCGGCGTGTCGGTGAACGGCTCCGCCGCTGCGGTGAAGGAGAAGCTCCAGGCCGACGACCTCGACTTCTTCCCGATCGTGACCGACGCCGACTTCTCGATGCGCACCGCGTACGGCGTGATCGCAGGCGTGCCGGACATCTTCCTGATCGACGCGCAGGGCAAGATCGCGTCGCGCGTGCAGGGCTGGCGCGACGACCGCGACCCGGCGCTCGTGCGCATGTGGCTCGCGAAGCTGGCCGGACAGGAGCCGCCCATGCTGCTCCACGCGACCGGCTACAGCGGCAACGAGGCGTGCGCGGTCTGCCACGAGAAGGAGAACGAGACGTGGCTGCTGACGCAGCACGCCGGCGCGTTCGACACGCTCGTCAAGCACGCCGCGTCGACCCGCACCGACTGCGTGGGCTGCCACGTCGTGGGCTGGGAGAAGACGGGCGGCTACACGGTCTCGCCGCCCACCCCGCACCTCGAGGACGTCGGCTGCGAGACGTGCCACGGCCGCGGCGGACCGCACCTCTCGCCCGACTACGCGAACAAGACCGACTACGAGGCGGTGTGCGTCACCTGCCACGACCAGAAGCACTCCCTCGGCTTCGAATACGCGAGCTTCCTGCCGAAGGTTTCGCACGCCGCCAACGCGGGCTTCGCGGCGCTCTCTCCCGAGGAGAAGGCCAAGCTGATCGCGGAGCGCTCCAAGCCGCGTTCGAACCTCCTGCCGACGGCCGCCGCGTACGTCGGCTCGCAGGCATGCCAGTCGTGCCATGCGCAGGAGTTCGAGACGTGGTCGAAGCATCCGCACGCGAAGGCGCTCGACTCGCTCGCAGCCAAGGACGCGGCGAACAAGAACGAGTGCCTCGCCTGCCACACCACGGCGTTCGGACGCCCCGGCGGCTTCCCGAAGGACGGCAAGCCGGCCGAACACGCCGATCTCGCGCGCGTCGGCTGCGAGTCGTGCCACGGCCCAGGCGGCGACCACGTGAAGCCGGACGCGGCGCGCGTGGGCACGATCGTCTCGCTCACCGACAAGTGCGACTCCTGCGTGATCCTCCAGATCTGCGGAAGCTGCCACGATCAGGCCAACGACCCGGGCTTCGAGTTCGAGGTGGAGAAGAAGATCGAGGCGCAGAAGCACGGGACGAAGCCGCCGGCCGCGATGCAGCAGACGCCGGACTCGGCCGCGATCCCGAGCGCGACCTGGGTGGGCTCGCTGGAGCGCGCCTTCGCGCACGGCGACGACCGGGGCTGAGCGTGGCGAACGTGCGCAGCGACGACGACGCGCGCGGCGTCCGCACCATCACGATCGACCGCGAGTCGCGCCGCAACGCGCTCGACCGCGCGACCCTGGACGAGCTCGAGGCGGCGCTGCGCGACGCAGCATCTCCAGGCGTCCGCGTCGTCGTGCTGCGCGGCGCCGGCACGCAGGCGTTCAGCGCCGGCGCCGATCTCAAGGAGCTGCTCGCCCACGAGACGCTCGACGACCGTCGCCGCCACTTCGACGGCGTCGCGCGCGTGATCCGCGCGATGCACGAGCTGCCCGCACCGGTCGTGGCGCGCGTGCAGGGCTTCGCGCTCGCGGGCGGCTGCGGGGTCGCGGTCGCGGCGGATTTCACCATCGCCGCCGAGAGCGCCGTGTTCGGCCTTCCCGAGATCGGCATCGGGCTGCTGCCGATGGTCGTCTCGGCGCCGATCCTGCGCGCGACCGGCAGCCGCAAGGTGGTGCTCGATCTCGTGCTGTCGGGCCGCCGCGTCGGCGCGGAGGAAGCGCTGCGGCTGGGCCTCGCGTCGCGCGTCGTGCCCGACGCCCGTCTCGACGCGGAGGTGGACGAGCTCGCCGGGCAGCTCGCGTCGCTCTCGCCCGCCGCGCTGCGCCTCGGCAAGGAAGCGATCTACGCGATGGCGGAGATGGAGTACGGCGCCGCGCTCCGCTACCTGCGCGAGATGATCGTGCTGACCGCGACGACCGAGGACGCGCGCGAGGGCATCTCGGCGTTCTTCGAGAAGCGGGAGCCGCGTTGGACCGGTCGCTAGCCGCCGAGCTGCGCGCCGCCGTCGAAACGGCGCGCGAGCAGCTGCGCGACTGGCTGGAGGAAGGCGTCGAGGCCTTCGAGCGCAGCGCGGCGCAGCAGGCGGCGTTCGCGGACGTCGCCGAGCCGGCACCCGCGCCTCGGGAGCCACGGCCCGCTCGCAAGCCGCGCGAAGCGGAGCCGACGCGGACGGCGCCCGCTCCGTCGGTCGCGGCGCCGCGGCCGTTCGGACCGCATCCCACGCTCGACGAGGTCCGCGCGAGCCTCGGGGACTGCCGCCGCTGCCGTCTCGCGGAAGGCCGGACGCAGCTCGTGTTCGGCGACGGCAACCCCGAGGCGGACATCTTGTTCGTCGGAGAAGGTCCCGGCGAGCAGGAGGACCTGCAGGGCCTGCCGTTCGTCGGCCGGGCCGGCGAGCTGCTCACGCAGATGATCGAGCGCGGGCTCGGCATCGCGCGCCGCAGCGTGTACATCTGCAACATCGTGAAGTGTCGTCCGCCGCAGAACCGCACGCCGCTCGCCGACGAGGTGAGCACGTGCCGCCCGTTCCTCGACGGCCAGATCGACGCCGTGCGGCCCAAGGTGATCGTCGCGCTGGGCAAGCCGGCGACGAGCCTGCTGCTCGGCCGCGACGTCTCGATCACGCGCGTCCGCGGCGTCTGGCAGGACTACCGCGGCTTCGCCGTGATGCCGACCTTCCACCCCGCGTTCGTGCTGCGCCAGTACACGCCCGAGAACCGGCGCCTCGTCTGGGAAGATTTGAA
Organism: Pseudomonadota bacterium; assembly: GCA_003576805.1. Classification (GTDB taxonomy): domain Bacteria; phylum Myxococcota_A; class UBA9160; order UBA9160; family PR03; genus PR03. The sequence continues at coordinate 27,028 of QEVM01000056.1, read as the reverse complement.
GAGCGCGCTCGGCCGCGCGCGCGAGCTCGGCGGACGCTTCGAGTAGGTGCGCCGCCGCGCTACGGCCGCTCGGGCACCGACGCGGTCTGACGGGCGCGCTGGCGCGCCAGCGCCGCGCGCACGGCGGGGTCCTTGCGCGCGATGATCGCGCCGGCGAGCAGTCCTGCGTTCTTGGCTCCGGCCTTGCCGATGGCGAGCGTCCCGACCGGAATGCCTCCCGGCATCTGCACGGTCGAGAGCAGCGCGTCGAGCCCTTGGAGCGGCGAGCTGTCGATCGGCACGCCGAGCACGGGCAGCAACGTCAGCGCCGCAGTGACGCCCGCGAGATGCGCGGCCGCGCCGGCTCCGGCGATGATCACCTCGATGCCGCGCTCCTCGGCGCTGCTCACGAACGCGTGATGACGCGCCGGCGTGCGGTGCGCCGAGATGACGCGCACGTCGCTCGCGATGCCGAGCTCGGCCAGCGCATCCGCGGCGGGCTTCATCACGTCCCAATCGGATGCGCTGCCCATCAGGATCGCGACGCGCGGCGCCGCTCCACGCGTCTGGTTGCGGTTCGCCGTCTTCGACTTCGCAGGGCGCTTGCCCGCCATCGCGGTTCTCCTCGTCACGCCGCGGGGTCGTCTCCCGGACGGGGTGGCATACTTCGCCGATCTCGTACCCGAGCGCAAGGAACGTCCTGATGCGAACGATCGGCCCGCGAACCCAGCTGTGCGGAGTCGTCCTGCACCCTGCGGGCCACACGCGCTCGCCCGCCATGCACAACGCCGCCTTCGAAGCGCTCGGACTGGACGCCGTGTACGTCGCGTTCGACGTGCGCCCGGAGCGGCTCGCGGCGGCGGTCGCGGGCGCGCGCGCGCTCGGCGTGCGCCAGCTCGCCGTCTCGATCCCCCACAAGGAGGCGATCGTGGCGCACTGCGACGCGGTGGATCCCGTCGCGAAGCAGATCGGCGCCGTCAACACGGTCACGCTCCGCGACGACGAGCTGCTCGGCTCCAACACCGACTGGATCGGCGTGGTGCGCGCGCTCGAACGCGAGACCGAGCTGGCGGGCCGCCGCGCGGTCGTGCTGGGCGCGGGCGGCGCCGCGCGCGCAGCAGTCTGGGGGCTGCTGCAGCGGGGCGCACGCGTCCACGTCTTGAACCGCACTCCCGAACGCGCCGAACGGCTCGCCGCCGAGCTCGGCGCGACCGGCTCGGGACCGCTCGGCGCGCTCGGCGCGCTCGAGTACGACGTGCTCGTCAACACGACCAGCGTCGGGTTGCGGGAGGACGCGTCGCCGGTCGCGGCCGACGCGATCGCGCCGGACGCGGTGGTGCTCGACGCGGTCTACGACCCGCCGGAGACGCGCCTGCTGCGCGACGCGCGCGCACGCGGTGCACGCGCGATCGGCGGCCGCTGGTGGCTGGTCCACCAGGCGGCGGAGCAGCTGCGCTTGTGGAGCGGCCTCGACGCGCCCATCGACGTGATGGCGGAGGCGTTCGACCGGGCGGCGGCAGAGGCGGCGCGATAGCCGCCCCTGTGCGGGGCGTCAGCCGCCGTAGCCCCACTTCTTCTTGTTCTCTTCGACCTGCTCGGGCGTCGGCTTCGGCTTCTCCGTCACCTCCGACACCTCGAACTGGTCCTTCGCATCGACGATCTTGGCGTTGAGGTCGATGTCCGCCTGGAAGACCTCGGGCACCTGTTCGTCCTCGAAGATCGCCTCCCACGGGCACTCGGGCTCGCAGACCCCGCAGTTGATGCACTCCTCGGGGTCGATGAAGAGCTGGTTCGGGAAAGTCTCCCGATCGTCGCCCTTGTACTCGTAGATGCAGTCGACGGGGCACACCTCGACGCAGCTCATGTCCACGCAGTCCCGGCAGAGCCTCGTGATCACCCAGGCCATCGATTCGGTCCCTCTCCTCCCGGCCACCGAGATCGGCGGCGGCGTCACCGTTGCCGAGCCGCAGCGGTGCCGCCGCGGCGATCACCCCTAGCGCAGCTTCGTCTCTTTGTAGACGACGTGCTTGCGCACGACGGGGTCGTACTTCTTGATCTCGAGCTTGCTCGGCGTGTTCTGCCGGTTCTTCACGGTCGTATAGAAGTGACCGGTTCCCGCCGTCGACTCGAGCTTGATGATTTCGCGCTTGCCACGCTTCGCCATGGATTCTTCCTGTCAGCTCGCGGCCGGCTCGGGCACGCGCTCGCCCGTCGTCGCAAAGACGCGAACGCGGCGGCCCTCCTGGGTCGCGGTCCGCAAGCGGCTGGGCTTGCCCTGTCCGTCGACGAGCATGACGTTCGAGACGTCGATGAAACCTTCCTGCTCCACGATCCCGCCCGCGCGCGCAGCGCGGCGACCGGGCTTCACGTGGCGCTTCTGGATGCGCACCTTCTCGACGCGCACGCGACCGCGCTCCGCGTCGACGGCGAGCACGCGGCCGGTCTTGCCCCGGTCGGCGCCCTTCGTCACACGAACCAGGTCGCCCTTGCGAATGCCGAGCGCCATTCCTCTCCTCGCAGTTCTGTCACGGGTCGTTTGTGAGCCGGCACCTTGCGCAAAGGGCGCGCCGCCGTCAAGTAACCCCACGGGGATTCGGTGCTCGAAAAGCGCGTAGTGACGAGCACCTTGCCCTACCTTGCCGCGCGTGCGACCTCGCTCCTTCGCGCTGATCGTGCTCGCCGCCGCCGCGACCCTCGCAGCCTGCGGGCTCGGCGCGAAGCTGCTGCCGGAGCGCTTCGCGGTGAACGCCCCGCTCGCACAGCTCCTGTTCGGACGCGGCGTCGAGGTCGCACCCGAAGACGAGCTGCAACGGATCCTGCGCGTGCGGGACGGATTCTCGATCGGCGTCTACGCCGACGGGCTGCCGAACGCGCGCTTCCTCCGCTTCACCGACGCGGGCGACCTCCTCGTGTCCACGCCGCGCAGCGGCCGCGTGTGGATCGTCGAACGCGACGCGAACGGCGACGGACGCGCCGATGCCGCCCGCGCGCTCCTCGAGGATCTCGACCGACCGCACGGCCTCGACTTCCACGAAGGCTGGCTCTACGTCGCCGAGGGCAGCGCCGTGCGACGCGTGCGGTACGACACGACTACGCGTCGCACGCTGGGAGCGCTCGAAGCCGTGGTCACGGGCCTGCCCGACGGCGGCAACCACTGGACGCGCACGGTCCGCTTCGGACCCGACGCTTGGATGTACGTCTCGATCGGCTCGAGCTGCAACGCGTGCATCGAGGAGGATCCGCGCCGCGCCGCGCTGCTGCGCTTCCGTCCCGACGGGAGCGAGGGCGAGGTCCACGCGACGGGGCTTCGCAACAGCGTCGGCTTCGACTGGCAGCCGGGAACGGGCGATCTCTACGCCACCGACAACGGGCGCGATCTTCTCGGCGACGACCTGCCGCCCTGCGAGCTCAATCGCGTGGTGCAGGGAGGCTTCTACGGCTGGCCGTTCGCGTACGGCGACCGCCAACCGGACCCTGACCTCGGCGACGGCCGCGAGCGCGAGATCCGCGATTCGATTCCGCCGGCGCACGCGTTCGGCGCACACAACGCGCCGCTCGGCATCACGTTCGTCCGGAACCCCGACGCGCCCGAGCCGCTGCGCGGCGCCGCGCTGGTCGCACTGCACGGCTCGTGGAACCGCACCGCGAAGGACGGCTACGAGGTCGTGACGCTGCACTGGACGGCCGACGGGCGGATCGAGGAACGCTCGTTCGTGTCGGGCTTCGTGCACGAGGGCCGCGCGATCGGGCGCCCGGTCGACGTAGCGGAAGGACCGGATGGCGCGATCTACGTGTCCGACGACTATGCGGGAGCGGTCTACCGGATCGCGTGGGGAGCGACTGCCGGCGGCGCGGCGGCGACTCGCGGCGAGACGCGATCCGCCCCCCACGGCGATGCCCTCGCCGCGCTGCCGCTCGCCGATCGCGACGCCGCGCGCGCACGCGGCCGTGCGCTCTACGAGGGGCACGCCTGCTATCGCTGTCACGAGACCGAGCGCGCCGATGCGGGCGCCGTGCCGGTCGTGCTCGCCGGGCTCGCCGCCAAGTACGACCTCGCTGCGCTCGACGCGTACCTCGCCGCCCCGCAGCCGCCGATGCCGCTCTTCCCACTCGAGCCCGCGGCCCGGCGCGATCTCGCCGCGTTCTTGCTGATGGAGCACGGGGACTAGGCAGGAGACTTCGCTCGCCTGCGGCTCGTTGCTAGGTGCGGGTCGGGCTCGCGTCCGCCAGCGGCCGGAACGCGAGGGTGCCGTCGGCGCGGCGGTGCGGCGTCACGCGGCCCTGGTCTTCGAGCACGTCGAGTGCGCCGATGACCATCACCATGCGCGTTCGCATCTGCGTGTCCGGATCCAGCTTCGGGAACAGCTGCTGCCAGATCTCCCACGCCGACGCATCGCCGCGCTCGGCCGCGATGCGTGCCGCGATCCGTTCGACACGCTGCACGCGCACCTCGTAGAACAGCATCGCCTCGTCGATCACGCGCGCAGGTCGGTCGAGGATCCCGCCGTGCGCCGGCAGGATGCAGCGGAAGCCGCCCGCTCGCAGCCGACGCAGACTCGCGAGATAACTCGGCAGCCCGCGGAACCGAGGTCGGCGTCCGACCGGGTCCGCTGCGTCGGGACGCTCGGACAGATCGAAGCTCTCCGTGAACGGGACCGCGTTACCCATCAGGTGATCGCCGGTCAGCAACACGCCGCTGCGGCGCTCCGCGAGCACGATGTGTCCAGCGGTGTGCCCGGGCGCGTGCAGCACTTCGAGCTCGAAGTCCTTGAATGGCAGGCGCTCGCCGTCCCGCAGACGCCGGTCCACGCGCGCGGCAAGGGCGAGCGGCGGATTGCCCGCGACCTCGCGGCGGATCCGGCCGGCCTGCCGTGCGAGCAGATCGATCGGAACGCCGTGCTCGGCGAAGAGCCGATTGCTCTCTTCGATCCGCTCTTCGCGCTCGACCGAGAACTGCTCGACGTCGTCGGCATCGTCCTGGTGCACGAGCAGCTCGAAGTCGGCGCCGGCGTCGCGCAGCGTCGCCACCTGCCCCATGTGGTCGGTGTGATAGTGCGTGAGCACGACGCGACGGATCTGCGCGAGCTCGAGGCCCAGCTCCTCGAACGCCGCCTCGAGCGCCGCGCGGGCGTTGTCGCGCCGGACGCCCGTGTCGATCAGCGTGAGCGGATCGCCTTCGACGACGTAGATCTGGACCGGCCCGATGTCCCAGGGCGTCGGCAGCACGATCTGGTGGAGCACCGGGAGATCGGCGGCCGGCGACCGCACGAGCACGGGGGTCTCGGTCGTCATCGGCGCCGCAGTCTAGCGATCGTGCGTGACCCGGCTCGCGTTACCTTTGCGACATGCACTACGAATTCATCGCTTTGGCGCGCGAAGACGCGTTCGCCGTCGTGACGATGCGGCGGCCCGAGCGCCGCAACGCACTCTCGGAGGAGCATCTGCGCGAGCTGCTCCATGCGTTCGAGGGCATCGGACGCTCCGACGCACGCGGCGCGATCCTGGCGGCAGAGGGGCCGGTGTTCTCGGCGGGACACGACTTCGCCGACATGAACGGGCGCGGTCTCGACGAGATGCGCCGGCTGCTTTCGCTCTGCAGCGACGTCATGCAGACGCTGCAAGCGATTCCGCAGCCGGTGATCGCGCAGGTGGAGGGGCTCGCGACGGCTGCGGGCTGCCAGCTCGTGGCGAGCTGCGATCTCGCGGTGGCGAGCGACGCCGCGCGCTTCCAAGTCCCGGGAGGCCGCGGAGGCTGGTTCTGCACGACGCCGGGCGTCGCGCTCGGCCGTGCGATCGCGCGCAAGCACGCCGTCGAGATGCTGCTCACGGGCGACGCGATCGATGCACCGACCGCGTTGGCGTGGGGGCTCGTGAATCGGATCGCGCCGGCGGCCGACGTCGCAAGCGAGACGCGAGCGCTGCTCGCGCGCGCGACGCGGGGCAGTGCGCTTTCGAAAGCGCTCGGGAAGCAGTCCTTCTATCGCCAGATCGAGATGGATCTCCACACGGCGTACGCCTACGCGACCGAGGTGATGGCGTCGGCGTCGCAGACCTTCGACGCGCAGGAGAACATCCGGGCCTTCCTCGAGAAGCGCGCGCCGCGCTTCGAGGACCGCTGATCAGGGCGCGAGGGCCGCGGGAACCTCGCGCGCGATCCAAGGCGCCGCGTCCACGATCTCGAGATGGTCCCGGTCCATCGCCACGAAGTGACTTCCGCTGCGCGCGAGCGACGCGCGCGCGTCGACGTCCACCGAGTCCAAGATGCGACCCGAGGCTGGATCGAGTACCAGCAAGCCGCGCTCACCCAACGCGAACACCGCCCCTGCGAGGACGCTCGCGTCGCTGACCGACCCGATCGCCGCGCTGCGCATGCGCGCGAGGAGCCGCGCCGGTCCGGGTCCGCTCGACGCGAAGATCGCGAGCCCGCCTTCGCCGTGCACGACGCCGATCCCGTCGCTCACGCTGAGACCGCGCGGTGCGATCGCGCGTCCGAGATCGAGAGCGGTGAAGAACTGCGTCGGTCGCGGATCGGAGAGCGGCCCCGAATACAGCCACCGATCGTCGAGGAGGAAGAGCGTGTCGCCCGAGCGCGCGATGCCGCGCAGCGGACGCTCGATCAATCGCTCCGCGGGACCGCCATCGAGCGGCACGCGAACGAAGCCGCGACTGCCGGCGAGGAGCAGGCTTTCGTTGGCTCCGCCCTCGACGCCGACCACGGCGCCGACTGCGCCGCGGTCGTAGCTCGCAACGCGGACGAAGCCGCCTGTGGCAGGAGCCACGATCTCAGCGCCATCCTCCCCAAACAGAACGATGCGGCCCGCGACGCTCCGCGCACTCGAGAATCGGGCGACCGGTCCCAAGCGCGCGTAGCGGGCGACGACGTGCGGAGCGGCCGGGTCCGAGAGGTCGAGAACGCGGAAGCTCCCGTCCGGAGCGAGCACAACGGCCCGGCCCACATCGCCACCGACGCCGGCGAGCGCGCCGGCGCGCTCGTGCCACACACCGCGCTTCGCAGACGAGGTCGCCCACGTCGCGACCGGAACGTGGAAACGCTCCCAGAACCGCCCTGACGAGGAAGCGAACAGCGCCGATCCGCCCGGCCGCACGTCCGATGCGGGAACACGCCATGTGATCACGTCTCGAAAATCGGGAGACGCTTCGCCGCCGCGGGACAGGGTGAGCTCCGTCTCGGCGAGGACGCCGGGCTTGGCCAGGACGTCGCCCGCCTCGCCTGCTGCGACGGTCCGCTCGCGATGGCGAATCACGAGCGAGGCCGCCGCCGCGCCGTCCGTGAGGCGGAGTCCGGAGTCGGCGTAGATTTCCTGCGCGCGCGCGGCGAACACGGTGCGGAGGCGATCGGCCTCGGGCACGTCGGGCGCGACCTCGATCCGCAACGAGATCGCGTGGAACGCTGAGGAACGTCTCGCATCGAGGCCCTGGAGCGAGCGGCGCGCCTCGGCCGCATAGTCACTCTCGGGGTGTTCTTGCAAGAAGGCGCGGAGCGCGGCCGGCCGGGCCACGAAGCCGCCCGATCGGAGATACTCCCGATTCCCGAACGCACGCCGCGTCTGCGAGCCGTCCGGGAATGTCTCGAGGAAACGGTCATAGGCATCCGCGGTCGCTTGCGCGCGCGCGGCGTCGAAAAGCCGCTGCTCGGCGCGCTCCGCGAGCTGTGCGATCGCGGAGCTATTGGGATGGTCGCGGCGGAAACGCTCCAGCGCCTCGATGCTCGGCTCGCGGTCGAAGTGCAGCACGGCGAGTCGCTCGCGTGCCTCCGCGGCGTGCGGCGAATCTGGGTGCTCGGCGAGATAGCGGCGATAGCCGGCGAAGCTGTCCTCGGTGCGCACTTGTTGCCAGCTCGGACCCGCGCAAGCGGCCAGCAGCGTGCCCAGCACCGAGACGGTGAGCAGGCGAGCGAACATGGCGGTCGCTCCTCGTTGGGGGCAGATCGACCCGTCTGCGCATCGGAAGCCGGCGGCGCCTCCTTGAGCACCAGACCAGACCCCACGCGATTCGGATTCCTGCTCGGAGCTTGTGGGCGTGGTGACCGCGACCGCCAACGCAGCGCTCGACCGGACCCGGGTTCGTGATGACCTCTATGGGGGTGTGCGTCAGGCGGCCCGCGAGGAATGCCAGCAGGCCGGGCGGCAGAGGAGTCAGCGCTGTCTGGCAGCTTCTTGCTTGGACGCCCCAACGAGAGCCATGCGGAGCTGATCGCTCTTGCTGGCGGCCGCCACGTGCGTGCGGCACTCGACTCGATTGGTCGCTTCGTAGAGCTCGGGATGGCAGAAAGGCCCGACCTCGCGCGGATCACTCGGGACGAGGCGCTCCGAGCGGTCGGAGGCACCGACGATCAGGCCTGGAGCAGTCCTCGCGGATCGTTGCGGCCGGTGTGATCTCGGATGCTGCCGAGAAAGTCGCGCGCCGTGCCCCGAACGTCCCGAGTGCGGGATGCGGTACCCGCCGGCCTGCTCGCTCGCGCGTTCGGAGGCGCGGGCTAGCAGCCGTCGCGGGCCGGCCCAACCTCGATTTCGCGCATGAGCTCCAGCCGACGGCGCGGGTCACGACGGTCTCTCCGTCCGCGACTCGAGCAGGTCCGTTCCGCCGGCTCGCAGAAAACGAGAACGGCGCCGCTCCATTGCTGGAACGGCGCCGCCAGAGAGGGTCCCACTCTCGCGCTACTCTCCCACCGAGGATGCCCGGCAGTACCATCGCCGAAGCGGGGCTTAACTTCCGTGTTCGGAATGGGAACGGGTGTGGCCCCCGCTCTCTGGAGAGTGGGAAAAACCATGGGGCGATCGACGCCCTTGGACAATCGAACAGTGATCCAGCTCCAGAGCACCACGTTGAGCGCGTCTACCATGGGGCCGTGGTCAAGCCGCACGGGCGATTAGTACCGGTCAGCTCCACGCATCGCTGCGCTTCCACCTCCGGCCTATCACGTCCTCGTCTCGAACGGCCCTTCAGGGGACCGAAGTCCCGGGGAGATCTCATCTTGGGGTGGGCTTCCCACTTAGATGCTTTCAGCGGTTATCCCATCGGCACATGGCTACCCGGCGGTGCTCCTGGCGGAACAACCGGTACACCAGAGGTGCCTCCGTCCCGGTCCTCTCGTACTAGGGACAGCTCCCCTCAAATCTCCTGCGCCCGCAGCGGATAGGGACCGAACTGTCTCACGACGTTCTAAACCCAGCTCGCGTGCCACTTTAATCGGCGAACAGCCGAACCCTTGGGACCTGCTCCAGCCCCAGGATGTGACGAGCCGACATCGAGGTGCCAAACCTCCCCGTCGATGTGAACTCTTGGGGGAGATCAGCCTGTTATCCCCGGCGTACCTTTTATCCGATGAGCGATGGCCCTTCCACACGGAACCACCGGATCACTAAGACCTGCTTTCGCACCTGCTCGACTTGTAGGTCTCGCAGTCAAGCTCCCTTATGCCTTTGCACTCTACGGCTGGTTTCCAATCAGCCTGAGGGAACCTTTGCACGCCTCCGTTACTCTTTGGGAGGCGACCGCCCCAGTCAAACTACCCACCACGCAGTGTCC
>QEVM01000056.1:0-12500 GCA_003576805.1 Pseudomonadota bacterium | reverse complement strand
GATCTGCAGATTCCAGCCGCCGATCCGGTGCGGCGCGCTCGCCGTTCACCAGTACCCCGCCCGACGCGAGCAGCTCGCGGGCCTCCCGGCGCGAACTCGCGAGCGAGGTCTCCGCAAGAACCTCAGCGAGGGCCACCCCGGGCACGAGCCGACTTCGGTCGTGTTCCGTCCGAGGGATCTCGGCCGAAATTTCGGCCAGCGTCGCCACGTCGAGCGAACGTACGTCGCCGCGGCCGAACAACGCCTCACTCGCCGTCTCGACGCGGCGTCGCTCCGACTCGCCGTGCAGTCGATCGGTCATGTGTCGCGCCAACCGGCGGTGCGCCTCTCGCTCGTGCGGCGCATCGCGGTGTCGTGCGTCGAGAGCTTCGATCTCCTCGGGTTCGAGCACGCTGAAGAGACGGAGGAAGCGGATCACGTCCGAGTCGGGCACGTTGAGCCAGTACTGGTAGAACGCGTACGGACTCGTGCGATCGGCAGTGAGCCAGAGAGCGCCGTCCGCGCTCTTGCCCATCTTCTTGCCGTCCGAGCGCGTCACGAGCGGCGCCGTCACACCGAACGCCGGCGCAGCGTGTCCCAACGTCCGATGGATCAGATCGATGCCGGCTGTGATGTTTCCGTACTGGTCCGAACCCGCCATCTGCACCGAGCAGCCGATCTCGCGCTGCAGATGCAGGAAGTCGTACGACTGCAGCAGCATGTACGAGAACTCGGTGTAGCTGATGCCCTGATCCCGATTGTGTAGACGCTCGCGGACGGACTCCTTCTGCACCATGGCGTTCACCGAGAAGTGTTTGCCCACGTCGCGCAGGAAGTCGACGAGGCGCAGCTCGCACAGCCAGTCGGCGTTGTTCAGGATTCGGGCCGGATTCGGGTGCTTCGGGTCGAAGTCGAGCAGGCGTTCGAAGATGCGTCGCTGACCCGCGACGTTCGCTTCGACCTGCTCGCGTGTGAGCAACGGGCGCTCACCGTCACGGCCCGAGGGATCCCCGATCAGGCCGGTGCCCCCGCCAACCAACGCGACCGGTGCGTGCCCTGCGCGCTGCCAGTGCACGAGCATCTGGATCGGGACGAGATTGCCGATCGTCAAGGAGTCGGCGGTCGGATCGAAGCCGCAGTAGCCGACCCGCGACTCGGCGAGGTGTCGGTCCAACGCCTCCTCGGCGGTGCGCTGGTACAGCAGTCCCCGCGGACGAATCTCTTCGAGGAACGACTTCACCATGGGCCGCGCAACCTAGCCCGGATCACGCGCAGGATCCCGGCCTCCACACCACGAGAAGCCGCGCTCGCTCACGATGCCGGCCACGCGGCGATCGTGCGGCTGCGTCGGCACGCGAGCGACGATCTGGAACGAGAAGCCGACTCCGATCGCGAGCGGTGCGCCGGCTCCCTCGCGCAGCACGCGGTCGTAGAAGCCGCGTCCCCGTCCGAGACGGCCGCCCGACGCATCGAACGCCACGCCCGGCACCAACACGACGTCGCTCACGTCCAGCGCGCTCGCGGGCGCGCTGGAAGGTGGCTCGGGAATCCCGAAGGGACCGCGGAATAACGACGACGGATCGTCCACCGCCGCGAACTCGAGATGGTCCCCGTGGATCCTCGGCAGAAGGAGCACGCGTCCGCTCGCGAGCACCTCGCCGATCGTTCCGTCGAGCGGCGCCTCGTCGCCGAGCGCCATGTAGGCGGCGACACGGCGCGCTCGCGCGAGCTCTGGGAGGGCCCGCAGGTGCGCGTCGATCGCGAATCCCGCCTCGCGGCGGTCGGCGGCCGTGAGCGCCATGCGCTGCGCCGCGATCTCCCGGCGCAGCGCCCGCTTTTCGCGCTCGACGTCGTCCCGCGAGGCGGTCAGAACGAGGTCGGTTCGCCCGGACGGAGCAGTCCTTCGACGCGCTCCGTCAGCGCCCGCATCCGCTCCGCCGCGCCCGTGTCCAGCTGCCGCGCGGAACGCTCCGCGACCAGATCGCGCGCCAGGTTCAGCGCGGCCATGATTGCGAGGTCCAGGCTGTCGACGGCGCCGGTGCGCTCGCGGAGTCGACCCATCGTCTCGTCCACGAGCTGCGCGACGCGGGCGAGGCCGGCGGGATCGGAGTCGGTGCGGATCCGATATTCGTGCCCGAGGATCCGAACCGAGACCGAGCGCTTGGCTGCCATGCTCACTCCGACTGCGCGGGGAAGCGTCCCTCGAGCTGATCGATCTGCTGGATCAGCTCGTCGATGCGACGGGCGACGTCGCGGCGTGTCTGCTGAAGCCGTCGCGTCTCCGCCTCCAGCTCGTCGATGCGGCCATCGCGGGCGGCGACTTCGCGCGCCAGCTTCGCGTTCTCGTCGCGGAGCGCGACGAAGCGGTCGGCCATCGCCTGGACCGCGTTCTCCAGGCGCTCGATGTCGACGCCGTTCGTGGCAGCGACGACGCCGAGCGCGGATGCGGTCGAGACTTCGTGCGCGCCGTTCGAGCTCGTCGAGCTGGTCGATCTGTTCGAGATGCTGGGAATCGTCTCATCCCCCGCGCGATCGCTTCGCGATCCTACCGACGCGCCGCGAAAGCCGTCAAGGGAGAAACACCCCGGCCTAGACGAACGCGTCGCGCGATTGGAGCCGCGACTCGTTCATCAGGTACAGATCGACCGCGCGAGCAGCCTCGCGTCCCTCCCAGGTGGCCCACACGACGAGCGACTGCCCGCGCCGGCAATCGCCCGCGGCGAACACGCCGGGCTCGCTCGTGGCGAAGCTGCGCGTATCCGCGGCGACGTTGCCGCGCGGGTCGAGCTTGACGCCGATGTCCTCGATCGCGCCGCGGTGGACCGGATGCACGAAGCCCATCGCGAGCAGCACGAGATCGGCCGGGATCTCGAACTCGCTTCCCGGAATCTCTTCGAAGCCCGCGCGCCCCGTCTTCGGATCCGGCGGGAGATCGCGCAGGCGCACCGCACGCAGGCGCGTGACGCGCCCGTCCTCGCCGAGGAACGCCTTCGTCGCGACCGCGAAGTCGCGCGTGCCGCCCTCGTCGTGCGAGCTGGAGCTGCGGAACATCAGGGGCCAACTCGGCCAGGGCGTCGACGTGTCGCGCTGGTCCGGCGGCCGCTGGAGCAGCTCGATCGACGTCACCGACTTCGCGCCGTGACGGTGCGACGTCCCGACGCAGTCGGAGCCGGTGTCGCCGCCGCCGAGCACGACCACGTGCTTGCCCGTGGCGAGCAGAGCCTCGGCTTCGGGAATCGGGTCGCCGGCGACGCGTTTGTTGTTCTGCGCCAGGAACTCCATCGCGAAATGGACGCCCGCCAGCTCGCGGCCGGGCACGGCCAGATCGCGCGGCTGCTCGGAGCCCATGCAGAGAAGCACCGCGTCGAAGTGACGGCGGATCTCGGCGACCGACAGATCGACGCCCACGTGGACGCCGGTCTGGAAGAGCACGCCCTCCTCGCGCAGCTGCTCGAGCCGCCGATCGATGATCCACTTCTCGAGCTTGAAGTCGGGAATGCCGTAGCGGAGCAGCCCGCCGACGCGATCGCTCTTCTCGAACACGGTGACGGTGTGACCTGCTCGGCTGAGCTGCTGCGCGGCAGCGAGACCGGCGGGGCCCGATCCGACCACCGCCACCGATCGGCCGCTGCGCCGCTCGGGCCGCACGGGCGCGACCCAGCCCTCCTCCCAGCCGCGGCGGATGATCTCCCACTCGATCTGCTTGATCGTGACGGGCGCCTGGTTGATGCCGAGCACGCACGCGGCCTCGCACGGCGCCGGACACACCAGTCCCGTGAACTCCGGGAAGTTGTTGGTCGAGTGCAGCCGCTCGAGCGCCTCGCGCCACTTGTCGCGATACGCGAAGTCGTTCCAGTCCGGGATGATGTTGCCGAGCGGGCAGCCGGTGTTGCAGAACGGAATGCCGCAATCCATGCAACGCGCGGCCTGCTGGCGCACGTCCTCCACCGGCGGATCGAGCTGCACCTCGTGCCAGTCCCGCACCCGCTCTTCGACCGGCCGATACGGCGTGTCCTTGCGCCCGACCTCGAGGAAGCCCGTCACCTTACCCATCGCCCGTCCTCGCGTTGAGGCGCGCATCGAGCGCCAGCTTGAGGTCCTTCGGGAACACCTTCACGAACTTCGGAGCGAAGCTGTTCCACTTGCGCAGCACCTCCTCGGCGCGCTCGCTGCGCGTGTACTCGTAGTGCCGCCGCACGAGCCGCTGCAGGATCTCCTCGTCTTCCGAGGTGAGGCGTTCGAGGTCGATGCGCTCGGCGTTCACGCGACTCGGGAACGACCCGTCCGCGTCCAGCACGTAGGCGAAGCCGCCGGACATGCCCGCGCCGAAGTTGCGCCCGGTCGGGCCGAGGATCACGACGCGGCCGCCGGTCATGTACTCGCAGCCGTGATCGCCGACACCCTCCACGACCGCCTGCGCGCCGCTGTTGCGCACGGCGAAGCGCTCGCCCGCGACCCCCTGGAAGTAGGCTTCGCCCGCGGTCGCGCCGTAGAGCACGACGTTGCCGGTGATGATGTTCTGCGCGGGGTCGTAGCTCGCACCCTCGGGCACCTTCACGACGATCTTGCCGCCCGAAAGTCCCTTGCCGGCGTAGTCGTTCGTGTCGCCGTGCACCCAGAGCGTCATGCCGCGCGGAACGAACGCGCCGAAGCTCTGACCCGCCGACCCCGTGAAGTGGATCGTGATCGTGTCCTCGGGCAGACCGGCCTCGCCGTGCCGGCGCGAGAGCTCCGAGCCGAGGATCGTGCCGACGGTGCGGTCCGTGTTCCGGATCGGCAGGTGCAGCTCGACCTTCTCGCCGCCGTCGAGCGCGGGGCGCGCCATCTCGAGCAGCTTGACGTCGAGCACCTGGTCGAGTCCGTGGTCCTGCGGCTCGCAGTGGCGGATCGCGTGCGGCACGTCCGGCTTGTAGAGGAGCCGCGAGAAGTCGAGCCCCTTCGCCTTCCAGTGCGGCAGCGCGCGATCCCAGTCGAGCAGGTCGCAGCGGCCGATCATGTCCTCGAGCCGGCGGAAGCCGAGCCTGGCCATGATCTCGCGCACTTCGTCGGCCACGAAGAACAGGTACCGGACGACGTGCTCCGGCTGGCCCGCGAAGCGCCGGCGCAGCTCTTCGTTCTGCGTCGCGATTCCGACCGGGCAGGTGTTGAGGTGGCACACGCGCATCAGGATGCAGCCCAGCGCGACGAGCGGCGCAGTCGAGAAGCCGAACTCGTCGGCGCCGAGCAGCGCCGCGATCACCACGTCGCGGCCGGTCTTCAGGCCGCCGTCGGTCTGCACGCGGATGCGGCCGCGCAGGTCGTTGAGGACGAGCGTCTGCTGCGTCTCCGCGAGCCCGATCTCCCACGGCAGCCCGGCGTACTTGATCGACGCGAGCGGCGAGGCGCCCGTGCCGCCGTCGTGCCCGGAGATCAGCACGCCGTCGGCCTTCCCCTTGGCGACGCCCGCGGCGATCGTGCCGACGCCGGTCTCGGCGACGAGCTTCACGCTGACCTTCGCCTGGCGGTTGGCGTTCTTCAGGTCGTAGATCAGCTGGGCGAGGTCCTCGATCGAGTAGATGTCGTGGTGCGGCGGCGGCGAGATCAGCCCGACGCCCGGCGTCGAGTGGCGCGTCTTCGCGATCGTCGCGTCCACCTTGTGGCCGGGCAGCTCGCCGCCTTCGCCGGGCTTGGCGCCCTGCGCGATCTTGATCTGCAGCTCGTCCGCGTTGACCAGGTACCAGCTCGTCACGCCGAAGCGGCCCGACGCGACCTGCTTGATCGCGGAGCGGCGCAAGTCGCCGTTCGGATCCGGCGTGAAGCGGTCGGGGTCTTCGCCGCCCTCGCCCGTGTTGCTCTTGCCGCCGATGCGGTTCATCGCAACCGCGAGCGTCTGGTGGGCCTCGAGCGAGATCGAGCCGTACGACATCGCGCCGGTGCAGAAGCGGCGCACGATCTCGCTCGCGGGCTCGACCTCCTCCAGCGGGACCGGCTCGCGGTCCGGCTGGAAGCGGAACAGGCCGCGCAGCGTGCAGAGCCGCTCCGCCTCGTCGTCCGCCGCGCGCGTGAACTCCTTGTAGGTGGCGTACGCGCGCTGCGGATCGCCCGAGCGCACGGCGTGCTGGAGCTTCGACACGCTGTCCGGGTTGAACGTGTGGCGCTCGCCGCGCCGGCGCCACTGGTAGAGGCCGCCCGGGTCGAGCTCGGGATACGTGAAGCCGTCGTCCGGGAAGGCGCGCTCGTGGCGCAGCGCGACCTCGCGCGCGATCACGTCGAAGCCCACGCCGGCGACCTTCGACGCCGTGCCGGCGAAGCAGCGCTCGACCACCTCGTCGTCGAGTCCGACCGCTTCGAAGATCTGCGCGCCGCGGTAGCTCTGCAGCGTCGAGATCCCCATCTTCGCCATCGTCTTGAGCAGACCCTTGTCGCTCGCCTTCAGGTAGTTCTTGATGCCCTTGGCGACGTCGAGCGTCGCGGGCACGTAGATGCCGTCCTCGATCAGCTCCTCGATCGTCTCGAGCGCGAGGTAGGGATTGATCGCGCCCGCGCCGTAGCCGAGCAGCAGCGCGAACTGCGCGACGTCGCGCGCCTCGGCCGTCTCGCACACGATCCCGCACTGGGTGCGCAGGCCCTCGCGGATCAGGTGGTGGTGCACCGCGCCGGTCGCCATCAGCATCGGGATCGGAGCCAGCTCGGGCGCGACGCCGCGATCCGAGAGGATCAGCACGTTGACGCCCTCGCGGACCGCCTGCGCGGCCTCGCGGCAGAGCGCGTCGAGCGCGCCGCGCAGGCCGGCGCCACCCTCGCCGACCTTGAACAGCGTCGGCAGCGTGCGCGCACGGAAGCCGGGCGCGGCGACCTGGCGCACGCGCTCGAGCTCCTCGTTGGTGAGGATCGGGCGGCTGGCGCGCAGCATGCGCGCGTGCTCGGGCGTCTCCTCGAGCAGGTTCCGCTCCGCGCCGAGAGTCGAGTAGAGGGACATCACGGTGCCCTCGTTGATCGAGTCCATGGCGGGATTGGTGACCTGGGCGAAGAGCTGCTTGAAGTAGTGGTAGAGCATGCGCGGCCGGTCGGAGAGACAGGCGAGCGCTTCGTCGTTGCCCATCGAGCCGATCGCCCACTTGCCGTCGGCGACCATCGGCGCGATCAGGAACTTGAGATCCTCGCTGGTGTACCCGAACACCTGCTGCAGCGTGAAGCGCAGCTCGGGGTTCGACCGGTTCTCGGCGGCGACCTCCACGCGCGGCAGCTCGTCCACGACGACGCGGTTCGCGCCGACCCACTCGCGGTACGGGTGCTTCGCGATGTAACGGGACTTGATCTCCTCGTCCTCGACGATGCGGCCTTCCTCGAGGTCCACGAAGAAGATGCGGCCCGGCTGCAGGCGGCCCTTGCGGAGCACGCGCTCCGGCGCGAGGTCGAGGACGCCGGTCTCCGACGCCATCACGACGAGCCCGTCCTTCGTCACGGTCCAGCGCGACGGGCGCAGTCCGTTGCGGTCGAGCACGGCGCCGATCTTGCGGCCGTCGGTGAACGCGATCGACGCGGGGCCGTCCCAGGGCTCCATCAGGAACGAGTGGTACTCGTAGTAGGCGCGCCGGTCGGGATCCATCTCGGCGTGGTTCTCCCACGCCTCGGGGATCATCATCAGGATC
Organism: Pseudomonadota bacterium; assembly: GCA_003576805.1. Taxonomy (GTDB): domain Bacteria; phylum Myxococcota_A; class UBA9160; order UBA9160; family PR03; genus PR03. The sequence continues at coordinate 4,890 of QEVM01000056.1, read as the reverse complement.
GCCTCGGGCAGCTCGCGGCCCGCGAGCGCGAGGAACTCGAGCACGTTGTCGAACTGCGCCGAGTCCGACGCGCCTTCCTTCATGATGGGATAGAGGCGGGCGAGATCCTCGCCGAACAGCGCCGAGCGCATCGTGCCCTCGCGGGCCCGCATGTAGTTGCGGTTGCCGCGCAGGGTGTTGATCTCGCCGTTGTGCGCCATGTAGCGGAACGGCTGGGCGAGGTCCCAGGTCGGGAAGGTGTTGGTGCTGTAGCGCGAGTGCACGAGCGCGATCGCCGACTCCACCGCGGGATCGGTGAGATCCGGATAGAACGGCTCGATCTGGGTCGACATCAGCATGCCGGTGAAGACGAAGGTCCGGCTCGACAGGCTCGGCACGTAGCAGAAGGCGCCGCGCGCCTTCACCGCATTCTCGAACGTGCGCCGCAGCAGGTAGAGCTTGCGCTCGAAGGCGTCCTGCGCGAGGCCGTCGGCGGCGCCCACGAACACCTGGCGGATCACCGGCATCGCCTCGCGCGAGATGCGGCCGATCCGATCGGGACTGGTCGGGACGTCGCGCCAGCCGAGGAAGCGCTGCCCGCACTCGGCGGCGGCGCGCTCGAAGGCGGCCTCCTGCCACGCGCGCGCCTCCGCGTCCTGCGACAGGAACAGCATGCCGGACGCGTACGCGCCCGGAGCCGGCAGCTCGATGCCGAGGCGCTCGGCCTCGCGACGCAAGAATGCGTCGGGAAGCTGGATCAGGATGCCGGCGCCGTCGCCCGTCTCCGGGTCGCAGCCGCAGGCGCCGCGGTGCTCGAGCCGCTCGAGCACCTGGATGCCCTGGTGCACGAGCGCGTGCGAGCGGGTGCCGTCGATCTGCGCGACGAAGCCGACGCCGCACGCGTCGTGCTCGTGGGCGGGATCGTAGAGACCCTGCGCCGCCGGACGTCCGTTGCGTCGCTCCATGCTGCGCTCCTCCTCCTGTCGCTCGCTCACGTGGCGTCTCCCGGGCGCGGCTTCGGCGGCCGGCGGCGGCGCGGCAGCGGCGCCTCGCTCGCGTCGAGCGCGACCCGGGTGCGCTCGGCGTGCGTGGACAGCACGACCATCGTCTCGGTGCGCGTCACGCCCTCGACGCGGCGGACCATGTCGATCAGCCGCTCGAGCGTCTCCGTGCTCTCGGTGCGGACCTTCAGCATCAGCGTGTGCTGGCCGGTCACGTGATGACACTCCAGCACGTCGCCCGAGCGGTCCACCTCCTTCTCGAAGGGCTCGAAGGCGCTCGGGTGCGAGATCGAGACGCCGATGAACGCCGTCACGTCCTTGCCGAGGGCGCGGGCGTCGAGCAGCGCGGCGTAGCCGCGGATCACGCCGCTCTCCTCGAGCTTCTTGATGCGCTCGACGACCGACGGGGCGGAGAGGCCGACCTGCTTGCCGATCTCCGCGAGCGGCTGCTTGCAGTTGTGCTGCAACGCGTCGAGGATCGCGAGATCCGTCGCGTCGAGCTCGGCGGTGAGGGCGGGCTTGTCGAATTTCATTAGGTGGGGGACCCTCTGTGCCTAATGAATAAAGGATCTTGGCAGTCTCCGTCAACCATTCGCGGGGTCGCGGCGAGGACAACCTGCGCCGATTCGGCGCCGTGCGTCAGGGAACGCTCATTTCCCCGCGGGCGTCCACGAGCGCGCGCATCCGGTCAGGGTGGTTCGTGAACAGGCCGTCGACGCCCAGCCCGAGCAGCCGCTCCATCTCGTCGCGGGCGTCCACCGTGAAGACGTAGACGGCGAGGCCGGCGTCGTGCGCCGCCTCGACGAGCTCCGCGTCCACCACCGACACCTCGGGATGGATCGCCTCGGCGCCGAGCGCGCGAGCGCGCTCGACGATCCGCACCGGATAGCGCTCGGAGATCAGCAGACCGATCCGGCACTCGGGCGCGAGCGCGCGCAGCCGCGCGAGCACCGGGTCGTAGAACGACGAGAACAGCGTGCGCTCGGCGATGCCGCGCGCGCGCACCGCCTCGATCGCCTGCGCCTCGAGCCCTTCGTACTCGCCGCGCGTGCCCTTCTTCAGCTCGAGATTGAACGGAATCTCGTCCGCGAAGCGGTCGAGCAGCTCGTCGAGCGTCGGCACCGGCGCGCCGCCGCCCGCGTCGAGCGCGCGGATCTCGGCGAGCGTGGCGTCGGCGATCTCACCGGCTCCGCCGATGCGCGCGAGCTCCTCGTCGTGCGTGATCACCACCGCTCCGTCGCGCGTGCGGTGGAGATCGGTCTCGATCATGTCCGCGCGCTGCGCGACGGCGAGCTCGAACGCCGGCATCGTGTTCTCGGGCCGGTGCGCCGACGCGCCGCGGTGCGCGATCACCAGCGGCCGCTTCACGCGGTCTCCCAGTCCCGCGAGCGCTCGACGGCGCGGCGCCAGCCGGCGTAGAGGGCGTCGCGCTGGTCGGCGCCGAGAGCGGGGTCGAAGCGCGTCGCGCCGCGCCCGGTCACCGACTCCAGCTCCGCGCGGTCGCGCCAGAAGCCCGCCGCGAGGCCGGCGAGCGCCGCCGCGCCGAAGGCCGTGACCTCGAGCATGCCGGGACGCACGACCGGCACGCCGAGCAGGTCGGCCTGGAGCTGCATCAGGAAGTCGTTGCGACAGGCGCCGCCGTCGACGCACAGCCGCGCCAGCGGCAGCCCCGCGTCGAGCCCCATGCACTCGACGACGTCGCGCGTCTGGAACGCGATCGCCTCGAGCGTCGCGCGGATCAGGTGCTCGCGCGTCGTGCCGCGCGTGATGCCGACGATGGTGCCGCGCGCGCGCTCGTCCCAGTACGGTGCGCCGAGCCCCACGAAGGCCGGCACCACGTACACGCCGCCGCTGTCGGACACGCTGCGCGCGGCGGCCTCGGTCTCCGCCGCCTCCGACACGAGGCGCAGGCCGTCGCGCAGCCACTGGACGGCCGCGCCGGCGACGAAGACGCTGCCCTCGAGCGCGTACTCGACGCGCCCGTCGACGCTCCAGGCGATCGTCGTGACGAGGCCCGTCTTCGAGGCGCGCGGCTCGCTGCCCGTGTTCTGCAGCAGGAAGCAGCCGGTGCCGTAGGTGTTCTTGGCGCGTCCCGCCTCGAAGCAGCCCTGCCCGAAGAGCGCGGCCTGCTGGTCGCCGGCGATGCCCGCGATCGGGATCGGCCGCCCGAACCAGTCTGGGTGCGTCTCCGCGAACACCCCGCTCGACGCGCGCACCGCCGGCAGCATCTCGCGCGGCACGCGCAGCGCGTCGAGCAGCACCGGATCCCAGTCGCACGCGTGGATGTCGTAGAGCATCGTGCGCGACGCGTTCGACGACTCGGTCGCGTGCACGGCGCCCTTCGTGAGCCGGTGCAGCAGCCACGCGTCGACCGTCCCGAAGGCGAGCTCGCCGCGCTCGGCGCGCTGCTGCGCGCCCGGCACGGCGTCGAGCACGAAGCGCACCTTCGTCGCCGAGAAGTAGGCGTCGATCACCAGGCCGGTGCGCGCGCGCACGTGCGCCTCGAGCCCCTCCGCGCGCAGCCGGTCGCAGATCGGCGTCGTCTGGCGCGACTGCCACACGATCGCGCGGTGGATCGGCTCGCCGCTCGCGCGATCCCACACGACGGCCGTCTCGCGCTGGTTCGTGATGCCGATCGCGGCGACGTCGGCGGCGCTGGCGCCCGCCTTGCCGAGCGCGCCGCGCGCGGCCGCGAGCTGCGATTCCCAGATCTCGGCGGGGTCGTGCTCGACCCAGCCCGGCTTCGGGAAGTGCTGCGGGAACTCCTGCTGCGCGACCGCCGCGACCGAGCCGTCGCGGTCGAACAGGATCGCGCGCGACGAGGTGGTGCCCTGGTCGAGCGCCAGCACGAAGCGGCTCATGCGGCCGCTCCGTCGTTCGCGAAGAGCGCGTCCACGAACTCGTCGGCCGAGAACGCGCGCAGGTCCTCCGCCGTCTCGCCGACGCCGACGTAGCGCACCGGAATGCCGAACTCGTCGGCGAGCCCGACCAGCACGCCGCCCTTCGCGGTGCCGTCGAGCTTGGTGAGCACGAGCCCGGTCACGCCCGCCGCCTCGGTGAAGATGCGCGCCTGCGAGATCGCGTTCTGGCCGGTGTTCGCGTCGAGCACGAGCAGCACCTCGTGCGGCGCGCCCGGACAGTCGCGACCGATCACGCGGACGATCTTCTTCAGCTCCTCGACGAGCGGCGCCTTCGTCTGCAGGCGGCCGGCGGTGTCGATGATCGCGACGTCGTGGCCGCGCGCCTTCGCCGCCTTCACGGTGTCGAAGGCGACGGCCGCGGGATCGCCGCCGGCCTGCCCCTTCACGACCTCGCAGCCGACGCGCTCGCCCCAGACCTCGAGCTGCTCGATCGCGGCGGCGCGGAAGGTGTCGCCGGCGCCGAGCACGACGCGGCGCCCTTCGCCCTGATAGCGCGCAGCGAGCTTGCCGATCGTGGTCGTCTTGCCGGAGCCGTTGACGCCGAGCACGAGCACGACGTACGGGCGCGCGTCGCTCGGGGCGACCGGCTGCTCGACGCGGCGCAGCTTCTCGAGGATCGCGTCGCGCAGGACGGCGCGGACCTGGTCGGCGTCGCCGCCGGAGGCGCGGCTCTTCACCGCGCCGAGCAGGCTCTCCGCGGTCTGCACGCCGAGGTCCGCGCTGAAGAGCAGCATCTCGAGCTCTTCGAGGACGTCGCCCTCGAGCGCGCGTCCGCCGACGAGCTGTCCGATGCGCCCGATGAACGCCGAGCGCGTGCGCGCCAGCCGATCGGCGAGCCGGACCTTCGGCCGCGGCGGCGGCGCCGGCTTCGGCGCGGGCGCCTCCACCACCGGCGGCGGCGGCGCGACGACCGGAGCCGGCGCTTCGGCGACCGGCGGAGGCGGCGCCGCGGCGACGGGCTCGGGCTGCGTCGCGGGCTCGGCGCGGAC
>QEVM01000055.1 GCA_003576805.1 Pseudomonadota bacterium | reverse complement strand
TGCGCGCGCAGCAGCGTCGCGGCGAGCGCGGCGTCGGCGATCGGCTTGCCGGCGCTCGGCCCCGAGCGCAGCGCGCGCGGCGCGAGCGGCGATCGCACGAGCGCGAGGTCGCGCGGCGGCTCGCCCTCGCCGGTGCCGTAGCAGGCCAGCGTCACGCGTGCGCCCGCGTCCTGCAGCGCGCGCGCCTGGTCCGCGAAGAAGACCTGCGAGCCCTGCGGAAACGGGAACGGGAAGGCGCCGACGAGCGCGAGGTGCACGCCTACGCGGCTCGCGCCGGCGTCACGTCACTTCCTCGACCGATCCCGCCTGCTCGCCCACCGCGCGCAGCGGCGCGCCCGTCGGGTGCGTCAGCTCGCGATACAGCGTGAACAGCTCGAGCAGCGCGCGCGCGACGACGCGCGGCGACGCGCCCTTCGCGCGGCCGGCGACGCGCGGATGGTGCGTGACCGGCACCTCCTGGATGCGGAAGCCCGCGCGCCGCGCGCGCACCAGGATCTCGGTGTTCACGAACGCGCCGATCGAAGCGATCGGCAGCGCGTCGAGCACGGGCCGGCGGAACAGCTTGAAGGCGCAGTCGATGTCGCGCACGCGCAGGCCGAACGCGGCGCGCACCAGCGCGCCCCAGCCGGCGGCGATCGCGCGCCGCGCCCACGGATCGCGGCGCGGCGCGCGGAAGCCGGCGACGATGTCGAACTCGTCGGCGTGCGCGAGCAGGTGCTCGAGCTCCGCGAGGTCGAACTGGAGATCGGCGTCGCTGAAGAACACCAGCTCGCCGCGCGCCGCGCGCAGGCCGGAGCGCAGCGCGGCGCCGTAGCCGCGGTTCTCCGGATGGCGCAGCAGCCGCACGCGCCGATCGCGGCGGCGCGCCGCTTCGACGACCGCCGCGCCGCCGTCGCGCGAGCCGTCGTCGACGACGATCAGCTCGAAGTCTTCGTTGAGGCGCGGCGCGAGCGCGAGCGCCGAGTCGAGCAGGCGGCCGACGTTCTCCTGTTCGTCGAACATCGGGAACACGAGCGAGAGACGGATCGACCGCGACACGGCGCCTGTTCCTACTCTTTCCTACTCCAGGTATCCGAGCGCCCGCAGCCGTGCCGCGACGCGGGCTTCCTCGTCCGCACTGTAGGGCAGCGGCGCGGCCGGCCGCTCCCCGTCCGCCGCGTCGGCGACGCCGAGCGTGCGCAGCACGACGCTCGCCACCGCTTCGATGCCGGCCGGGCGCTCGGCGCGCGTGTGCGCCACGCCGCCGACCGCGAGCCAGATGCCGTCGCGCCGGTGCGTGCCGTTCATGCCGCGCCCGCGGCCGCCGCCGAGCTCGTCGCCGGCGAGCGTGCGCAGCGCGCCGTCGCGGCCCCACGGCGTCGCGACGATCGAGTGCGCGTAGCCGTTCTCCGTCGCGAGCTCGAAGACGACGTCGGGCGCGCGCGACACGAAGGGCCCCTCGTAGATCTCCTCGCGCGGCTGCGCCCACGCGACGACCGGCTCGCCGCCCGGGAGCTTCCAGTCGAGCAGCGCGTCGACGACGTCGCGGCGCACGCGCGCGGCGTCGCTCGCCACGACGCGGCCGCGCGCCTCGCGTCCGGCGAGATTCAGCCACACGCCCGGCTGGGTGTTCACCTCCTCGCTGAACGCGTCCGTGCGCGACCAGTCGATGCCGCCGAAGCGCGCCGCGCTCTCGAGCCGCGCGGCCGACGCGCGCGCGCGCCGGAAGATCCCCTGCGCGGCGCGCGGCGGCAGCACGCGCAGCGCGAGATCGCGCGCGCGACGCGCGGCGGTGTCGAGCGCGCCGGCGCGGCGGCGCGCCAGCAGCCCGCAGTCGGCGAGGCGGCGGTTCACGTGCACGACGCGCCGCGACGCGCCGCCCTGGCCGTGATCCGAGACGACGAGGCACGCCGCGTCTTCGCCGAACGCCGAGCGCAGCGCGCCGATCGCCGCGTCGAGGCGCTCGTACACCGCCGCGAGCGCGGTCTTGCGGACGGCCGACGCGCTCGGATCGTGGCGCGGCGAGCGCGCGTCGTGATCGCGCCAGTAGTGGTGCGCGACGGTGTCGCTCTCGGAGAACACGACGATCGCGAGCTCGGGCTCGCGGCCGTCGTCGCGCAGCACGCGCAGCGCCTCGAGCGCGAAGCCGAGCTTGCGGTCGATGCGCGCGAGCAGTCGCGCCACGGCGCGCTCGTGCCAGCCCTCGTCGTGCGCGCCCTCGTCGAGGTCGGGACGCATCCAGGCGCCGGCGCGCTCCGCGACGCGCGCGTAGAGCGCCGGGTCGCTCGCGAACGCCGCGTCGCTGCCGGTCGAGACGGGCGCGTCGAAGCCCGGCACGAGCAGACCGTCGACGCGGTCGGGCGGATACGTGGCCGGCACGCCGAGGCAGAGCACGCGGCGCCCCGCGCGGCTGGCGCGCAGCCAGAACGGCTCGCCGGCGCGCTCGGCCGCGTTGACGAAGCGGATCGCGTACGCGCCTTCCTGCTTCTGCGTGAAGTCGAAGATCCCGTGTCGCCCGGGCGCCAGGCCGGTCGCGAACGACGACCACGCCGGAAAGCTCATCGCCGGAACCACCGACGGCAGCGGCGCATCCGTCGCGGCGCCGAGCCAGGCGCGCAGGTTCGGCATGCGGCCGGCGTCGCAGAGCGGGCGCAACACCGACCAGTCGGCGCCGTCGAGGCCGAGGACGAGGACGCGAGCGGCGCGCATGGGGCGAGGCTAGTCGGCGATCAGCCCAGCCGCTCGATCACCGACTCGGTGAACTCGTCCGTGGTCGCCTTGCCGCCGAGGTCGCGGGTGCGGAGCTGCGGCTCGCCGAGCACGGCGTGCACCGCGCGCTCGATGCGCTCGCCGGCCTCGCTCTCGCCGACGTGGTGCAGCATCTCGACCGCGGACAGGATCAGCGCCGTCGGGTTCGCGAGCCGCTTGCCCGCGATGTCGGGCGCGCTGCCGTGGACGGCCTCGAACACCGCGACCTCGTCGCCGATGTTCGCGCCCGGGACGACGCCGAGGCCGCCGACCAGGCCCGCGCACAGGTCCGACAGGATGTCGCCGTAGAGGTTCTCGAGCAGCAGGACGTCGAACTGGGTCGGATCGCGGACGAGCTGCATCGCGCAGTTGTCCACGATCACCTCGCCGTACTCGATGTCGCGGTGGTCGCGCGCGATGCGCCGGCAGCACTCGAGGAAGAGGCCGTCGGAGAGCTTCATGATGTTGGCCTTGTGGACGGCGGTGATCTTCTTCCGGCCGCGCTGCAGGGCCATGCGGAAGGCGAACTTCGCGATGCGCAGGCAGGCGCGCTCGGTGATCACCTTGATGCTCTCGACCACGCCCGGGCAGACGCGGTGCTCGAGGCCCGAGTAGAGGTCCTCGGTGTTCTCGCGCACGATGATCAGGTCGACGCCCTCGAAGCGCGTCGGCAGCCCCGGAATGGACTTCACCGGGCGCAGGCAGGCGTAGAGGTCGAGGTTCTGGCGCAGCGTGACGTTCGCGGAGCGGAAGCCCTCGCCGACCGGGGTCGTGATCGGACCCTTCAGCGCGAGCCCGCGCCGCCGAATCGACTGGAGCGCCGACTCGGGGACCGGGGTGCCGTACTTGGCCACGACGTCACCGCCGGCCTCGACCCGGTCCCACTCGATCGCGACCCCCGCGGCCGCGAGCACGCGCACGGTCGCCTCGGTCACTTCGGGCCCGATGCCGTCCCCGGCGAGCAGGGTCACGGCATGGGTGCGCTGGGTCGACATCGAAAACCCCTTCTCCTATGTTGCCCCGCCTTCCCGAACCCCAACCGCGTCCGGCGCGGCCTCGCGGCCCCGGACCTCCGGAGACCTGGCGGTGGCAATCGAGCTCCTGTGCCGCAAGATCGGCATGACCCGCATCTTCGATGACAAGGGCGAAGCGATTCCGGTGACCGTGCTCGAGGCGGGCCCGAACTTCGTCATCCAGAAGAAGACCGACGAGACGGACGGATACACGGCGCTGCAGCTCGGATTCGCCGAGCGGCGGCGCAAGGGCGTCACGAAGCCGCAGCTGGGTCGGTTCGACAAGGCCAAGGTGGCTCCGCAGCGCTACCTGCACGAGTCGCGGATCTCGGCCGAGGATGCCGCAGGCTACGAGGTGGGCCAGGAGATCAAGGCCGACGTGTTCAGCTCGGGCCAGCGCGTCGACGTGGTCGGCACGAGCAAGGGGCGCGGCACCGCGGGCGTCGTGAAGCGCCATCACTTCCGCATCAAGAAGTTCACGCACGGCACGCACGAGGGCTTCCGCCTGCCCGGCTCGATCGGCCCCGGCACGTATCCCGGTCACGTCATCAAGGGCCTTCGCATGGCCGGTCGCATGGGCAACGAGCAGGTGACCGTGCGCAACCTCGAGGTCGTGCGCGTCGACGCCGAGAAGAATCTGCTGCTGGTCCGCGGCGCCGTCCCGGGCGCGAACGACGGCCTCGTGCGAGTGCGCCCGGCCATCGCGTAGCGCAGGCCGCCCGGCGGGCGCCCGCCCGCCAGATCGGATCCATCCGTGTACGAGCGGAAGGACGCCTTCTACCGCCGCGCCAAGCGCGAGGGCTACCGCTCGCGCGCGGCGTACAAGCTCGAAGAGCTGCAGCGCGAGCACCGGCTGCTGCGCAAGGGCGACCGCGTCGCCGACCTCGGCTGCTGGCCGGGCGGCTGGATGCAGGTCGCGGTGGAGGCGGTCGGTCCGGCGGGGCGGGTGGTCGGCATCGACCTGGACGAGACCGAGCCGCTGCCCAACGAGAACGCGCTCGCATTGCGGGGCGATCTCGCGGAAGTAGGCGTCTATGCAAGGATTCTCGACGCGCTCGGCGGGCCGGCCGACGTCGTGCTCTGCGACGCTGCGCCGAAGCTGACCGGCGTGCGCGCGACCGATCGGGCGCGCGAGGAAGCGCTGCTCGAGGCGCTGGAGGCGCTCGCGCCGAAGCTGCTGCGAGTGGGCGGCACGTTCGTCGCGAAGCTGCTCGAGGCGCCGGAGGCGCAGGCGTTCGTCGCGCGGCTGCGCCCGCGATTCGGCGCCGTGCGCATCACCAAGTCCAAGGCGACGCGTAAGGGAAGCAGCGAGAAGTACCTGATTGCGCGAGATTTTCTCGGCGCGTGAGCCGCTAGCTGGCGGACTTCGCCCGCCGGACGGGCGCGTCGGCCCGCGCAGCGTCCAGGTCCGCGCCACGCACGCCGGTGATGCGGGCCCGCAGGCGCTCGCCGGTCGCGGCGCCGCCGCGCAGCAGGACGTTGCCGTCGATGTCCGGCGCCTGCGACCACATGCGAGCGACCGCGCGGTCGCGCCCGCCGGCGTCGACGAGGACGTCCACCTCCTGCCCGACCAGGCCCGCGAGCTGCTCCGCCTGGAGATCGCGCAGCAGCGCGAGCATCCGCCGGTGGCGCTCGCGCGCCACCCGCTGTGAGACCTTGCCGGGCAGCTCGCGCGCGGCCGTGCCGTCCTCGTCCGAGTAGCGGAACACGCCGACGCGATCGAAGCGCACTTCGCGAACGAACTCGCAAAGGGCGTCGAAGTCGGCGTCCGTCTCGCCCGGGAAGCCCACGATGAAGGTCGTGCGCAGCGCCACGCCCGGGATGGCGGCCCGCAGCCGTTCGACGAGCCGCTGCTGGCGGTCCGCCGTCGTGCCGCGCTTCATCGCGCGCAGCATGGCGTCGCTCGCGTGCTGCAGCGGGACGTCGACGTACGGGAGCACGCGCCGCCCCTCGGCCAGCGCGGCGATGAGCTCGTCGGTCACCGCGCTCGGGTAGACGTAGAGGAGCCGCACCCAGTCCAGCTCCTCGACGGCGTCGAGCGCGCGCAGGAGCTGATCGAGGCGCGGGCGCCCCGCGCCCGCAGCCGGAAGGTCCTTGCCCCACGACGTCGAGTCCTGCGCGACGAGATTCAGCTCGCGCACGCCGGCGGCGCCGAGCTGGCGCGCCTCCGCGACGAGCGACTCGAGCGAGCGGCTCTGGAATCGCCCGCGGATCCCCGGAATCGCGCAGAAGGCGCAGACGCGATCGCAGCCCTCGGCGATCTTCAGGTACGCGCTGTGTCCCGGGCCGACGAGCAGGCGCGGATCGCGCTCCCCATACAGATAGGTGCGTCCCGCCTCGACGTAGACGCCGCCGCGCCGGCCGCCGAGCGCGCCGTCGAGGATCTCGGCGATGCGCTGGAACTCGCCCGTGCCGACGAAGGCGTCGACCTCGGGCAGCTCCTTGGCGAGCTCGCCGCCGTAGCGCTGCGGCAGGCAGCCCGCGACGACGAGCGCGCGCAAACGGCCGGTCTCGCGCAGCTCGGCGACCTCGAGGATCGCGTCGACCGACTCCTGGCGCGCGCTCTCGATGAAGGAGCAGGTGTTGATCACCACGACGTCTGCGTCGTCGAGCCGCTCGGCGAGTGCGTAGCCCGAGAGCGCGAGGCTTCCGAGCATCACCTCGCTGTCCACGCGGTTCTTGGGACAGCCGAGCGATCGGAAGTGGACGGAGGCCTTGGCGGACGTCATGGCGGGTCGCGCAGGGTAGCAGTGCCCCTTCGCCGAAGTACCATGCCCGCCCCGTTCGAGGAGAAAGCCGTGGCAGATCGACCCTTCCGCGTGCTGGGCCTCCAGCAGATCGCCGTCGGCGCGAAGGACAAGGAGCCGCTCCGCCGGCTGTGGATCGACCTGCTCGGCCTGAGTCCGCGCGGCAACTTCCGCAGCGAGCGCGAGAACGTCGACGAGGACATCGCCGCTGCAGGTGCGGGTGCGTTCGCCGTGGAAGTGGACCTGATGCAGCCGGTGGATCCCGAGAAGAGTCCGCGCGTCCACGACCCCGCGCTGAATCACGTGGGGCTGTGGATCGACGACCTCGCCGCCGCGGTCGCGTGGCTCGAGTCGCAGGGCGTCCGCTTCACGCCGGGCGGCATCCGCAAGGGCGCTTCCGGCTACGACGTCTGCTTCATCCACCCCAAGGGGAACGAGACGTCGCCGGTCGGCGGACAAGGCGTGCTGATCGAGCTGGTGCAGGCGCCGCGCGAGGTGATCGAGGCGCACGATCGCGTCGCACGCGAATCGGTTTGACGCAGCGCGCGGCGCGCACGCGTCATCCGCTCACCGCTCGCTCGCGTATTCAGCGATGTGCGCGCGCACGCGCACGGCGGAAATCGACTGACTTCCCCATAGCGTCGGGCTAGCATCTTCGCCGTCTTTCCGGGGAAAGCATTCGGCGCTCGAGCCGCCGTCCACAAGAGACGGCTCCAGCCGCGTGTCCGAGCCCTCAACGCTCGAACCGTCGCCGGTGGGCTCGTGATCCGTTGGTCCGTTTCGCAACGTTTGCGGAAACCGATTCTCGACCCTGATCGAAACATTGGCTTCGCCGCCGCGGTCCCCCTCCCGCGGCACAGCAAAGGAGACGCAATGATGCGTTGGCATCGCACGGCTCGGCTCGCCGCTCTCGCGTCGGCCGCTGCCGCCGCTCTGATCCTGCCTTCCGGGGCCTTCGCCCAGGAGGACGCCGGCGCGGGCGCCCCGTCGTTCAAGGAAGGCGACGTCATCAGCTTCGATAAGCTCGAGTCGATCAAGAACTTCCTGCCGGCGGAGTTCTGGGCCAACCGCGACTTCTTCTTCTACGAAGGCATGAAGATGGAGATCGGGCCCGCGTTCAAGGACTACGGCGAGCCGCCGGAGTGGAAGGCCGCGAGCGACCAGTTCAAGGGTCAGGCGAAGATCGGCCCCGACGAGAGCCTCGAGAACTACACCGCGGGCTACGCGTTCGACCCGGCGACGATCGACTGCAAGGGCGATCCCCAGGCCGGCGTGAAGCACATGTGGAACTTCAACTACGCGTGGGACGGCGACGGCACCGAGACCCACTACTACTACTCGTACTGGGATCGCGGCGAGGAGCTGCCGCTCTACTACGAGGGCACCTCGAAGACGATCCGCATGTCGCGCCGCGCCGAGCCGCAGCTGATCGAGAAGAACCAGGGCGACCTGTTCCGCGGCGAGAAGCGCACCACCGCGTTCGGCATCGAGGTGGACGCGCCGTTCGACGCTCGCGGCATCATGGTCATGACCTACCGCTACAAGGACTCGGACAAGCCGAAGGCCCAGGCCAAGAACGACGACACCTGGGTGTACGTGCCGACCCTGCGCCGCGTGCGCCGCATCTCGACCGCGCAGCGCACGGACGCGGTGTCCGGCACCGACTTCACCTTCGACGACCTCCGCTCCTTCGCGGGCATCGTGCCGCAGTACACCTGGCAGTGTCTGGGCGAGATGGACATCATCGCGCCGATGAACTCCAAGGTGCAGGCGTATCCGTACTCGAAGGACCACAACTTCGGCCCGTACGGCCTGTCCTACGCCGACGATCGCTGGGAGCTGCGCCACGCGATCAAGATCCGGATGAAGCCGAAGAACACGGACCATCCGTATCACCACAAGGACATCTACGTCGACAAGCAGACCTACAACGCGCTCTACTCCTTCGCCTACGACCAGAAGGAAGAGCTCTGGAAGATCATCTGGCACAACCATCGTTGGAGCGAGGACAAGACGATCAAGAAGCCCAACGAGGACGACTGGTACAAGGGCTGGGAGGGCATCCCGAAGCCCATGGACCTGCGCATCGTGTCCGACACGATCGTGAACGTGCAGACCGGTACGGGCAACCGCATCGAGTTCTGGGACAACCACGGCACGCCGTTCACGAACAAGGAAGGCGAGATCGCGGTGGGCAAGGTCCATCGCTACATCGACGTCGGCCGCCTCACCAAGGGGCGCTAGCACTCGACGGCAAGGCCGATCCGGAGGCCGGGACCGAGCGCGGTCCCGGCCTCTCTCTTTTGTGCCAACCTCCCGCCCGCGCCCGAGGAGGTCCCATGACGATCGAGCCCTTCCGCATCGAGGTATCCGACGCCGACCTCGCCGATCTGCGCGAGCGGCTCGCGCGCACGCGCTTCCCCGATCAGATCGAAGGCGCGGGCTGGGACTACGGCACCGAGCTCTCGTACCTGCAGGAGCTCGTCGCGTACTGGCGCGACCGGTACGACTGGCGCACGCACGAGGCGCTGCTCAACTCCTTCCCGCAGTTCACGACGACGGTCGACGACCACCGCCTGCACTTCCTGCACGTGCGCTCGCCGCACGCGGACGCGTTCCCGCTCGTCGTGACGCACGGCTGGCCCGGCTCGATCTTCGAGTTCCACAAGATCCTCGGACCGCTCACCGACCCGACGCGCCACGACGGCGATGCGCGCGACGCGTTCCACGTCGTGTGTCCCTCGATCCCCGGCTACGGCTTCTCCGAAGCGCCGCGCACGCGCGGCTGGGACGCGCGCAAGATGGCGGAGGGGAACGCGGCGCTGATGGCGCAGCTCGGCTACGCGAAGTACGGCGCGCAGGGCGGCGACTGGGGCGCGATCATCTCGGTGCAGAACGCCCTGGTGGACGCGGCGCACTGCGCCGCGATCCACCTGAACATGGTGGTCGCCTTTCCTCCGGGCGGGATGACGCCCGAAGCGCTCGCCGGCGTCACGCCCGAGGAGCAGAAGGACCTCGCCGACCTCGGCGCGTTCCAGGCCAACGAGACCGGCTATCAGCAGATCCAGGGCACCAAGCCGCAGACGCTCGGCTACGGCCTCAACGACTCGCCCGCCGGGCTCGCCGCCTGGATCGTCGAGAAGTTCCGCACCTGGAGCGACTGCGACGGCGACGTCGAGCGCCGCTTCACGAAGGACGAGCTCCTCACCAACGTGATGATCTACTGGATCACCCGGTCGATCACGTCGTCCACGCGGCTCTACTACGAGACGATGAAGTCCGGCCGCTTCGGGCCGGCGACCGAGCGCGTCGAGCAGCCGACCGCGGGCGCGATCTTCCCGAAGGAGCTCTACCGCGCGCCGCGCGCGTGGGCGGAGAAGGCGTTCAACGTCCAGCGCTGGACGCGGATGCCGAGCGGCGGCCACTTCGCGGCCCTCGAAGAGCCCGCGCGGCTCGTCGACGACGTCCGCGCCTTCTTCCGCACCGTCCGCTGAAGACGGGACCGCCGATTCGCGCCGCGCGGTCGCCCGCGAGCGCAGCGGACTCATCTCCGCGGCGGCTGTCCGAAGCGCAGGGGCGAGTCCGCTTCGTGGCTCGCGAGCGGAACGAGCGGTCGCTCGATGCGCGAGATCGCGGTTTCGATGGCGCGCTCGGGCGCCGGCTTCCACAGCACGGCCCAGCGCGCGGTCGCGCCGGCCCAGCGCTCGATCTCGCCCAGCGGGAGCGGCCAGCCGAGCAGCAGCAGCAGCGGGGCGGCCGGCAGCGCATCGGGCGTCAGCCCGGACGGCGCGGGCAGCCCGACGATCACGAGGTCCGGCGCCTCGTCGTGGAGCCGGCGATCGACGGCGTGGCCGCGCCCGCGCAGGAGCGCCGCGAGCGATTCGCTGAGATCGGCGTCGGCGTCGAACACGGCGATGCGCACGGCGCTACTCCGGCGCCGCGCCGCGCGCGGGCGCCGCGCCGCGGAGCCCGAGTTCGCGCATCATGCGCGCGAGGTTCGCGGGGTGCACGCCGAGACGCCGCGCCGCTTCGACCTGACGGCCGCCGCTGTCGCGCAGCGCGCGCGCCACGAGCTGCGCCTTGAAGGCCCGCAGCGCGTCCGCATAGCGGCCGGCCGAGCCGGGATCCGAGCGCGTGATCTTCGGCGAGAGGTCCGCCGGCTCCACCACGCGGCCGGGCTCCACCGTCGCGAACAGACGCTCGACCTCGTTCTCGAGCTCGCGCACGTTGCCCGGGAAGTCGTACGCGACGAGCGCGTCGCGCGCGCTCTGCGAGAAGCGCAGCGGCGCGGCGCCGACGCGCAGCGCGGTGCGTTCGACGGCGCGCGCGAGCAGCATCGGCACGTCGTCGCGCCGCTCGCGCAGCGGCGGCACCTCGACGCGGAGCACGTCGATCCGGTAGAGCAGATCGGGGCGGAAGCGGCCGTCGCGCGCGGCCACGTCGAGCTCGAGGTGCGTCGCCGCGACCACGCGCACGCGCGACGTACGCGTCGCCGTGTCGCCGAGGCGCCGGTACTCGCCCAGCTCGAGAAAGCGGAGCAACGCGCCCTGCACCGCGCGCGGGAGATCGCCGACCTCGTCGAGGAAGAGCGTGCCGCCGTCCGCGATCTCGACGAGTCCGGACTTGTGGGCGCTCGCGCCCGTGAACGCACCGCGCACGTGGCCGAACAGCTCGCTCTCGAGCAGCGTCTCGGAGAGCAGCGCGCAGTTGAGCGCCACGAACGGCCGCGCCGACCGCTCGCTCGCCGCGTGGATCGCGCGCGCGAGCACCTCCTTGCCGGTGCCCGTCTCGCCCAGCAGCAGGACCGGCGCGTCGTTGTCGGCGGCGCGCCGGGCGAGGTCGCGCACGCGCCGCGCCGCTGCGGATGCGCCGACGAAGCGCTCGAAGCCGTCGTCGCCGAGTCCGCCCAGGCGGCGGTTCTCGCGCACCAGCGCGCGGTTGTGCCGCTCGAGATCCGCGGCCTTGCGCGTCAGCGCGTCGATCAGTGCGCTGTCGGCCTCGCGCAGGCGCGAGGAGAGCGTGCGCAGCAGATCCAGCGCCGCATCGGGCACCGCGAAGACGGCCTCGAGGAAGTCGCCGCTCGGGAACTCGGCGAGCTGGACGCGATCGCGCGTCGTCGCCGAAGCCGAGCGCGCGCCGAGGTCGAGCAGCGCCATCTCGCCGATCCAGTCGCCCGCGCCGCGCAGAGCGATCACGATCTCTTCGCCGGACGCGAGCCGCTTGGTGATCGCGACGTTGCCCTCGAGCACCAGCAGGACGGAGCCGCCGGGATCGCCCTCGCGCAGCAGCACGGTGCCGGCCTCGTACGCGTGGATCGAGCCCGCGCTCGCGAGGCGGTCGAGCCGGCTCGGCGGCAGCCGGCGCAAGAACGACGACTCGTGGAGGCGGTCGATCACGTCGAGGCGGTGCACGCGCGCATCCTATCACTTCGATAACGAACGTTGTCAGTGGGATACGTGCTGCGAGGACGAAGTGTCCGGGCGGCGTCGCCGCCCGCCAAGGGCTGGACGATTTCGGCAGCGGATCCGAGCACATCCGGATCGCGCGAGGTGGCTCGCGCGTTCGGTACGCGGTTTGCCTACGGGTCCGCCCGTGAAGCGCTTCCACGACGCCGCCCGCTGCCCCGTCGCCTCCGGTGCGACGTCGGGCGCGCTGCTCGCGGCGGCCACGAGCCCGCTGCCGCTCGGCTGGCTCGCTCTCGTCGCGCTCGCCCCGCTGATCCGCACCGCCATCGCGGGCGACCTCCGCCAAGCGGCGCGCGCCGGCTTCGCCTGCGGACTCGTCTTCTTCGGAGCGGGCTTCCTCTGGGTTCCGTGGAACGTCGGCGGCGTCTTCTGGCCCGCGTGGGTGCTGGGCGTTCCCGCGCTCGCCGCTCCGGTCGCCGCGCTCGCGGCGGCGGTCGCCGCGATTCGCCGCCGCTTCGGCGTCGCCGCCGCCTGCGCGATCGTCCCGGCGCTCTGGGCGCTCCTCGAGCTGGTCCGCGCGCTCGGGCCGTTCGGCATCGGCTGGCTGCGCCTGGGTCACGCGCTCGCGCCGTGGCCGGTCTGGATCCAACTCGCCTCCTTGGGCGGTGTGGGTCTCGTCTCGGCGTGGGCCGCTGCGCTCGGGGCGTCGCTCGCGTACGCGAGCGAGACGCGGCGCGCCGGCGCGCTCGCCGTGCCGCTCGCGCTCTTCGCGATCGGGACCGGCTGGGGCGCGGCGCAGCTCGCGTTCGCGCCCGCACCGATCTCCGCGCCGATCCGCGTGGCGGCGATCCAGCCGGCGGTGCCGGCGTCGCAGCGCTTCGTCGCGTCGCAGTTCCAGTCGAATCTCGCGCGGCTGCTCGCGCTCAGCGAGGCGGCGCTGGCGGACGCGCCCGATCTCGTGGTGTGGCCGGAGGGCGCGTTCGAGCAGAGCGTCGGCGCGGCGGGCGCGCCCTTCCTCGGCAGCGTCGCCAGCACGCTCGGCGTCCCGCTCGTGAGCGGGGCGCGCCGCGTTGCAGCGGGCGACGTCTCGCGGCGCTGGAACTCCGCGCTGCTCGCGACACCGGACGGCGACACGCGCGTCGCCGCCGACAAGCAGCGCCCGCTTCCGATCCACGAGCGCGCGCCCGACACTGTGTTCGCGGCGGCGCTCGCGCGGCTCGGTGCGTGGCCGGGACGCGTGCGCGCGGGCGCGCCCGCGGAGCCGGTGTCCGTCGTGACACCGGGCGGGGCCGGACTGCGCGTCGGCGCCGTCGTCTGCATCGACGCCGTCTTCCCCGAGATCGCGCGCGGCCTGCGCGCGCGCGGCGCCGAGCTGCTCGTCCACATCGCCAACGAGGCGGAGTCGGGCCGTTGGTCGGCGCGGCAGCACGCCCTGCTCGTCCGGCTGCGCGCGGTGGAGACGCGCCTGCCGCTGGTGCGCGTCGCGAACGACGGGCCGAGCGCGTGGATCGACGCCTACGGGCGCGAGATCGCGCGCGTCGAGCGCGGCGCCGCGGCCGCGACGGTGGCGCTCGGCGGGCCCGGCCCGGCGCCGCCGTACGTGCGCCTCGGCGACGCGCCGGTCGTCGCGTCGCTGTTCGTTCCCTTCCTGTTGTGTGCCGCGGGCGGCGGGCGTGATCGGCTCGCTCGGCGCCGGCGGATCATCGAAGAGGTCCTCGAATCATGAAGCCCATCGCCTCCGTCGTCTGCTGCCTGGTCCTGTGCGCCACCGCCGCGACGGCGACCCTTCCCGCACGCGCGAGCGACGGCGGCTCCGCGCCGCCCGATCCCGAGGACGGCGGCGCGCCGAGCCCGACGTACTACGAAGCCGTCGTCGGCGGCACCTCGGCGGAGTCGCTCACGAGCACGGATCCGACGCTGCCGCAGAGCCTCGAGATCCAGGACGCGAGCGCGACCGCCGAGTACCGCCAGCTCGGCTCCACCGAATGGGAGCTGCGCATCGAGGGCTTCCAGCGCCGCCATGAGCGGGTGGATGGGATCTATGACATGGTGCTCGTGCTCGCGTTGCCCGTCTCGAGCCAGGGCCGGGACGCCTTCGAAGCGACGCAGCGCGGGTTCTTCGTGGAAGAGGGCAGCCCGGGCGCGTCGGTGCCGTTGATCTACGGAGGCGAGAAGATCGTGCTCAAGCGCAACGTCGGCATCGAGAAGACGCTGCTCGCGCGCGTGATCGCGAGCGGCGGCCTCCCCGATCTCACCGGCAGCGGCTACCGCTGGACCGCCTGGAACACGATCGCGCGGCGCGACCCCGCGCACGGCGACTCCGTCACGGCGCGCGGCTACCTCCGTTACACGACCGGCGCCGGCGTCGCCCCGCCCGACGGCGCCGATCCGCGCTTCGCCGCCTACCTCATCACCTGGATCCCCGGACTGCCCCCGACGATTCCGCCGTACGCCGTGCGGATGGACGTGCAGCCCGGAGCGCAGTAGCGGCGCGCGATGGCACGAGCCTGCCCCGCCTGCCGCGCGCGCGATCTCCCGCCGGAGAGCCGCTTCTGCCTCGCCTGCGGAGCGCCGCTCGCAGAGACCGCGGCGGACGGGGCCGCTCCCTACACGCCCGCGCTCGTCGAGCGCGTGATCCACACGCGCTCGGCGCGCGAGGGCGAGCGCAAGCAGGTCACGATCCTGATCGCGGACGTCGCGGGCTCGCTGGCGCTGGCCGAGCGGCTCGATCCCGAGGACGTGCACGTCCTGATGGACGGCTTCTTCGCGCTCGCGCTCGACGCCGTGCACGCCGAGCGCGGCACGCTGAACCAGTTCCGCGGCGACGGCTTCATGGCGCTCTTCGGCGCGCCCGTGGCGCGTGAGAACCACGCGCTCGACGCCGTGCGCGCCGCGCTCGCCGTCCGGCGGGCGAGCCAGGACTACAACCGCTCGACGCGCGCGCGCTTCGGCGTGCCCTTCGTGATCCGCATCGGACTCGCGACGGGGCCGGTGTGGGTGGGCGCGATCGGCAGCCGCCTGCGCCTCGACTACACCGCGGAAGGATCGACGGTCGGCATCGCGGCGCGGCTCGAGGAGCTCGCGAGTCCCGGCCAGATCCTCGTGACGGAGGCGGTCGCCGCACGCGTCGAGCGCCACGTCGAGCTGGCCGCGCTCGGCACGCGCTCGCTGCGCAACGTCTCGGAGCCCGTCGGCGTCTTCGAGGTCGTGCGCGCCGGCGCGCACGAGTCCGCGCTCGACGCGGAGCGCGCGCACGGCCTCGGCCGGCTCGTCGGGCGCGACGCCGAGCTCGCCGCGATCGCGGCGCGCCTGGCCGCGGTCGCGCGCGGCGCGGCGCTCTGGCTGGAGCTCGCGGGCGAGACCGGCATCGGGAAGTCGCGGCTCGCGCACGAGGTGCGGGCGCGCGATCCGCAGCCGTGGCTCGAGGGCCGCTGCCGCGAGCCGCAGGCGACGCGCGCCTACGGCTTCTGGCGCGACCTGCTCCGGCGTTGGCCCGCGGAGCTCGCGGGCGCCGACGAAGTCGAGGCCGCGCTCCGCCTGCTCGACGGCGCGCAGACGCCGCGCGCGCCCGGCGAAACCGAGGCGCGGCTGCGCGCGCTGCTCGAGTGCGCCGCGCGCGAGCAGCCGGTGTGCGTGCTCGTCGAGGACGCGCAGTGGATGGACCGCGCGTCGCGCGCCGCCATCGACAAGCTGCTCGCGGAGCCGCCTGCGGCGGGCGTCCGCTTCCTCGCGACGGTGCGCGACGACGGCGCGCCGGTGCTCGCCGCGGCGTCGCCGCGCGCGGAGCGCATCGGCATCGGCGCGCTGTCCGCCGACGCGTGCGAGGAGATCGCGCGCACGCAGCTCGCCGCGCACCGCAACGGCACGCATCTCGCGAAGCTGGCCGCGCTGCGCGCAGGCGGCAATCCGCTCTTCGCGCTCGAGCTCGGGCGGGCGCTCGCGGAAGGCGAGCCGCCGCTCCGCCACGCGGCCGAGCTCGAGCTCGCGCTGCACCGCGCGGGCGTGCGCGTGCCGACCACGCTGCGCGACGTCGTCGCGGCGCGCATCGACTCGCTGCCCGACGGCGCCAAACGGCTGCTGCAGAGCGCGGCCGTGATCGGGCGCGGCTTCGACGCAGAGCTGCTCGCCGCGCTCGACGTCGAGTCGGGCGACGCGGTCGCCGCGCAGCTCGCGGAGCTGACCGAGCGCGGGCTGCTCGTCGCGCGCGATCGCGGCTTCGACTTCCATCACGACGTCGTGCGCGACGTCGCCTACGGACAGATGCTGCGCAGCCGCGCGCAGGCGCTCCACCTGCGCTGCGCCGAGGCGCTCGAACGGGCGGGCTGCGATGCGACACCGGAAGGCGTCTCCGAGATCGGCTGGCACTTCGACCTCGGCGGCGCGCCGCTGCCGGCGGCGCGCGCGCTCGCGCGTGCCGGCGCGCGCTACCGCGCCCTGTTCGCGCCGCGCGAGGCGGCGGCGCACCTGCGGCGCGCGTGGGAGCTCGTCGCGTCGCTGCCCGACGGCGAACGCGACGGCGCGCTGCGTTTGGACGTCGGCCTCGACCTCTCCGCGGCGCTCAACACGCTCGACCACACCGGGGAGGCGTGCGCCGTCCTGGAGGAGCTGAGCGCGGACGCCGAATCCGTGGCGCATCGCGACCGGCTCGCGGCGGCGTGCGTCGAGAGCGGCTGGGTCGGCTTCACCGAGCGCGGCGAGGCGGCGCGCTCGTGCGCGCTCCTCGAGCGCGGCATCGCGCTCGCGCGCGAGAGCGGGCAGCGCGCCGTCGAGGCGCAGGGCCACGGCTACCGGATCCGCGTCTGCCACATCGACGGCCGCATCGAGGACGCGATGGAGAGCGCGCGCCGCGTCACGGAGCTCGGCACCGCGGCCGGCGAGCGCTTCGGCGCGATTTTCGGGCTCGGCAACGAAGGCTACGTGGCCTGTGACGCCGGCCAGGTCGGGCGCGCCGTCGAGCTGTGCGAGCGGGCGTGCGAGCTCGCGCGCGAGGCGCGCCACGAGGTCGGGCTCGCGCTCGCGAGCGGCTGGCTCGCGAAGGCGCTCGTCTTCCGCGGCGATCTCGACGCCGCGCTGCGGCTCGCCGACGAGGCGCGCGGGCTGGCCGCGGCGACGTCGCAGCAGAGCGCGCTCTACAACGCGGAGATCGCCGCCGGCTGCGCGCTCTCGCTGCTCGATCAGCCGAAGGCCGCGGCCGAGGCCTGGGAGCGCCTCGTCGAGATCAACGCGCGCTGGGCGACGACGATCGACTGGCTCGGCGCGGCGAGCCTCGAGACGGGGCGCTTCGCGGAGGCCGTCGAGCACGCGCGCAACTGCCTCGCGACGCGCCCGCCGCGGCTGGTGCGCGTGCGCACGCTGCGCACGCTCGGGCTCGGCCTCGCGCTCGGGCGCGCGCCCGACTTCGAGCGCGCGGAGGACGCGATCGGCGAGTCGCTCACGCTCGCCGTCGATCTCGGACTCGTGCCGCACGCCGCGGCGGCGCACGCCGCGCTCGCGGAGCTGTGCGCGCGGCGCGGCGAGCCGAAACGCGTGCGCTGGTACGCCGAGCGCGCGCGCCGCGAGTGGGAGTCGTGCGGCATGCACCGGCACGCCGAACGCGCGGACGCGCTGCTCGAGCTCACCGACTCCGTCTAACCGCGCCGCTCAGCCCGGCTGCGCGTCCTGCTGCGCCGCGGCCAGCGCCGCGCGCAGCGCGTCGAGCCGGTACGGCTTGGGCAGCACGCTCGACACGCCGCGCGCCTGGCGCAGCGACTCGTCGAGCTCGACGCCCCACGCCGACGTCAGCACGATCGGCATCGTGTGGCCGCCCGCGCGCAGCGCCGAGGCCAGCTCCAGACCGCTCATGCCGGGCAGGCTCAGGTCCGCGATCACCACGTCGCAGCGTCCGGGCCCGAGGTCGAGCGCGAGCGCGGCCTCGGCGCTGTCCGCCTCGGCGACCTCGTGGCCGTCGCGGCGCAGGATGCGGGTCACGATCGAGCGGAGCTCCGCGTTGTCCTCGACGACCAGCACGCGGCACGGCGCCGGCAGCGGGTGGGCGTCGCGCTCCGGGGTGAGCGCGGCGTCCTCCTCGCCCGCGAGCGGCAGCCGGATCTCGAAGACCGACCCGTACTCCGGCGTCGAGTCCGCGACGAGCTGCCCGCCGTGACGCGCGACGGTGGCGACCACGATGCTGAGCCCGAGCCCCAAACCGGCCTCGCCCTTGGTCGAGAAGAACGGCTCGAGGATGCGTTCGCGCGCTTCGCTCGCGAAGCCGGTGCCGGTGTCGGCGACGCGCAGGAACGCGGCGTCGCCGTCGCGGCCGCTCGAGAGCCGCAGCACGCCGCCGCGCGGCATCGCGTCGATCGCGTTCACGATCAGGTTCACGAGCGCGTGGCGCAGCTCGCTGCGCGCGACGAGCACGGGCTCGCAGGCGTCGTAGCGGGTCTTCACCTCGATCGAGACGCCGGCCGCGCTGGCCTGTCGCTGCCAGCGCACGCGCGTGAACTCGAGCGCCTCGCGCAGCAGCTCCTCCGGCGCGACGCGCTCGGGCCGCTCGTCGCCGCTCGGGGCGCGTCCGAACGAGTAGAGCCGCGACACGACGCGGCGCGCGTCCTCCGTCGCGCTGCGCAGCAGCGCCGCGTCCTCCGGGTTGGGCACCGCGTCGCTCGTGCTCAGGATCACGGCGAGCAGGTTGTTGAGCTCGTGCGCCGAGCCGAGCAGCATCTCGCCGAGCAGCCGCAGCCGCTCGGTGTGGAGCAGGCTCCGCTCGATGCGCTCCTGCTCGCTGCGATCCGCCACGATCGCCGTCAGCGGTCGCGTCGGATCCTCGCCGCGCACGAGGCGCAGCTCGAGCGACGCGGGTCCGCTCGCCGCCGGCGGGCGCAGCCGCAGGACGCGTTCCGGAGCGCCGCCGGCGACCTCGCGCAGCGCGTGCGCGAGCGCGCCGCGGTCCTCCTCCGCGACGTGCGCCGCGAGCGGCGCGCCGCCGAGCGAGTCCGCGCCGAACACGCGCGCGAGACCGGGCGTCGCCTCCATCACGCGCCCGCCCTCGTCGATCAGCGCCGCCCCGAGCCGGAACGAGCCTTCGACCGCGCGCCACATCGACTCGCGCGCCGCGGCGTCCACCGCAAGCTGCATCGCTTCCTCCTCCGCGGTCGCGATGGTACGCGACGGCGCCGCTCACACGGCGCCGCGTCGCGGCCGCGCGTTGCTTGCCCACCAGATTGAAACATGTTCTAATCCGCTCGATGCCCGCCCGGCCCCCCCGAGCCCCGGACGCCAGCGATCCGCCGAGCCATCCGCTGCCGCTCGGCGCGCGGGCCGCGAAGAAGGTCGAGCCCGCCGCGCCGGCCGCGCCGGGCGCGCGCCTGGCAGCCAACCAGCTCCGCCGCATGCGGCGCATCGTCGACGCCGCCGTGGACCTCGCCGAGAAGGGCGGCTTCGAGGCGGTGCGCCTGCGCGACGTGGCGGACCGCTCGGACGTCGCGCTCGGCACGCTCTACAAGTACTTCCGCTCGAAGGAGGACATCCTGCTCTTCGCGCTGAACGAGGAGATGGACGTCCTCGAGCAGGCGATGGCGGCGCGGCCGTCGGCGAACGGCACCGCGCTCGAGCGCGCGGTCGAGTTCTTCCGGCGCGCGACGCGCGCGATCGCGCGCCGCCCGCAGCTCGCGCGGGCGATGATCCGCGCGATGGCGGCCGGCGACGCGGACACGGTGATGAAGCTCGCCTTCCTCCAGCTCCGCATCGCGCGGCTCGTGGTCGCGACGCTGCGCGGCGAGGCGCCCGACCTCGCGAAGCCGCTCGACCAGCCCGCGGGCAGCGCCACCGAGCAGGCGATCGCGCAGGTGCTGATGAACGTGTGGTTCTCGTCGCTCGTCGGCTGGGCCGCCGGCCTGCACCCCGAGCGCGTCGTCACCGAGCACATCCGCACCGGCGCCGGCCTGATCCTCGCGCCGCCGGCCGCGCCGTAGAGCGAGGACGGGGCGTGCCGCGCGCGATCGACTGCTGGGTGAACACGAACATGGGCGACGCCGTGCCGCCCGAGTTCCTGCAGCGCGTCGCCGAGGACTACTTCAAGCGCGCCGACGCCATCTTCAAGAGCTTCACGCCGGACGAGCTCGTCGCGCAGATGGACGCCGCCGGCGTCGAGAAGGCGATCGTCACGATCGCGGGCGACCAGCCGTCGCAGAAGGTGCTCGCGTTCCCGAAGCAGTTCCCCGACCGGTTCGTGCTCTCGGTCGCGGTCGATCCGCGGCGCGGCATGAAGGCGCTGCGCGAGCTCGAAGGGCTCGTCCGCAACGAGCCGGTCGTGCTGGCGCGCGTGACGCCCTTCATGGTGGGCGGGCTCCCGCCGAGCGACTTCCGCTACTTCCCGCTCTACACGAAGTGCATCGACTGGAAGCTGCCCGTCTCGATCAACACCGGTCTCCCCGGCCCGCCGATGCCGGGCGCGTGCCAGGACCCGATGCACCTCGACGAGCTCTGCCACTTCCTGCCCGAGCTGGTGATCGTGATGGCGCACGGCGCCGATCCGTGGTGGAACGTCGCGATCCGGCTGATGATCAAGTACGCAAACCTGCACCTCATGACGTCGGCGTACGCCCCCAAGTACTTTCCGCCCGAGCTCGTGCACTTCATGAACACGCGCGGCCAGCGCAAGATCCTGTTCGCGTCGGATCACCCGGTGCTCGACTTCGCGCGCTGCGTGCGCGAGGCGCAGGCGCTGCCGCTGCGCGAAGGCGTGCTCGACCTCTTCCTGTACGACAACGCCCACCGGCTCTTCTTCGAGCGAGGAACCGCATGAGCCAAGACGTCCGCGACGAGAACGGCGTGCTCACCGCGCCGCACGTGCTCGAGTATCCGTACCGGCGCTCGGTCGGGCCGGTGCTCGGGCGCTTCTTCACCGCGCTGCGCGACGGCAAGCTGATCGGCGTCGCGACGCAGCAGGGCCGCGTGCTGGTGCCGCCCGCCGAGTACGACCCCGAGACCGGCGCGGCGGTCGCCGACCGCTTCGTCGACGTCGGCCCGGGCGGCGTGGTCACGACCTGGTCGTGGGTGCCGCGCCCGCGCGCGAAGCAGCCGCTGGGCCGCCCGTTCGCGTGGGCGCTGATCCGGCTCGACGGCGCCGACACCGCGCTGCTGCACGCGGTCGACGCCGGCGATCCGTCGCGCATGCGCACGGGCCTGCGCGTCGTGCCGCGCTGGCGCGCGGAGCGCGTCGGCCACATCGCCGACATCGAGTGCTTCACACCGGAGAACGCGTGATGACCGAAGAACGGAAGCCGGTCACCAACATCAAGACGCCGATGCGGCTCGAGTTCCGCTACAGCGCGGGCGAGGCGACGAGCCGCTTCCTGCGCGGCATCGGGCAGGGGAAGATCCTCGGCCAGCGCTGTCCGAGCTGCCGCAAGGTCTACGTGCCGCCGCGCGGCTCGTGTCCGCGCTGCGCGGTGCCGACCGCCGAGGAGGTCGAGCTGTCCGACAAGGGCACGATCACCACCTTCGCGATCGTGCGCGTGCCCAGCGAGAACATCGACGTGCCGCTGCCCTTCGCCAGCGTGCACGTGCTGCTCGACGGCGCCGACATCCCGTTCTTCAGCGTCGTGCAGGAGTGTCCCGTGGACGAGATCCGCATCGGGATGCGCGTCGAGGCGGTGTGGGTTCCGAAGCAGGAGCTCGCGTCGACGCTGGCCAGCATCCGCTACTTCCAGCCGAGCGGCGAGCCGGACGTTCCGTTCGAGAAGCTCGCGGAGCACCTGTGATGCGCGACGTCGCGATCGTGTCCTTCGCGCAGGCGCCGAACCGGCGGCGCGAGCTGCGCAACGAGGTCGAGATCCTGATGCCGGTGGTGCAGGAGGCGGTGGCGCGCTCGGGCATCGAGCGCCCCTTCGACTTCACCTGCTCCGGCTCGAGCGACTTCCTGCAGGGCCAGCCCTTCGCGTTCGTGATCGCGCTCGACGCCGCCGGCGCCTGGCCGCCGATCCCGGAGTCGCACGTCGAGATGGACGGCGCTTGGGCGCTGTACGAGGCGTGGGTGAAGATCCAGAGCGGCCAGGCGGAGACGGCGCTCGTCTACGCGTTCGGCAAGTCGTCGCCGGGCGACCTGCCCGAGGTGCTCGCGACCCAGCTCGATCCGTACGTGCTCGCGCCGCTCTGGCCCGACGCCGTATCGCTCGCCGCGCTGCAGGCGCGCGCGTGGATGGAGAAGACCGGCGCGACCGCGCGCGACCTCGCCGCCATCGCAGTGCGCAGCCGCCGCGACGCCAAGTCGAACCCGAACGCGACCGTGTCGGGCGACGCCGAGATCGAGAAGCTGCTGGCGGCGCCGGCGATCGCCGATCCGCTGCGCGCGCACGACTGCCCGCCCGTCTGCGACGGCGCCGCCGCGATCGTGCTCGCCGCCGGCGAGCGCGCGCGCAAGGCGTGCGCGCGCCCGGCGTGGATCCGCGGCATCGACCACCGCATCGAGCCGCACTCGCTCGGCGCACGCGACCTCAGCGTCTCGGTCTCGACGCAGCTCGCCGGCGAGAAGGCGGGCGCCGGCAGGGGAGCGGTGGACGTCGCGGAGCTGCACGCGCCGTTCACGCACCAGGAGGCGATCCTGCGCGAGGCGCTCGGGCTCGGAGAGGGTGTGCGCGTGAACCCGTCGGGCGGCGCGCTCTGCGCCAACCCGATGATGACCGCGGGCCTGATCCGCATCGGCGAGGCCGCGAGCCGCATCATGGACGGCAGCGCGCGGCGCGCCGTCGCGCACGCGACGTCGGGACCGTGCCTGCAGCAGAACCTCGTGTGCGTGCTGGAGGGAGCGTGATGGCCGAGCGCTGCGCCATCGTCGGAATCGGTCAGACCCACCACACCGCCAGGCGCGACGACGTGTCGATCGCCGGCCTCGTGCGCGAGGCGGCGACGCGCGCGCTCGACGACGCCGGCCTCGACTGGCCCGACGTCGACGCCGTCGTGATCGGCAAGGCGCCCGACATGTTCGAGGGCGTGATGATGCCGGAGCTGTACCTCGCCGACGCGCTCGGCGCGGTCGGCAAGCCCATGCTGCGCGTGCACACGGCGGGCAGCGTCGGCGGCTCGACGGCGATCGTCGCGGCGAGCCTGGTGCAGGCCGGCATCCACGAGCGCGTCCTCACCGTCGCGTTCGAGAAGCAGAGCGAGAGCAACGCGATGTGGGCGCTCACCGTGAAGACGCCGCTGCAGTCGGCGGTCGTCGCGGGCGCGGGCGGCTACTTCGCGCCGCTCGTGCGCGGCTACATGCGCCGCTCGGGCGCGCCCGACGACACCGGCATCCGCGTCGCGGTGAAAGACCGCGCCAACGCGCTGAAGAACCCGTACGCGCACATCCGCGATCCCAACCTCACGTTCGACGCGATCGCGGGATCGCCGATGCTCTGGGACCCGATCCGCTTCCACGAGACCTGCCCGTCGTCGGACGGCGCGTGCGCGATGGTGCTGACCAGCGAGCGCGCGATCCCGAAGCCGAAGCTGGCGCCCGCCTGGATCCACGCGACCGCGATGCGCAGCGAGCCCACGCAGTTCGCGGGGCAGGAGAAGATCAACCCGGTGTCGGGCCGGATGTGCGCGAAGGACGTCTACTCGAAGGCCGGCATCGCGAACCCGCGCAAGCAGATCGACGTCGCCGAGATCTACGTGCCGTTCTCGTGGTTCGAGCCGATGTGGATGGAGAATTTGGGCTTCGCGGAGGAAGGCCAGGGCTGGAAGATGACCTACGAGGGCGCGACCGCGCTCGGCGGCGACATGCCGGTCAACTGCTCGGGCGGCGTGCTGTCGAGCAATCCGATCGGCGCCTCCGGCATGCTGCGCTTCGCCGAGGCCGCGATGCAGGTGCGCGGCCAGGCCGGCGAGCACCAGGTCGACGGCGCCCGCATCGCGCTCGGCCACGCCTACGGCGGCGGCTCGCAGTTCTTCTCGATGTGGATCGTCGGGAGCGCGAAGCCGTAGTGGGAGGAGCGGAGCCGTCGTGAGACCGGCGGAGCAGATCGAGGCCGGCGCGATCCGTTGCGCCAACGCGCTCTTCGCGCGCGGCGTCGCATTCGGCGACGCGGTGGGCGTGGCGCTCGCCGAGGGTGACGCGCGCCGCGCGACGCTGCGCGCGCTGGACCTGTTGCGCGCGACACCAGTGCGCGTCGCGCGCGACGCGGACGCCGAGGCGCTGGCCGCGGCGCTCGAGCGCGCGGC
>QEVM01000334.1 GCA_003576805.1 Pseudomonadota bacterium | reverse complement strand
GGGCGCGCGGCTGCCCGTCGGGCTGGAGGGCGCGTCGCCGGCGCTGCTCGCCGCGCTCGGCGCACCCGTCGCGGCGCACCCCGCGCTCGCGTGGTCCGACGCGCGGCGCCGCGCGCCGCTGCGCATCGCGCGTCATTGGCTGCTGCGCTTCGGCGTCTTCGGCTGGCTGCCGACGGCGGTGCTCTTCGCGTCGTACCAGATGATCGCGTTCGGCGGCTGGCGCGGACAGTGGCTCCTGGAGGGCCCGCGCGCGTGGACCGAGACGCTCGTGCACTGGTGGATCGGAACGCTCGTCGGGCTCGTGCTCTACGCGGGCTTCGTGCGGCTGCTCGCGGAAGCGCTCGCGTTCGGCGCGGCCTGGATCGCGCCGCAGCGCGCGCCCGCGCTGCGGCGCGCCGTCGAGTGGGCCGTCGCGCTGGTCTACTACGCGGGCATCCCCGCGCTGCTCGCGGTGCGCTTCCTCGTCTGATCGCCGCGCGCCGAGACGAGAGCGGGGCGGGAGCTCGCGCTCCCGCCCCGCGTCGCCCGTCCCCTGCTCGAACGGACTCGGATGGACTCAGTTGGGCGTCGCCGGGTCGAAGACCGAGAGGCCGTGACCCATGCGCTCGTGGCCGTACTGGTTCCACACCGGGTTCTTGCCGTTGACGATCTGGGAGCCGCTGAAGTTCGGGGCCCCCGAGCCCGAGCCGCTGCCGAACAGGCCGCTCGAGATCGTCGCCGAGCTGTAGTACGTGCCGTGCGTGTCGTCCGACTGCAGGTAGTCGTAGCTCGTCCCGGCCGACACCAGGTGCGAGTTGGAGTCGCGGATCGTGCCGCGCAGCGTCGTCGTGATGCGCGTCACGTAGGCCGACTCGCTCTCGCCCTGCTGGTACTGGAGCGCGACCGAGTCGACGACGCCGTCGCCGTTCGAGTCGTAGTCGGCGCCCATCCACTGCGCGAACGAGTCCACGCACTGGAAGCCGTACTGCGACGCGAAGTTGCAGGCGCGCCAGTTCATCCGCGCGATGTAGGGCAGGAAGATGCTCTGCTTGTTGGGGCGCTGGCCGGTCGACGAGTCGGTGCAGTTGGCCAGCCCGTTGTCGGAGTTGTAGCCGGGGTAGTAGAGATTGGAGATCGTCTTCACCCGGGCGGTCGTCGCGTACTGGTTGATCGCCTGCATCGCCAGCGGCGTGTAGGTCGTGCAGTTGTTGAGCGCCGTGTTGAGGACGCCGTAATTGCACGTGCCGCTCTGGCCCGCGAAGCTGCTGCGCGCCTGCAGGCCGTCGTTGCCGCACATCTCGAACGACACCACGCGCGTCGACGTCGCCTGCATGTAGGAGCGCTCGCCGACGATCTTGTTGTTGTAGATGTCGCTCGCGAGCGCGCCCGACTTGGTGCGGCGGATCACCTCGATGTCCGTGCCCCACTTGTTGGACAGATACTCTCCGTCCACCCAGGGCGCGGAGCGACGCGCGACGTTCGTGATCGAGCCGCGGTAGCCCGCGTAGATCGAGTCGCCGTAGGCCACGACGCGATAACGCGTCGACGTCCCCGAGCGATCGATCGTCCACGAGGTGTTCTGGTTGATGGTGCTCGCCAGCGCCGGAGCACCCGCGCTCGCGATCGCCGCAGCCCCGACCAAGAGGCGCGCAGCCTTCCCGAAGAGAATCGACAGCAACCGATCCGTTTCGATGCGACCCATTTTTGCTTTCCCCTACGCCAGCGGAGACCGGCTCCGCATGGACGGCGAGCCAGCATCGCATGACGCGCAAAACGCCGGAAAGAAAAAATCCGGGAACGCCGGGCGGCCTTGCGGTGCGCCGCGACGCGTCAGAGAAACGTGGCGCCGCGCCGTGGCTATGCTGCCCGGCGTGTGGATCCGCGTCGCAGCCGTGATCGGTGCGCTCGGCGTCGTCGCCGGCGCGTTCGGCGCGCACGCGCTGCGCGCGCGGCTCGAGCCCGCGCAGCTCGCGGCGTGGCAAACGGCGGTCCACTACCAGCTCTTCCACGCCGTCGCGTTGCTCGCGCTCGGCCTGCACGCGAGCGCGACGGGCCGCCCGCTCGGCGCGGCGCCCTGGCTGTTCGTTTTCGGCATCGCGCTCTTCTCGGGATCGATCTACGGGCTCTCGCTCGGCGGACCGCGCTGGCTCGGTCCCGTCACCCCGGTCGGAGGACTCGCCCTGATCGCGGGCTGGGTCGCGCTGCTCTGGAGCGCCCGCCCCGACTGACGCCGCCCCGGCGCGGTGCGCGTGGCGATGGTGCAGGTCGGGCCAGTGCGGGTGCGCGTGGACGAGCGGCGCGTGCGCGTGCCAGTGGCTGTGCCGCACGCCGGGCGCGAGGTCCGCGTGCGCGTGGTCGTGGTGACCGTCGTCGTGACGGTGCCAGTGGACGTGCTCCTGCGCGGCGTGCGCGTGCGGGTGCTCGTGAATCGCGCGCAGCAGCAGCGCGACCGACGCCGCGAAGAGCGCCGCCCCCGCCAGCATCGCGGGCGGCGCGGGCTCGCCGAGCGCCGTCCACGACAGCGCCGCGCCCAGGAACGGCGCCGCCGCGAACACCGCCTGCGCGCGCGTCGCGCCGAGCTGCTGCGCCGCCGTGATCGAGAGCGCGACGCTGGCGCCGTACGACGCCGCGCCGACCGCGAGCGCGAGCGCGGTGTCGCGCGGTGCCGCGAGCGAAGACCCGGTCGCGAGCGCGAGCGCGAAGTTGGTGCCGCCCGCGACGAGACCCTTCGCGAACGTCACCTCGCGCGGCGCCAGCGCGTCGATCCGCGCCGTCAGGTGGTTGTCGAGGCCCCAGCACACGCACGCGCCCGTCACCCAGAGCGCCGCGGCGACGCCCGGCCAGCCGCCGCTCGCCGACACCAGCGCGCCCGCGCCGACGACACCCGCGACGGCGAGCCAGCCGCGCGGCCCGAGCGCGTCGCGAAACAAGAGCACGCCGAGCAGCGCGGTCGCGACCAGCTCGCCGTTGAGCAGCAGCGACACCGATCCCGCCGTCGAGACGCGCAGCCCTTCGAGCAGGAGGACGGGACCGGCGATGCCGCCGAACGCGATCGCTCCCGCGAGCCGGCCAGCGTTCGCGCGGTCGACGCGCAGCGCGCCGCGCGCGCGCCGCCGCAGCGCCCAGGGCGCGGTGCCGATCGCGGCGCCGAGGTAGAGCAGCCCGGCGAGGAGCTGCGGATCGACGCCGCGCAGCAGCCACTTGCTCGCGGGCGTCGACGCTCCGAACAGGAGCGCCGCGAGCAGCGCGAGCGCGGCGCCGTGCAACGCTACGGCCGCCCGCGCACCAGGACGCCGTCGGCGACGAACTCCGCGACGACGGCGTCGATCGCTTCGCGCGACAGGTCGGAGGCGCGCGCGAAGGCGTCGAGGCCGGCGCCGTCGATCGGCGTCCGCGCGGCGTCGAGGAACGTCGCGACGAGCGGCGCCAGCGGCTCGACGCGCAGCGCCGGAAGCCGGCCGAAGCGCGCGGCGGGCTCGTCGGCGCGCACCAGGAGCAGCGTCTCCGTCGCGGAGGCGGACGGCGCCGGCACGCGGCCCGGCGCGCGACCCGCCTCGAGCGCGC
>QEVM01000333.1 GCA_003576805.1 Pseudomonadota bacterium | reverse complement strand
TGCGCCGCAGCGCGCGGTCGCGGCCGCGCCGCGCGAGCCACGCGCCCGCGGCGAGCAGCGCCGCCGTCGCGAGCGCGATCCCGAGCTTCGCCGCGACGGCCGTCTCGTGGCTGATCCAGGGCGCCCGCTCCACGGGCGCGGACGATAGCCAGGGGACCGACGCGAGAGTTGGACTAGGCCGGCTCGCGCTCCACGCGTTCGATCACGGCGCGCACGACGAGCGGCCACGCGATCGTCGCGTCCGCGAGCACCTCCGCGAAGCGGCCGCCCTCCGCCGGCGAGAGGAACTTGCCCCACGAGACGCCTTCCGAGTACGTGCAGCCCGAAAGGCCGCCCCAGTGCACGGGCTCGGGGCAGATGCGCACGCCGTACCGGAAGCGCCGCACCGGCTCGCGAACGTCGAGCCGCTTCTCCGAGATCTCGAGATAGGGCCCGACCTGCTGCGCCCAGTTGCGCGGCACGCCGCCGCCGATCGTGAAGATGCCGATCGTCTCGTGCGCGCGGATGCGGTCGGCGTAGTGCTCGAGGTCGAGGAAGGGGTCGAAGGGGCGGCGCGGCCGGCCCTGCATCTCGCGCCTGCGGTTGTAGACCGCGACGTCGAGCCCGAGCTCGGAGTCGGTGAACGCCGGGATGTAGACCGGCACGTCCTTCGCGACCGCGCTCTTCAGGATCGCGCGCCCCTCGGCGTGCTCCGCGAGATAGCGGCCGAGCGCCGCGGTGATCTTGTGGCTCGCGAGCGTCGTGTCCTCGGGCAGGCCGTCGAGCACGGCGGAGACGATCTGGGCGGTGTCGTCGAGGTTCTGCTCCAGCTCGAGCGTGTCGTAGACGCGGTTGTAGCCCTTCTCGAACAGCTCCTCGTCCTTCATCGAGGCGCGGTGCTTGAAGTGCAGCATGCCCGCGGCCTCGACGAAGCCGTGCGTCATCAGCGCGCCGGTCGCGACGATCGCCTGCACCCAGCCGCGGTCGATCATCTCGCACACGACGAGGCCCTGCTTCGCGATCGTCATCGCGCCCGAAATCGTGAGCACGCGGAAGCACGACGTGTCGCGCGCCATCGCCTCGAACACGTCGGCGGCCTCGCCGAGGTTGCGGCCGCCGAAGGCGGTCGCCGCCATGCCGCGCACGAGCGCGTCGACGCTGCCGGCGGCGCTGACGTCGAGCGCGCGCAGCGGCTCGAGCCCGTCGTCGTGGCCGGTGTGGAGCGAGCGGAGCTTGGTGTGCGTGGTCATGCGGCCTCCGGAGCGGCGGGAATTGCTAGGCGTTCCGGCCGAGCGGCGCCAGCGCGTCGGGGTCGTGGACGGGCAGCGAGCACGTCGTGCCGCGGCACACGTACGCGGTCGCGCGTCCGCCGATCGCGTCGCGTCCGGCGAGCCAGGCGGGATCGAGCGCCGCGGGCTGCGCGCCGGGCGCCGCGACCACGACGCCGTCCTCGGGCGCGAGCACGCGGCGCGCCTGCGCGGCGAGCGCACGCGTGGCCGGATCGACCGCGTCGCCGACCACGACCGCGACCGAGACCCCGCGCTCGGCGAGCGCCGCCGCGCGCGCGAAGCTGGGGAACGCGGCGGGCGCGCGCTCGACGAGATACGCGTTCGTGCGCAGCACGCGCAGCGCGACCTGCTCCCAGTCGCTGCGACCCGTGAGCGCGGCGGCGCGCACGAGCGCGAGCGCGGCGGCGCCGGCGGCGTTGGGCGTCGCGCCGTCGGGCTCCGCGCGCGGCCGGTGCACGAGCGGCTCGCCGTCGGAGGCGGTCAGGAAGAGGTCGTTCTCGTCCGGGTCGAAGAAGCGCGCGACGAGGTCCTCGGCGAGCGCGGCGGCGTCGGCGAGGAAGCGCTCGCCCGCGCCGGCGCGGTGGAGGTCGAGCAGCGCTTCGAGCAGACCCGCCTCGTCTTCGAGGAAGCCGCGCACGTGCGCGCGCCCTTCGTCGAAGACGTGCGTGAGGCGGCCCTCCGCGTCGCGCATGCGCGTCGCGACGAAGTCGGCGGTGGCGACGGCGTCGGCGAGCATCGCGTCGTCGCCGAGCAGGCTGCCGGCGCGCGCGAGCCCCGACGCGAGCCACGCGTTCCACGACGCGACGCGCTTGCGGTCGGTCGCCGGCGGAACGCGCCCCGCGCGCACCGCGAGCAGCTCCGCGCGCTCCGCCGCGAACTCCGCGCGCGGCCGGCGCGCGAGGTCGACGAGCTGCGTCGTGCCGTGCTCGAAGTTGCCGCCGGCGGTCACGCCGTACGCCGCGCGGAACGCCTCGCCGCGCTCGGCGCCGAGCGCCTCCTTCACCTGCTGCGGCGTCCAGACGTAGAACTTGCCTTCCTCGCCCTCGCTGTCGGCGTCCTGGCTCGCGTACCAGCCGCCGTCGGGCGCCGCCATCTCGCGCCGCAGGTACGCGACGGTCTCGTGGATCGGCCAGACGAGCTCGCCGTCCTCGCACCCGGTGCGCCGCCACACCTCGGCGTAGACGCGCAGCAGCTGACCCTGGTCGTAGAGCATCTTCTCGAAGTGCGGGATGGTCCATTCGGCGTCCACGCAGTAGCGGTGGAAGCCGCCGCCGACCTGGTCGAAGAGGCCGCGGCGCGCCATCTCGCGGCACGTCACGACGAGGTGCGCGAGCGCGTCCTCGGCGGCGTCGTCCGGCACGACGTCGAGCGCCGCGAGCAGCGCCTCGAGCGTGGTCGGCGTCGGGAACTTCGGCGCGGTTCCGAAGCCGCCGTGCGCGCGGTCGGCGCTCTGCAGCAGCGCGCCCGCCGCCGCGACGAGGCTGTGCGCGCCGGGCGGGTTCGACGCGACGCCCTGCGGCCGGCGCGCGAGCTGCGACACCACCTGCGCCGCGCTCTGCTCGACCTCGCTGCGCTGCGAGGTCCACGCGCGCGCGATGGCGTCGAGCAGCTCGCGGAACGACGGCAGCCCGTGGCGCGGCTCGGGCGGGTAGTAGGTGCCGCCGTAGAACGGCCGCCCGTCCGGCGTGCAGAAGACCGTCATCGGCCAGCCGCCGTGGCCCGTCGTGCGCACGACGAAGTCCATGTAGATGCGGTCCACGTCGGGCCGCTCCTCGCGATCCACCTTCACGGGCACGAACAGCTCGTTCATCTTGGCCGCGGTCGCGGCGTCCTCGAACGACTCGCGCTCCATCACGTGGCACCAGTGGCACGCGCTGTAGCCGATCGAGACGAGCAGCGGCTTGTCCTCGGCGCGCGCGCGCGCGATCGCGTCCGCGCCCCACGGATGCCAGTCCACCGGGTTGTGCATGTGCTGGCGGAGGTAGGCGCTGCTCTCGTGCGCGAGGCGGTTGGTCGGCCGATCGCTTGCGGCGTGCATCCGGCGAGCTTAGCGGCGCACTCGGTCACGGCATGACGACGCGCAGCGCGTCGCCGTGCGCGACGGTGCGCGCGTGTCCGTGCGCCTCGATGCGGATCGCGCCGCCCGCGCGCGCGCGCGCGACGCGCGTCCGCGACCAGCCGAGCTCGCGCGCGAGCAGCGCGTCCCAGCGCACGCCGCACGGCTCGGGCGGGTAGTAGGTGCCGCCGTAGAACGGCCGCCCGTCCGGCGTGCAGAAGA
>QEVM01000332.1 GCA_003576805.1 Pseudomonadota bacterium | reverse complement strand
CGTCGCGGCGCCGCCGCCCGCGGAGCCGGCGCCGCCCGTGATGGAGCCCGCGCCCGACGCGCCGCCGGTCTTCGCGCCGGACACGCTGCCCGACGCGACGCACGAGCCCGAGCCCGGCGACGTGGAGACGCCGCCCGCGCACTGAGCGCGGAACGCCCGCGTCTTCGCGAAATCTCGCGCGCTGCGCGGCGGCGCGCCCGGCGACAAGCGGCGGCGCGTCGGCGATCCTCGGCGCTCGTGAGCGACGCGAACGACACGCCTTCCGCGGCCGGCGCGCGCGACGTGTCGACCGTCGTGGTGTCGCGCGCCGCGCACCCGGCGCGCGTCCGCGAGTTCGAGCGCGCGCTCGCGCGGGCCGTCGACACCGCGCTGCGTTTCCCGGGCCAGCTCGGCATCACGGTGCTGAAGCCGCCGGCCGGCGCGCGGCCCGAGTACAAGATCGTGATCAAGTTCGACTCGCAGGCGAACCGCGACCGCTGGTACGCCTCCGAGGAGTCGAGGCAGGTGTTCGCGCACATCGCGCAGCACGAGTCGCGCCCGCCCCGCTTCGAGATGCGGACCGGCCTCGAGTCCTGGTTCGAGACCGACCTCGCCGGCGCGAGCCCGCCGCCGCGTCACAAGATCGCGCTCGCGACCTGGCTCGCCGCGTTCCCGGTGATCACGTTCTGGTCGGTGCTGTCGTGGCCGCTGCTCGGCGACGCGCCGCTCGCCGTGCGCGCGTTCGTGCTCTCGGGCCTGATGACGTTCTCGCTGGCGTACGTCGTCATGCCGCGCATCACGCGCTGGCTCGCCGGCTGGCTGTTCGCGGAGCGCGGCGGGAGCTAGCTCAGCGCGCGACCTGCACCGGCGCGGCGATCTCGACGCCGGTCGGGTTGCTCGAGCGCGTGCCCTGCATCCAGCGGCCGTTGCCCTCGCGCGTCAACACGATCGCCTCGCCGAGCGCGGGGCGGTCGCGTTCGGCGACCTCGCATTCGAGCGCGCGCGCGATCTCGCGCACGACGCCCTTGTGCGCGATCACCAGCGCACCGGTCGCGCCCGAGGCGAACAGGCGCTCGAGGCCGCGCGCGACGCGCGCCCGGAAGGCGGCGCGCAGCTCGCCGCCCGGATACTCGAAGTCGGCGCTGCCGTCGCGCCACTGCTGGTAGAGGACGGGGTCCGCCGACTCGACCTCGGCGAGCGAGCGGCCCTCCCAGCGGCCGAAGTGGATCTCGCGGAAGTCGGGCTCGAGCCGCACCGGAGCGCCGCCGGTCAGCACCGCGGCCGACTGGAACGCGCGGCGCGCGGGGCTCGCGACGACGAGGTCGACCACGTGTCCCGTCAGCGCGGCGCGCGCGCGCAGCATGTGATCGCGGCCGAGCGCGGAGAGGCTCGGGTCGCCGCTTCCGATCAGGCGCTCCGCCGAGTTGGCGTCGGTCTCGCCGTGGCGCACGAGGACGAGGCGTCGCAGGGGGCTTTGCATGCGCGGTTCTCCGGGCACGGGTGCATCGACGGCGCAGGATGGAAGAGCGGCGCTGCGGCGTCAACGCGGCGGGCGCGCGGCGGCCGCAGTTCCTAAGATGGCGCGGCATCGGGGTGAGAGGGGATCATCATGCGATCCATCGGGGTCGTCGTTCTGTTGCTCGTCGTCGGCGTCGTGCTGGCGGCCGGCTTCGCGCGCTGCGAGGGAACGCCGCCGGCGGTCGTCGTGCCGACGCCGGTCGCGCTCGGCAACACGGCGAAGGCCGTGCCCGTCCAGCTCAGCGACGCGGGCGCCGGCGTGCGCAGCCTCTCCGCGGTGCTCGTGCACGCGGGCGGCGAAGCGCCGCTCGCGGCGCGCGAGTTCGGCGGAAGCCTGCTCCCGTTCGTCGGCGACACGGCCGAGACGGCGCAGGCGGAGCTGTCGATCGACGCCAAGGCGCTCGGCCTCGCGCAGGGCGACGCGAAGCTCCGCATCACCGCGCGTGACCTCGCGTGGCGCGACTTCGGGCGCGGCAACGAGGCGGTCGTCGAGGTGCCGGTCTCGGTGGACTTCCGCCCGCCGTCGCTGTCGATCGCGCCGGGCGTCGTGTACGCGCGCCGCGCCGGCTCGGTCGCGATCGCGTACGAGGTCTCCGACGACACCGAGCGCGACGGCGTCGAGGTCGGCGACGGCACGTTCCATCCCGGCATGAAGCCGCCCGGCGACGACGTCCCGGCGGGCCGCCGCTTCGTGCTCTTCCCGCTCTCGCAGGAGCTGGAGAGCGACGTGAAGGTCCGGCTCGTCGCGATCGACCATGCGGGCAACCGCGCCGAGCGCACGCCCCAGATCGAGATCAAGGGCCGCGTGTATCCCGAAGAGAAGATCGTGCTTTCGAAGCGCTTCCTCGAGGAGAAGGTGCCCGACCTGGCCGGCGCGACCGGCGTCGCCTTCGACGGCGACGGGGTGAAGACCTTCCAGGAGATCAACACGCGCATCCGCAAGGAGAACGAGGCGAAGATCCGCGAGGTGATCGCGCAGACGGCGGACGAGCCGCTCTGGGACGGCGCCTTCGAGCAGATGAAGGACTCGCAGGTGATGAGCTCGTTCGCCGAGCGCCGCAGCTACTTCGTCGAGGGCGAGAAGGTCTCCGAGTCGATCCACTACGGCTACGACCTGGCGTCGCTCGCGGGCGCGCCGATCACGGCCGCGAACCGCGGCAAGGTGATCTTCGCGGACGAGCTCGGCATCTACGGGCGCTGCGTCATCCTCGACCACGGCCTCGGCCTGCACTCGCTCTACGGACACCTCTCCAACATCGACGTCGCGCACGGCGACCTCGTCGAGAAGGGGCAGGTGCTCGGGCAGTCGGGGCAGACGGGACTCGCGGGCGGCGACCACCTGCACTTCGCCATCCTGCTGCGCGGCGTGTACGTGGACCCGGTGGAGTGGTGGGATGCGAAGTGGCTGCGCGAGCGCGTGATGGATCGGATCGCGGCGGCGACGCCGTAGCGCCGCTGCGCGACGCGCTGCTCGCGTGGTATCGCGTCGCGCGGCGCGACCTGCCCTGGCGCCGCACGCGCGATCCGTACGCGATCTGGGTCTCGGAGACGATGCTCCAGCAGACCCGCGTCGAGGCGGTGATCCCGTACTACGAGCGCTTCCTCGCGCGCTTCCCGACGGTCGGCGCGCTCGCGAGCGCCGACCTCGACGACGTGCTCTCGCAGTGGGCCGGGCTCGGCTACTACTCGCGCGCCCGCAATTTGAAGCGCGCCGCGGAGCAGGTGGTCGCGGAGCACGCCGGCCGGCTGCCGGAGGAGCCGGACGCGCTGCAGCGGCTGCCCGGCATCGGCCGCTACACGGCGGGCGCGATCGCGTCGATCGCGTTCGACCGCGCCGCGCCGATCGTGGACGGCAACGTCGCGCGCGTGCTCGCGCGCCTGGTCGGGCTGCGCGAGCCGATCGAGGACGCCGCCGTGCGGGCGCGCCTGTGGCGCGAGGCGGAGCGGCTCGCCGACGGACCCGCGCCGGGCGATCTCAACCAGGCGCTCGCCCATCGTCCCGGCGTGGTGAAGACGCGCGACGCGCTGATGGATGCGGCCTATGACGACCAGGTCTATGTCGACGACCGTACGATCGA
>QEVM01000331.1 GCA_003576805.1 Pseudomonadota bacterium | reverse complement strand
GACGGCGACCGGGACCGCGATCGCGGCGAGCGCGAGCGCCCGCGCGAGCGCGACACTTCGGTGCGTCCCGTGATCGCCGCCGAGGAAGGCGACGACGGCGAGGAGGAGCCGCTCGAGCTCGAGGAGGCGATCGCCGAGCTCGCGGAGGTGCCCGATCTCGTCGAGCCGGTGGAGCCCGCCTACGACGACGAAGAGGAAGAGGAGGGCGAGCCGGAGAGCGAGGAGGACCGCCTGCTCCGTCAGGAGCGCGAGCAGCGCCGCCGCGCGCGGCTCGCGAAGGGCGATCCCGAGCCCGACGTGCGCCCGCCGCCGCGGCCGCCGCGCCGGCGCGCCGCGATCCTCGCTCACGCCGACCGCGAGTCGGTGGCGGCGGCGGTCCTGCTCGCGCGGGATCTGCGCCTCATCGAGGGCATCTGGATCTACCCGCAGGAAGAGCTGATGAACTTCTTCCGCAGCATCGCGACCGACCTGCGCGAGGACACGCCGATCGTGGTGGTCGGCTTCAGCGCGCGGCCGGTGCGCGAGACGTTGCAGACGGCGTCGCTCTACCGCGAGCGGCTCGTCTGGTACGACCACCACGAGTGGCCGCCGGAGGACCTCGAGGCGATGCGCTCGGCAATCGGCGCGGAGAACGTGCACGTGGACTCCGCGGCGGGCAGCCCGCTCGCCGTGGTGCTCTCGGTGTGCACGCGCCGCAGCCGCTTCTCCGACAAGCTCGTCGACCTGCTGACCGGCCGCTTCTCCGCGCACGACTACGCGCGCTGGGGCCGCCTGTGGTGGTCGCGGCTCGCGCAGCTCGCGGCGCGCCACGGCGAGCGGCGCACCGAGCTGGAAGCGCTGCTGGTGGGGCGTCCGTCGGAGCTCGCGCGCCAGGCGGCGCGCGTCTCGGTGCCGGCGATCCCGGACGAGGTGGAGTGGGTCGCCGAACGCGACTTCCGCATCGTCCACTTCGGCGGGCACGCGCTGGTGCGCGTGCCGATGCCGCCGGACAAGGACCTGCACCTCGCGGCGCGCGTCGCGCGCGAGCGCTACCGCGCCGACCTCTCGCTGGCCTGGACGGAAGGCGGCGACCGCTTCGTGCTCACGGCCGACGAGAGCACGGCGCGGCGCGTGCTGGACGTCGGCTCGATGGTCGAGCACCTCGGCTCGAAGTTCGACTGGGTCACCGCGCTGCCGGATCCCGATCACGTCGCGCGCTTCCGCATCGCGGACGCGGCGGCACATCCCGAGCGCGTGGACGAAGTCGTGGCGGAGATCGCGATGGGCCGCTCGATCCTCGAGGGCTGACCGTTCCGGCCGCGGCGGAGGGCAACTTCGTCGAGGTGTTCTCGTCGGTGCAGGGCGAGGGGCCGCACGTCGGCGCCTCGACCCTGTTCATCCGGCTGGGCGCGTGCGACCTGCGCTGTCGCTGGTGCGACTCCCCGCACACCTGGAAGCCCGCGGAGACGTGCCGGCTCGAGACGAAGCGCGGCGCGGGCGCGTTCGAGACGCTGCCCAACCCCGTGCCGATCGCCGCGATCGTGGCGGCGGCCGAGCGGCTCGAGCTCGCCGCACACGCGTTCGTGTCGATCACCGGCGGCGAGCCGCTGCTGCAGCCGGAGGTCGTGGCGGCGCTCGCGGCGGCGCTGCGCGGGCGCGGCCCGCGCATCCACCTGGAGACGCACGGGCTCGCGGTGGCCGCGCTCGCGCAGGTGGTCGAGCAGGTGGACCTCGTCGCGATGGACTGGAAGCTCGCGAGCGACGTGCGCCGCGCGGGCGAGTCGTGGAAAGCGCAGCGCCCCGACTTCCACGACGAGCACGAGGCCTTCCTGCGCGTCGCCGCGCGCGCGCCCGAGGTGTTCGTGAAGATCGTCGTGACGCCCGCGACGCGCGACGAGGAGGTGCTGGAAGCGGCGCGGCGCATCGCGCGCACGGCGCCGCGCAGCGTGCTCGTGCTGCAGCCGGTCACGCCGCGCGGCGGCGTCGCGGAGCGCCCCGCGCCCGGCCGCGTGCTCGCGCTCGCCGCGGCGGCCGAGCGCATCCTGCGCGACGTGCGGGTGATCCCGCAGACGCACCCGATCTACGGCGTGCCGTAGCGGAGGATCGCGTCGGCGGCGCCGGCGAGGTCTCGCGCCTCGAGGGCGAGGCGGTCGCTCGCCGCGCGCGGGTCCGCGACGCCCACGCGCACGGCGCCGCCGCAGCCCGCGCGGCGCGCCGACTCGACGTCGCTCTCGCGATCGCCGACGAACCAGCTGCGCCGCAGGTCGATCGCGAGCACGTCGCGCGCGCGCAGCACGAGGCCCGGCATCGGCTTGCGGCACGCGCAGCCCTCGTCGGGCCGGTGCGGACACAGGAACGCGGCGTCGAACGCGACGCCTTCGCGCGCGAGGTCGGCGTAGAGCAGCGACTGGAAGCGCGCGAACTCCGCGAAGCCGTAGTAGCCGCGTCCGATGCCGCTCTGGTTCGTCACGAGCGCGAGCCGGTAGCCCGCCTGCGCGAGCCGGCGCAGCGCGGCCCCGGCGCCCGCGAGCAGGTGATAGTCCTCGACGCGGTGCGGATAGCCCACGTCGCGCACCAGCGTGTCGTCGCGGTCGAGCAGCACGTACGGCCTCATGCCGCCGACTCCGCCAGCTCGGCGGTGATCGCGCCGCACACGTCGTCGCGCACCGCCTTCGCGGCCACCTTCACGGCGTTCTCGAGCGCGCGCGCCTGCGAGCGGCCGTGCGCCTTGATCACGATGCGCTCGAAGCCGAGGATCGGCGCGCCGCCGTAGCTCGCGTAGTCGAGCAGGTTCGAGACGCGCGCGAGGCCGTCGCGCAGCAGCAGCCGGCCGGCGCGCCAGCGCAGCCGCTCGCGCCAGACCGCGTCGCCCATCGCGAGCAGCACCTCGCCCATGCTCTCGAGCAGCTTCAGCACGACGTTGCCGATCACGCCGGGACACACGACGACGTCGACCGCGCCGAGCGGCACGTCCTTGCCCTCGACGTTGCCGCGGAACGCGATCCGCTCGGCGCGCGCGAGCGCCTCGTGCGCCGCGCGCAGCAGCGCGTCGCCCTTGTACGCCTCCTCGCCGATGTTGAGCAGCCCGACGCTCGGGCGCGCGACCTTCGAGATGCGCGCGGCGTAGGCGCTGCCCATCGCCGCGAACTGGAGCAGGTCCTCGGGCGTGCACTGGAGGTTCGCGCCGACGTCGAGGAGCAGCGCGAAGGGATCGGGATTGTGCGGGCGCGGCAGTGTCGGGTAGACGGCGGCGAGCGCGGTGCGGCGCACGCCGGGCAGGCGCGGGATCGCGCGCGCCGCGAGCATCAGCAGCGCGCCGGTGTTGCCCGCCGACACCAGCGCCTCGGCGCGCCCCTCCGCGACCGCGCGCGCCGCGACGGCGAGCGACGACTGCGTGCGCGCGGCCGCGTGCAGCGGGTGCTCGTCCATCGGCACCGCGTCGGGCGCGTGCAGGATCTCGACGCGCGCCACGTGCGCGCCGAGCCGCGCGAGCTCGGGCTCGAGCAGCGCGCGGTCGCCCGCGAGGAGCAGGCGGATGTCGGTGCTGCGCGAGAGCGCGGCTGCGGCGGCGAGCGGTGCGGCGGGAGCGGCGTCGCCGCCCATCGC
>QEVM01000330.1 GCA_003576805.1 Pseudomonadota bacterium | reverse complement strand
TCGACGGCTTCGCGCGCGCGCTGGCGCGCTGGGCGCAGGCGCCGCTCGCGGTCGCGCGCGACTCCGACTGGAGCGACCCCGCCGGCGTCGCCGTCGTCGGCGCGGAGCTCGAGGGCGCGGTCGCGGTGCGCGACGCGCACGGCCGCGAGCGGCGCGTCGGCTTCCGCGCGGACCGCGTGGACGCCGTCGCCGGCGCGCTGCGGCTCACCGACTACAAGACCGGCGCTCCGCTGCGCGACGCTGCCCGTGACGACACGCGCCGGCGCGCGCTCGTCGAAGCGGTCGCGCAGGGCCGCGCGCTCCAGGCGGTCGCGTACGCGCGCGGCGCCGCGCAGGCAGGCGGCGTCGCGACGGGACGCCTGCTCCATCTCGGCGACGTCGAGTACGCCGCCGCGCGCAGCGCCGCGTGCGCGTCCGACGACGCCGAGCTGGGCGCCGCGTTCGAAGCCGCCGTGCGCAGCGTGCTGGCGGCGGCCGACGCGGGCGTGCACCTGCCGCGCCTCGTCGAGCCGGACGGCGGCAAGCCGCTCGCGTGCGAGTGGTGCGAGGTGGCGGCGGCGTGCCAGCAGGGCGAGAGCGGTCCGCGCCGGCGGCTGCGCGAGTGGGCGTCGGCGCTCGCGCCCGATCGCGCGGCGCGGGCGCCGGCCGAGCGCGTCGCGCTCGACCTCTTCCTGCTCGGCCGCCGCGCCGCGCCGCCGACGGAGGAGAGCGCGTGAGCGACTCGATCGCCGAGCGCGAAGCCGACGCGCGCGCGCGTCGCGCGGCGGTGACGCGTTTCGACGCGCCGGTCGTGCTCTCGGCCGGGGCGGGCACGGGCAAGACGACGGTGCTCGTCGCGCGCGTGCTCGCCTGGAGCGTGGGCCCCGGCTGGCTGCGCGCGGAGCGCGCGCTGGCCGCTCCCGGCCTCCGCGAAGCGACACCCGAGCGCGTCGCCGAGCGCGTCCTCTCGCGCTGCGTCGCGATCACCTTCACGGAGGCCGCGGCCGCGGAGATGGAGTCGCGCACGCTCGCCGCGTTTGCCGCCGTGGCGCGCGGCGAGCCGGTCCTGAACTTCGACCCCGAGGACGCGGGTTCCGATCCGGCCGCGCTCGCGCGCCGCGCCCGCGCGCTGCTCGCCGCGTTCGACCATTTCCAGGTGCAGACGATCCACGCCTTCTGCCGCCGCCTGCTCGCGGCCCACCCGATCGAGGCGGGGCTGCACCCGCGCTTCACGGTCGACGCGCGCGGCGACGAGCGGGCCGCGGCCGTGCGCGCCGCGCTCGAGGAGCGCCTCG
The DNA here is from genome assembly GCA_003576805.1 of Pseudomonadota bacterium. GTDB lineage: Bacteria > Myxococcota_A > UBA9160 > UBA9160 > PR03 > PR03. Next base: position 2,318 of record QEVM01000330.1, on the reverse strand, counting down.
CCGCGATGGCCGAGCAGGGCGACGCGGACCTCGAAGCGCTGCTCCCGGACGGCGTCGGCGCGCCCGAGCTGGAGGAGATCGTGAGCGCGCTCGCTGCGGCCGCGGTGCCGGCCGCGGCGTTCGCGGCCGACCCGCTCGCGCCGGAGCGCATCCGCGCCTGGGCGGAGGCGCTGCGCGAGCCGCTCGTCGCGCTGGCGGCGGCGGAGGACGGGCGCTTCGCGAAGGCGTCGCGCGTCGGCAAGGCGCTCGAGACGCTGGACGCGGTGCACGCGTCGCTGCGCGCGCTCGCCGACGCGCCCGCGACCGCCGCGGAGCTCGCGCGCGTCGTGGGCTCGCTCCGCGACGCGTGGAGCGGGCGCGTGGCGCGGATCCAGGAGTGGGCGAAGCCCCACTTCACGTCGAGCGAGAGGGCGGCGCTCGGCGAGAGCGCGGTGCAGGCAGTCGCCGAGGCGGCCCGCGGGCTCCTGCCGCGCGTCGTGCACGCGCTCGAGATCGACGCCGAGCGGCTCGCGCGCCTGCACCGGGTGGTCGCCGCGCTGCTGGCGCGCGTCGAGCAACGCCTCGCCGAGGCGGGCGCCGAGAGCTTCGACGCGCTGCTGCGCCGCACGCGCGAGCTGCTCGTGCGCCATCCCGCCGTCGCCGCCGAGGAGCGCCGCCAGATCGATCAGCTGCTGGTGGACGAGTTCCAGGACACCGACCGCATGCAGTGCGACGTCGTCGCCGCGCTCGCGCTCGAAGGCGACGCGGGCGAGCGGCCGGGCCTGTTCCTCGTGGGCGACCCCAAGCAGTCGGTGTACGGCTGGCGCAGCGCCGACATCGCGGCGTACATGCGTTTCGTCGAGCGCGTCGCGCGGCTGCCCGGCGCCGCCTGCCACGCGCTGTGCGTCAACTACCGCTCGCTGCCGGCCGTGCTCGACGAGGTGGAGCGCGCGGTGGCGCCCGTGATGCTCGCGGCCGACGGCGTGCAGCCCCCGTTCCAACGGCTCTTGCCGAGCGCGCCACGCGGCGCGGCCGCGACGCGCGACGCCGCGCCGGCGGTCGAGTACTGGTGGACGCTCGACTGGGACGCGGACGCGGCGGCGTTCGTCGAGCCCAAGTCCGAGGCCGCCGCGGCGCTCGAAGCGCGCCACCTCGCCGCCGATCTCGTGGGCCGCCACGCGGACGGTGTCGCGTGGAAGCGCATGGCGGTCCTGTTCCGCGCCACCTCGAATCTCGACGACTACCTGGGCGAGCTGCGCCGCGCCGGCGTGCCGTACGAGTTCGACCGCGACCGCAGCTTCTACCGGCGCCGCGAGATCCGCGAGGCCGCCGCGCTCGCGCGCTTGGTGCTCGACCCGCACGACGCGATCGCGCTCGTCGCGACGCTGCGCTCGGCGTGGGTCGGCGTGCCCGACGCGGCTTGGCGGCCGCTGTGGCGCGACGGCCTGCCGCGCGCCGCGAGCGAAGCGATCGAGGGCGGCGACGCGGCGCTGGCGCGCGTGCGCGAGATCGCGGCGGCGGCCGCGGAGCAGGTGGCGCGCCTCGCGATTCCCGGGCTCGCCGCGCTGGCCGGCTGGGACGCGAGCCTGGTGCACGCGATCGAGGTGCTGCGCGCGCTGCGGCGCTCGTTCGCGAGCGACCCCGTGGACGTCTTCGTCGAGCGGCTGCGCACCTGGACGCTGCTCGAGGCGACGGAGGCGGCGCGCCATCCCGGCGCGTTCCGCGTCGCGAACCTGGCGCGCTTCTTCCGCGAGCTGCAAGGCATGCTGGAAGAGTGCGCCGGCGACGTCGCGGCGGTGCTGCGCGCGCTGCGGGCCGACGATGGCGAGACGGCGGAGACGTACGAAGGCCGCCCGCGCGATCCCGACGAGGACGCGGTGCAGGTGATGACGATCCACGGCGCCAAGGGGCTCGACTTCGAGCACGTCTACCTGATGCAGACGCACAAGGAGCGCGGCCGCGGCGCAGCGGGCCCGCTCGACGTCGAGCTGTGCGGCGACGTCGCGGAGTGGCGCTGCGCGGCCGGCGGCGGGATCGCGTCACTCGGCCATCCGGCCGTCGAGGCGCGCCGCGCGCGCGTCGAGGAGGCGGAGGCGGTGCGCACGCTGTACGTGGCGCTGACGCGGGCGAAGCAGCGGCTCGTGGTCGCGGGCGTCTTGCGCGCGCGCAGCGACGGCTCGCACGCCGCACTGCTGTGGCGCTCGCGGGGCGAGGCGCTCGTCGCCGCGCGTGCCGCCGCCGAGCGCGCGCTCGGCGAGGGCGACTTCCGCACCGAGCGCGATCTCGGCGGCGCGCAGCTCCGCTTCCTCGGCGCGCGCGCACCGGCCGACGCGACGTGC
>QEVM01000329.1 GCA_003576805.1 Pseudomonadota bacterium | reverse complement strand
CCGGCGCGGTCGCGGTCGCCTCGGCGCGAGCGCCCTCGGCGGCGGCCGGACCCGCGCGGCGGCGGCGCGCGAGGGCCAGGGCGAGGAACGCGAGGCCGGCGCCGAGCGCAAGCCAGAGCGCCACGGACCGCACCTCCGCGTCCTGGAGAGCCGTCCCCGGGTCGTCGCGCTCGGCCGCCTCGCTGGGCGGCGGCGGAGGCGGCGCTGCGACGGGCGGAGGCTCCTCCTCCGGCACGAGCGGAGTCGGCGGCGCCGGCGAGGCCGTCTCGGGCGACGCCTCCGCCGTGTCGGACGCGGGCTGCGACGGCGGCGCCTCCGGAGCGGGCGCCGTCTGCGGCGCCTCCTCGGCCGGGGGAGCGGCCGCGATCTCGATGGGCGCCTCGACGGCGGGCATCACGAGCTCTTCCTCGGCGGGCGGGGCCGCCTCGTCCTCCTCCTGCGCGGGCGCACGCGGCTCGGCGGCGGGCTCGGGCGCGGCCGCCACGCTCTCCGCCGCGGCGCCGCGGCGCAGGTCGAGCACGACGCGCGCCGGCTCGGAGAGCGCCTGCGTCTCCACGCGCACCGGCCCCGGCGCGCGGATGCGCGCGAGCGTCGAGCCGTCCGGCTGCGGCAGGAGACGCAGCGACGCGACGCCGTCCGCGGGCGCTGCGATCTCGCGCGCATCGCTCGCCGCAGCGATCCGCACGGCGACCTCGTCCGGTGTCGCGTCCGGCAGCGCGACCACCTCGTGCGCGGCCGGCGCATCCGTCTCGATCACGATGCGCGCGTAGCCCGGGTGCGAGCCGAAGCGCAGGTCCACGACGCGGGCCGCGTGCGCGGGCAGCGCCGCCGCCAACGACGCGCCGAGCAGCAGGCCGCGCGCGCACGCCGCGATCGCGCGCGTGCGCTGCTCGCGAGTCGATCGTTGGCGAGACGCCCGAGACAACCGTGTACCTCCGAGACCGGCGCCCGGCCTCTGGCAGGAAGGTGGACGCGCGTGGCGCGGAGTGGCGCGCCGGGCGCAGGGTGATGACGCATGCGCAGCGCGACGGCAAGCGGTCCGCGCGAAGCCGGCAGCGCGCGCGCAGGTCGGTGCGCGGGGCACGCACCTTTCAAGCAGCCGCCCGCGCGGACCGATCGTGCACCGGACGCAGTGGGGTCGGCGGCAGGGTGAACTTCTATCTCCTCGTTCCGCTCGTCGCGTGCGTGAGCTCGGCGATGCTCACGGTGGCCGTGTTCGCGCGCAGCGCGGGCCACCGCGCGACGCGGCTCGGCGCGCTGCTCACGGGCGGCGCGGCGGTCTGGGCATTCTGCGAGGTGCTGTGGAACGCGTCCGGCGATCCGCGCAGCGTGCTGTGGCTCGTGAAGCTCTCGTCGATCGGCTGGGTCGCGATCGGGCCGCTCGCGCTGCACCTGTTCCTCGAGCTCACCGGGCAGCCGGCGCGGCGCGTGGCGCGCCTCGTGCCCGCGCTGTACGCGATCTCGGCGGGCTTCTTCGCGCTCGACCTCGCGACGCCGTGGGTGCACGCGGCCGTCGTGCGCACGAGCTGGGGCTGGGGCTACGTGTTCGGCCCGGCCTATCCGCTCTTCTACGTCTTCACGGTGAGCTGCCTCGGCGCGGCGCTCGCCGTCGGCTTCCGCGAGCTGCGCGCCTCGAAGAGCGCCGGCGAGCGCGCACAGGCGCGCTGGCTGATGGCGGGCATCGGCGTGCCGCTCGTCGTGGCGTCGCTCACCGACGGCCTGATGCCGCTGTTCGGCCACCAGCCGCCGCGGCTCGGCACGATCTCCTTCACGCTGCTCGGTGCGTCGATCGCCTGGGGCTTCCTCCGCTACGGCTACTCGCTGCTCGCGCCGGGCACGTTCGCATCCGAGATCCTCGCGATCCTGCCCGACGGCGTCGCGCTGCTCCGCCTGGACGGGCGCATCCGCTCGGTGAACGAAGGCATGGCGCGGCTCGCGGGCGTCGCGGCGCGCGACCTCGAGGGCCACGCGATCGCCGACCTGATCCCGGAGGCGCAGCTCGACGCGCGCGATGCGCTCTCCGAGCAGGAGTGCACGCTCGCGTCGCGCCACGCGGGCCGCTTCCCGGTGTCGATCTCGACCGCGATGCTGCGCGACAAGCAACACCACCCGATCGGGTTGGTGCTCGTCGCGCGCGACCTGCGCGAGATCGCCGGGCTGCGCAGCCGGCTCATCACGTCGGGGCGGCTCGCGGCGGTCGGCCAGCTCGCCGCCGGCATCGCCCACGAGATCAACAACCCGATCACCTACGTGCGCGCCAACCTCGGCGCGCTGCGCGCGCTGCTCGGCGGTCTCGGCGAGAAGCTGCCCGCCGCGCAGCGGGCCGCGGTCGAGGGCGCGATCCGCGAGGGCGAGGAGCTGGTGGACGAGTCGCTCGACGGCGTGGACCGCGTCGTGTCGATCGTGCGCGACGTGAAGAGCTTCTCGCACGCCGGCGGCGGCCCGCGCGAGGTCGTCGAGCTGCACCCGCTGCTCGACGCGGTGCTGCGCGTCGCGGCGCCGCAGCTGCGCGGCAGCGCCGCGATCGAGCGCCGCTACGGCGAGATCCCCGCCGTGCGGGGCGATTCGCAGGAGCTCAAGCAGGTGTTCCTGAACCTCGTGATCAACGCGTCGCAGGCGACGGCGGGCGGGCAGGCGATCCGCATCGCGACCGCGCGCGCGGGTGACCGCGTCGTCGTCTCGGTCGAGGACGAGGGCGTCGGCATCGCGCCCGACGTGATGGGCCACATCTTCGATCCCTTCTTCACGACCAAGCGCGTCGGCGAGGGGACCGGGCTCGGCCTCTCGATCGCCTATCAGATCGTGCGCAGCCACGGCGGCGAGCTGTCGGTGCGCTCCGCGCCGGGCATCGGCACCACCTTCCGCGTCGAGCTGCCCGTGGCAGATCTGGCGGACAGCGCCTGACGCGCTCACCCTGGCGCCATGCCGAGCGCCCTCCTCGACCGCGGATTCCGTCCCTTCTTCCTGCTCGGGAGCCTGCACGTGGCGTCGTTCACGGCGCTCTGGGTCGCGGTGCTGTCGGGCTGGGCCGCGCCGCCGCGCTGGATGGCCGCGACGCGCTGGCACGCGCACGAGATGCTGTTCGGCTTCGCGAGCGCCGCGATCGCGGGCTTCCTGCTGACGGCGGTGCCGGCCTGGACGGGGCGGCCCGCGATCCGCGGCGCGCGGCTCGGCGCGCTGGTCGCGATCTGGCTGGCCGGCCGCCTGCTGTTCGCGACGCCCGACTTCTGGCCGCCGCTGCTCGTCGCGGCCGTGGACCTCGCGTTCCTGCCCGCGCTGGCGCTCGCCATCGCGCCGTCGATCGCGGCGGCGCGCGTCGCGCGCCACGCGGCGTTCCCGGTGATCCTGCTCGCGCTGGCAGGCGCCAACGCGCTCGTGCTCGCCGACGCGCTCGGCTGGCTGCCCGGAGTGGCGCCCACCGCACTACGCGCGTCGGTGTACGGCGTCGCCGCGATGGTCACGCTGGTCGGCGGCCGCATCGTGCCGGTGTTCACGACCAACGCGCTGCTGCGCGCGGGGCAGGCGGTGGAGCCGCTCGCGCCGGGCCTCGCCGACCGCGTCGCGCTGCCCGCGGTGCTCGCGTTCGCGCTGCTCGACGT
>QEVM01000328.1 GCA_003576805.1 Pseudomonadota bacterium | reverse complement strand
CGACGGCGCGCACGAGCCGGCGCCGCCCGGCGCGCTGCTGCCGCCGGTGCAGCGCGCGAGCGATCCGGCGCTGCACCGGCGGCTCGTCGTCGGCGTCGCCGCCGCGCTCGGCGCGACGCTGCTCGTGCTGCTCGGCTTCCTCGGCTCCAGCATCGCGACCGGGCGCGCGCTCGCGTCCTTCGGGCCCGACGAGCTGGTCGTCGAGGTGACGGGCCTCCAGTGGTGGTGGCGCGTCACGTATCCGTCCGAGCCCGCGAGCGGCACCGTCGAGACGGCCAACGAGATCCACGTCCCGGTCGGGCGCGTCGTGCGCCTCGATCTCTCGGCGGGCGACGTGATCCACAGCTTCTGGGTGCCGCGCCTGCACGGCAAGCGCGACCTGATCCCAGGACGCGCGACGCAGATCCGGCTGCGCGCCGACGCGCCCGGCGTGTACGAGGGCCAGTGCGCCGAGTTCTGCGGGCACCAGCACGCGAACATGAACCTCGTCGTCGTGGCCGAGCCGCCCGCGGAGTTCGAGCGCTGGCTCGCCGCGCAGCGCGCGCTCGCGCAAGCGCCCGCGACGCCGGACGAGCAGCGCGGCCAGCAGGTCTTCGCGACGCGCGGCTGCCTGCTGTGTCACGCGATCCGCGGCACCGACGCGAACGGCCGCACCGGTCCCGACCTGACGCACCTCGCGAGCCGGCGCGGGATCGCGGCGAACGCGCGCCCGAACGCCACCGGCCATCTGGCGGCCTGGATCCTCGATCCGCAGGGCACGAAGCCCGGCGCGCGCATGCCCGCGATCCCGATGACGGGCGACGAGCTCCAGCCGCTGCTCGCCTACCTGCGGAGCCTGCGGTGACGCGCGCGCGGCTCGGCGAGCGCAGCGAGCCGGCCCTGCCCGAAGCCGTCGCGCGCGCGCGACTCGAGCGGGCTTGGTCGCGGCCGCGCGGCGTCGTCGGCTGGCTCTCGACGGTGTCGCACGCCGAGATCGGCCGGCGCTACGTCGTCACGGCGTTCGTCTTCTTCGCGCTGGCGGGGCTCGGCGCGCTGGCGATGCGCATGCAGCTCGCCTTCGCCGGCAACACGCTGATCGGACCGGACCGCTACGACCAGATCTTCACCATGCACGGCACGACGATGATGTTCCTGTTCGCGGTGCCGGTGATGGAAGGCATGGCGATCTACCTGGTGCCGCTGCTGGTCGGCACGCGCAACGTCGCGTTCCCGCGCCTCAACGCGTTCGGCTACTGGGTGTTCGTGCTCGCGGGCGCGATGCTGTGGGGCTCGTTCTTCCTCGACGTCGGCCCCGACGCGGGCTGGTTCTCGTATCCGCCGCTCGCCGGGCCCGAGTTCACGCCGGGCAAGCGCCAGGACGTGTGGGCGCAGCTGATCAGCCTGACCGAGATCTCGGCGCTGGTCGTCGCGGTCGAGGTGATCGTGACCGCGTTCCGGCAGCGCGCGCCGGGCATGTCGCTCGACCGCATCCCGCTCTTCGTGTGGGCGATGATCGTGATGGCGTTCATGATCGTGTTCGCGATGCCGGCCGTGATGCTGGCGAGCGTCTACCTCGCGAGCGACCGCCTCGTCGGCACGCACTTCTTCAATCCCGCCGAGGGCGGCGACGCGCTGCTCTACCAGCACCTGTTCTGGTTCTTCGGGCACCCCGAGGTCTACATCATCTTCGTGCCGGCGCTCGGCTTCGTGTCGTCGATCGTCGCGACCTTCTCGCGGCGTCCGGTGTTCGGCTATCCGGCGCTGGTGCTCTCGCTGGTCGCGACCGGCTTCATCAGCTTCGGGCTCTGGGTGCACCACATGTTCGCGACCGGGCTGCCGCAGCTCGGCGAGAGCTTCTTCACCGCCGCGAGCCTGCTGATCGCGATCCCGAACGGCGTGCAGATCTTCTGCTGGATCGCGACGCTCGCCGCGGGGCGCCCGGTGTTCCGCACGCCGCTGCTCTGGGTGCTGGGCTTCGTCGTGACGTTCGTGCTGGGCGGCCTCACCGGCGTGATGCTCGGCTCGGTGCCGCTCGACCTCCAGGTGCACGACTCGTTCTTCGTGGTCGCGCACTTCCACTACGTGCTGGTGGGCGGCGCGGTGTTCCCGCTGCTCGGCGCGATCACGTACTGGTTCCCGAAGCTCACGGGCCGGCTGCTGAGCGAGCGCCTCGGCAAGCTCAGCTTCGCCGTCGTGTTCACCGGCTTCCACGCGACCTTCTTCCCGATGCACCTGCTCGGCCTCGATGGCATGCCGCGGCGGGTCTACACGTACCTGCCCGAGCGCGGCTGGGAGACGTTGAACCAGGTCGCGTCGGCCGGCGCGCTCGTGCTCGCGGCGGGCGTCGCGCTCTTCGTCGCGAACGTCGTGTGGAGCCGGCGGCGCGGCGCGCTGGCCGGCGACGATCCGTGGGACGCCGACACGCTCGAGTGGTCGACGAGCTCGCCGCCGCCGGTCTACGGCTTCCTGCACCCGCCGGTGGTCGTCGCGCGCGAGGGCCGCTGGGCGCCGGGCGGCCGCGACCACTTCGTCACCGGCATCCCGTCGGACGAGCCGTACGTGCTGACGACGAACCTCGTCGACGCTGAGCCCGAGCTGCACCAGGAGCTGCCGGGCCCCTCGATCTTCCCCTTCCTCACCGCGGTGTCGGTGGTCGCGACCTTCGCGGGCCTGATCTTCACGCCGTGGGCCCTCGTCGCCGGCAGCGTGCCGATCTTCGCGACGCTGCTCGGCTGGCCGATCCCGTCGCACGCCAAGCGCGCGCCCGCGGCGGAGGCGTCGGCGCCGTGAGCGCGCGCGCCTACCTCGACGTCTCGTCGCTGCCCAAGCACGCGTTCGGCGCGCGCGGCCTCATGTGGTGGGCGACGCTCGGCTTCATCGTCATCGAGGGCGCGATGTTCGCGATGCTGATCGCGACCGCGGTCTACCTGCGCGGCGTCGAGCCGGACTGGCCGCCCAACACCTACGCGCCGCCGGATCTCTTCTGGGGCACGCTGAACACCGCGATCCTGCTCGCGAGCGTCGTGCCGAACCACCTGCTGAAGAAGGCGACCCACGCGCTCGACCTGCGCGGCGTGCAGCGCTGGCTGCTGGTGCAGAACGGCTTCGCCGTCGCGTTCCTGGTGGTGCGCGCCTTCGAGTTCGGCGCGCTCGGCGTGCGCTGGGACAGCAACGCCTACGGCTCGATCGCGTGGTTCGTGCTCGGCTTCCACACGCTGCACCTGCTGACCGACGCGGCCGAGAGCGCCGTGCTGACGTTCTGGATGTTCCAGAACCCCGGACCGCGCCGCTTCGAGGACGTCAGCGAGGAGTGCATCTACTGGGACTTCGTCGTGTTGGTGTGGCTGCCGCTCTACGCGGTCCTCTACTGGCTGCCGAGGTGGACGTGAGCGTCGAGGAGCCCCTCGCGATCGAGCCGAAGTCGCCCGAGCTGGACCGCGCGGACAAGCTGCTCGTGCTCGCGGTGGTCGCGCCGCCGCTCGCGTGGCTCGCGCAGCTCACGGCCGGCATCTCGCTCGCCGGCTGGATGTGCGGCGCGCAGACGCGCTGGCCGCTGCACGTCGCGACGGCGCTCGCGCTCGCCGCCGCCGCGGCCGCCGGGCTGCACTGCTGGCGCGCGAGCGGGCCCGGC
>QEVM01000054.1 GCA_003576805.1 Pseudomonadota bacterium | reverse complement strand
GTCGCGATCGCCGCTGCGCGCACGCGCCTCGGCGAGCTGCAGCAGGACCTCGCAGCGCTGCTCCGGCGTGGCGACACCCTCGCGCTCGGCGAGGGCCGCGGCGCGCTCGAACAGGCGCGCGGCGTCGGCCCATCCCTGCGACGCGAGCGCGCGCAGCCCGGCGCGCTGCGCCCACTCGACCGCACGCGCCGGATCGCCTTCGGCGCCGGCCGCGAGCCAATGCCGCGCGATCGCCTCGATCGCGCGCTCGTCGCGGTCGCGGCGCTCGAGCGCCCGCGCGACCGTCGCGTGCAGCGCGGCGCGCCGCGCGGCCCCGAGTCCGTCGAGCAGCGCTTCGCGGAAGACGGCGTGCGCGAAGCGGTGGCGCGCCGGGTCGAGCTCGGACGCGAGCAGCAGCCCCTCGCGGCGCGCCTCGGCGAGCGCCTGCTCGGCGTCGCACGGTGCCACCGCCGCGAGCAGGCCGGCGTCGAGCTCCTCGCCGATCACCGCCGCGACCTCCAGCACGCCGCGCAGCGCCGGCGCGAAACGCGCCAGCCGCTCGCGCAGCACCTGCTCGAAACCGCGCGACACGAGGCCCTGCCAGTCGACGGCCGCAGCGTCCAACGCGCCGGCGACGCCGCCGCGCACCACTTCCTCGATCCAGAGCGGGTTGCCCTGCGTGGCGCCGAGCAGCGCCGCGACGACGGTAGAGGGCGGCGTTGCGCCCGCGCGCAGCGCGACCAGCGCGCGCAGCTCGTCCGCGTCGAGCGGCGGGAGCGCGTGCTCGACGACGCCCGGCTGCCGCTGCAGGCGCGCGCGCTCGCGCGCCAGCTCCGGACGACACAGAACGACGTCGCCGCGCCAGCACGCGACGACGAGCACGGGCAGGGCCGCGAACTCGGGCGCCAGAGCGGCGAGCAGCGACGCCGTGCCGGCGTCAGCCTCGTGCAGGTCGTCGATCAGGATCAAGAGCGGCCCGCGCCGCGCGGCACGCTCGATCGCGCGCAGCGATTCCTGCAGGAGATGGACGCGGTCGCCGGCGCTGGCCGCTGCGGCCTCGGCGCCGCCCAGCGACGCCACCAGCCGCCGCCACGGCCAGAGCGGCGGCGCGAACTCGGCGCCCGCGCAGCGCGCCCACACGATCCGCGCGCCGCCGCGCTCGGCGCGCCGCGCCAGCTCGCTCGCGGTGCGCGTCTTGCCGATGCCCGCGGGCCCGGCGAGCAGCACGACGCCGCCCTGCCCTCGGCTCGCGCGCGCGAGGACGGTGCCGAGCGCCTCGAGCAGCACGGCGCGGCCGACGTAGTCCGAGTCGGCATCGTGCGCGACGTCGCGTGCGGCCTCGACCGATCCGACGAAGCGATAGCCGCCGCCGCGGTGCGTGCGGATCCAGCGCTGTGCGGCGCCGTCGTCGCCGAGCGTGCGGCGCGTCTCCTTGAGCGCCCGCGCGAGCGACGCGGGCGTCACGACGGCATCGGGCCAGAGCGCCCGCAGCAGCTCCGCCTGCGACACGACGCGGTCCCGGTGCCGGATCAGGAACGCGAGCAGATCGAGCACCTTGGGCTGGATCGGCACGAGCGCACCCGCGCGCCGCAGCTCGCGCCGGCTCTCGTCGAGCTCGAAGTCGCCGAATCGGATCACGACCGTCTCCGCTCCCAGCATCCCCGATCCGCCGAGATCAAGAAATGGTCATGAAAGCCGTGGCGCGAGCGGCGTACAACCGGGTCGGAGGCGCCGTCATGCGCGCAACCCTCCGTCCGCTCCTCGCCGGCTCCGCCGTGCTCTTCCTCCTCGCCAGCGCCTGCGCCGACCCGCCGCAAGGCACCGCGCCCGACGCCGAGCTGTCCCCCGTCGACGACATCGATTGCACGGGCCAGGAGGCCGAGACGAGCGCCGGCGACGACGCCGACACCACGGTGGAGTCCGACGGCTGCACGCAGACCACCGCGTCCGACTCCGGCGACGGCGACTTCGCGTTCGTCTCGGTCTCCGATCTCGGAGACGGCCTCTTCGCGATCGAACTCGAGAGCGTCGAGACGGGCGGCGACGACGCCGACCCGACGGCCCACGTCGAGGTCGAGTTCACGGTGCGCTTCGAGGCGGGCGGCGAGTGGCTGGTGTTCTCGGCCTTCGACGCCTCCACCGGCGCGCCGGCCGTGGTCGTCGGCGAGTGCGCGTCGGGCGCGGCCACCGTTCCCATCGTGTTCCGCGGCTCGGTGCCGACCTCGCCGCAAGGCGGATCGGTCACCTGCACCGTCACGGCCACAACGCCCGGTGCAGGCAGCTACCGCGTGCTCGCCGGCGCGGATCTCGCGCCCGACGGCGACGGGGACGGCGTCAGCGACCGCAACGATCGCTGCCCCGGCGCGCCCGGCCCCGGCGATCCGTCGGGCTGCGAGGAGAGCGGGAGCTTCGGGAGCTGGGCGTACTACTGCAGCGACCGCGACGCCTGCTTCTGCGACGTGTTCCCGGGGCCGTGCTTCTGCCGGGACTGCAGCGTCGAGTCGGAAGACGTCCGCGCCAGCGTCGCGGGCGAGGCGCCCGGGAACGACATCACGCTCGGCTCCGACGACACGCTGCGCTGCAACGGCTGCCTCCTCGAGGGCAAGCCGCTCGTCTGGAACGGCTTCTGCGACTTCTGCAGCTACGAGATCCACGGCCGCGCGGTCTGCGACGAGACGGAGCCGCTCGGGAGCCCCGACGCCTGTGCGTTCCGGATCGGCACCACCCGGCTCGACGACCCGCTCGTGGACGAGCAGATCGTCGTCGATCGCGACGCGCTCGCCTCGCCCGCTCCGCTCGCGGTCCGCGTCGACAAGGTGATGAGCGAGTCGAGCGGCGACGGCGTCTTCTCGTTCACGCTGGCGACGGCCGGCCGCACCTACCAGGCCGAGATCGCGACCGCGGGCGGCGCCGGCACGACGACGCTCGTCCTCGCCTTCGAGGGCGAAGCGTCCATCACCGAGAACGCGACGCCCGGCTTCGCGCTCGTCGGTCACGACTGCCCGGGCGAAGGCGCGACCGCGACGCTGACCGAGTCCCGCCACTGCCGGTTCGTGAACGAGCAGACGGCGACCGCGGGCGTGATTCCGATCGGTGTCACGGGCGCCGAGACCATCTCGCCGCTGCCGGACGCGTTCGGCCCCGTCACGGGCTCGCACTTCGCCGTGAACGGCGACAACGGCTTCGTGGTCTTCGGGGGAACGCTCGGGCTCGTGACGAGCCTCACGCGGCTCGGCGGCTTCCGCTTCACCAACGTGCTCGGGTCGCTGTGGATCGACGATCCAGACAGCCCCGACGACTGGCTCGGCGGCTGGAACCAGGGCGCCGGCTCGTTCCAGACGCCCTGGCTGGTCGGCCTCAACGACTTCGCTGCGACGCAGATCGGTTTCGGCGCGATCTACGACGGCGTTCACCGCGACGGCGACCCGAACGCCGACACGGCGGTGCAGGTGACGAGCGACGGCGTGCGCCGCCTCTTCCTCGAGGACTCCGGCGCCGGCACGAACGCGCTCAGCAGCGCGACGTACGTCGCGACCTTGGCCCTTCCGAGCAACTTCGCGGCGGCGAGCGCGTTCCTCACCACGGGATCGGACGAAGTGCTGATCGCCGCGCGCAGCACGACCGCGGGCCAGCCCGGACGCGCGTTCCGCGCGGATCCGACGACGGGCTTCGGCGCCGCGATCGAGTCGGGCGATCTCGGCGTCGATCCGCGCCTGCTGCGCTGTGCGTCGGCCGGCCCGCCGACCCAGGTCTGCCTGGCGACGCCGTTCGGCTCGGCCGCGGCCGACGTGCTGCTCTGGACGCCGGGCGCCGGGGCCGCCGTCGTCGACTCGATCGAGACCGGAGCCGCGCCTCTCGGCCTCGCGGTGTTCGCGGCCGGCGCCGAGATCCGCGCGGCGATCACCAACTTCGAGGACGACTCGCTGACGCTCGCGCGGCTCGACGGGACCACCGGCGCGCTGCTGGCGAGCGGCACGCAGGCGCTGCAGCCGGGCTGCACCGAGCCGAGCTCGGTGCTGCCGCGCGCCGACGGGTCGCTGCTCGTGCTCTGCAACGGAGCCACGGCCGGCCAGAGCGCGCTGTCGCTGGAGTTCCCGCAGCTCGAGGCCTGGCAACCGTGAGCGCCTGATTTGGCGCGCCGCTCGGCGCCGGCCCGGAGTATGCTCGCGCGATGCTGCAGACCCCGGCGCCGAGCGCCCCGCTCCAGAGCTACGAGATCCAGGGCCACACGATCCGCCTGCCGGTGGAGGTGCGCGACGCGTCGACCGCGGTCGCGACGTTCCTGGTGTCGTCGCGCGTCGCGCGCAGCATCGTGCCGCCCGCGTTCGAGGTGGTGGAGCTGCTGCCGCGCCGCACGCCGCTCTCGATCGCCGCGATCGACTACCGCGACAACGACCTCGGCGACTACGACGAAGTGTCGCTCACCTTCTTCGTGCGGCCGCGCGACGCAGGGCGCGCAGCGCCTGGCCCTCTGGGTCGTCCAGTCGGCCGCGGCATCCCGTGGCTCGGCGCGTGGCGCGACCTCGCGCGCGGCCGGCTCGGTACCTGGATCTGGAAGCTGCCCGTGAACCAGTCGTTCACGTGCGAGGCCGGCCGCACCATCTGGGGCTTCCCGAAGACGGTCGAGCAGATCGAGATCCGCCGCGAGGGCGCGCGCGTGCGCTGCCGGCTCGCGATGGACGGCGCGCACGTGCTCACGTTCTCGGTGCCGTACGGCGGATCGAGGTCGCTGCCCGAGCAGGAGACGGTGACCTACACGCAGATCGAAGGCGTCGCGCACCGCACGCGCTTCACGCAGAGCGGCAGCGGCGTCGGCTTCGCCGCCGGCGGCGCGCGCATCGAGCTCGGCACGCACCCGATCGCGCACTCGCTCGGCGCGCTGGGACTGCCCAAGCGCGCGCTGTTCTCGATGTGGACCGAGTGCATGCGAGGCCGCTTCGAGGCGCCCGAGAAGCTGTGAAGGCGGCCGACGTCGCGGCGTTCCACCGCTCGCTCTCGAACTGGGGCCGCTGGGGCGAGCGCGACCAGCTCGGCGCGCTCAACTGGATCACGCCCGAGAAGCGCGTGGCCGCTGCGCGCCTCGTGCAGCTCGGCCGCACCGTCTCGTGCGCGCGGCCGCTGCCGGTCGAGCCGGCGCCCGACAACCCGCGGCCCGTCGTGCACCTGATGACGGGCACCGCCGGCGAGGGCTGGGGCGGCGACTACTTCGCGATCGCGTCGCACGGCTTCGCGACGTCCCACGTGGACGCGCTCTGCCACATCTTCCACGAGGGCCGCCTCTACAACGGCTACTCCGCCGAGCGCGTGACCGCGCACGGCGCGCTCGACGGCGCGATCGACGCGCTCGCGGACGGCATCGCGACGCGGGGCGTGCTGCTCGACGTGCCCGCGCTGCGCGGCGTCCCGTACCTCGAAGCGGGCGACGCGATCCATCCCGACGAGCTCGAGCGCGCCGAGCAGGCCTGCGGCGTGCGCGTCGAGACGGGCGACGTGCTGCTGGTGCGCACCGGACGCTGGGCGCTGCGCAGCGCACGCGGCCCGTGGGCCGCGCACGAGCGGATCGCCGGGCTCCACGCCGCCTGCCTGCCCTGGCTGTTCGAGCGCCGCGTGGCCGCGCTCGGCTGCGACGGCGTCTCGGACGTGATCCCGTCGCAGGTCGAGGGCGTCGCGCTGCCGATCCACGGCGTCGGCATCGTCGCGATGGGCCTGCACCTGCTCGACAACCTCGACCTCGAGCCGCTGGCGCGCGCGTGCGCGGAGACCGGACGCGCCGCCTTCCAGCTCGTGATCGCGCCGCTCGTGCTGCGCGGCGGCACCGCGTCGCCGGTGAACCCGATCGCCGTCTTCTAGGCGACCCGCGACGTCCGTGAAGATCCAGTGAAGCTTCCGTGAGTGTGCTATCGAGCGCGCGGATCCGAGCGGAGGACTCCGTGCTGAAGGGCCTGCTCCCCAAGAAGAACGACTTCTTCGCGCTCTTCTCTTCGCACGCGGAGCTCTGCGTCGAGGGAGCACGCCGCCTCCAAACGATGTTCGGAAAGCTCGGCGAGGCCGAGCACCAAGCGCAGGGCATCCGCACCGTCGAGCACGAGGCCGACGCGGTCTGCCAGCGCACGATGGAGATGCTGCACACCTCGTTCATCACCCCGATCGAGCGCGGCGACGTCCACCTCATCTCGAGCCGCCTCGACGACATCCTCGACCACATCGAAGCGACCGCCCACAAGCTCTGGCTGTACGAGGTGGAGGAGGCGCGCCCCGAGGCGCTCGAGATGGCGGCGCACCTCGTCGAGGCGACGCAGGCGATGAAGGCCACCGTCGACGCGCTCGCGCGCCGCCCGAGCTCCGAGCACGTGCGCGAGCTGTGCCGCGCCGTGAAGCAGGTCGAGAAGCAGAACGACCGCCTGCTGCGCGGCGCCACGGCGCGCCTGTTCAAGGAAGAGCAGGATCCCAAGACGCTGATCAAGTGGAAGGAGATCTACGAGAACCTCGAGGACGCGATCGACCGCTGCGAGGACGTCGCGAACGTGATCGAAGGCGTGGCGCTCGAGAACGCTTGATGGAGCCGCTGCTGGTCGCGGTCGTCGTGACCGCGCTCTTCTTCGACTACACCAACGGCTTTCACGACGCGGCCAACGCCGTCGCGACCTCGATTTCGACGCGCGCGGTGCCGCCCAACGTCGCGCTCGCCGCCGCCGCGATCCTGAACGTCGCGGGCGCGCTGGTCTCGACCCACGTCGCCGCGACGCTCGCGAAGGGCATCGTCGATCCCGATTCGATCACGCTGCCGGTGATCCTCGGCGGCCTCGTCGGCGCGATCTTCTGGAACCTGCTCACCTGGTGGTGGGCGCTGCCCTCGAGCTCGTCGCACTGCCTGATCGGCGGCGTCGCGGGCGCGGTGATCGCGACCGCCGGCCCCGACCACGTGCTCTGGTCGGGGATCCTCTACAAGGTGCTGATCCCGACGATGCTGGCGCCGCTGGTCGGCTTCGCGGTCGGCATCGCACTGATGGTGGCGATCCTGTGGCTGTTCCAGAAGTCGCACCCGGGCCCGCTGATGCGGCGCTTCCGGATCGCGCAGCTCGCGTCCGCCTCCGTCATGGCGTTCAGCCACGGATCGAACGACGCGCAGAAGACGATGGGCGTGATCACGCTCGCGCTGTTCGCGGGCGGCGCCATCCCGGCGCTCGAGGTGCCGCTCTGGGTGAAGCTCTCGTCCGCGGTCGTGATCGGCCTCGGCACCTACGCCGGCGGGCGCCGCATCATCCGCACGCTCGGCATGCGGCTCGTGAAGCTGACGCCAGCGCACGGCTTCGCGGCGGAGACCGCGGCGTCGAGCGTGCTGCTCACGACCGCCTACCTCGGCTTCCCGATCTCCACGACGCACGTGATCACGACGTCGGTGATGGGCGTCGGCGCGACGCAGCGGCTGTCCGCCGTGAAGTGGGGCCTCTCGGTGGACATCTTCGCCGCGTGGCTGTTCACGCTGCCGGCGGCCGGCCTGGTCGGCGCGCTGTGCGCGAAGCTCTCGGTCGCGCTCTTCCAGTGAGCCTCAGCGGCGCAGCTCCACGTTCTGCCCGGCCCAGAAGCTCTCCATCGTCGCGGGATCGAGCGGCGCGGTCCACAGCTCCGCGAAGCGGCCCTGCTCGACGCGCGCGAGCAGCAGGTAGTCGAGCTCCGCGACGCGGCCCGCGCGGCGGAACGACGCGTGGAAGACGAAGAGCACGCGCGCGCCGCTCACCAGCACGTCCACCAGCTCCGCCTGGAAGAAGTCGGACGCCTCGCCGACGCGCGCGAGCAGGTCCACGACCGCGTCCGGCCCGCGGGCACGCCGGCCCACGGCGTGCGCTGCGCCGTGGCGCGCCAGACCACGTCGTCCGCAAGACACTCGCGCACGGCCTTGGCGTCGCCGCGCGAGATCGCGTCCCATGCGCGGCGCGCGAGCACGGCGTTCGGATGTTCGTCGGTGCCGGGAGTCATGGCGCGCAGCATACCGGGCGCGTCTGGAACTGCGACTGCCGGTCACCCCCGGAGCGCGCGCTGGGCTAGTCTCCGACCCCGCTCTGCAGCAGGAGGCCCTCGATGGATCTGTCGTACACGCCGGAGCAGATCGAGTTCCGGCGCGAGGTTCGCGCGTGGATCGAGTCGGCGATGCCGGCTCACCTCAAGTCGAAGGCGCGCGGCGCCGGTCACTACGAGCACGCCGAGGTCATGGAGTGGCACAAGATCCTGTATGCCAAGGGCTGGATCGCGCCGCACTGGCCGAAGGAGGTCGGCGGCCCGGGCTGGAACATCGCGCAGCGACACATCTTCGGAGAGGAGCTGGTGCGCGCGAACGCGCCGCAGCTCTCGCCCTTCGGCCTCGGCATGGTCGGCCCGCTGCTGATCCAGTACGGCACCGACGAGCAGAAGAAGCGCTTCCTGCCGAAGATCCTCTCGGGCGAAGAGGTCTGGTGCCAGGGCTACTCCGAGCCGAACGCCGGCTCCGACCTGGCGTCGCTGCAGCTGCGCGCCGAGAAGGACGGCGACGACTACGTCTTGAACGGCCAGAAGACGTGGACCACGAACGCCCAGTACGCGCACTGGATCTTCGTGCTCGCGCGCACCGACGCCTCCGGCAAGAAGCAGGAGGGCATCACCTTCATCCTCGCCGACGTGCGCAACACGCCCGGCATCACCGTGAAGCCGTTCCTCACCACCGGCGGCACCGACGCGTTCTCCGAGACCTGGTTCCAGAACGCGCGCGTCCCGCAGAGCAACCGCGTCGGGCCCGAGAACGGCGGCTGGACGATGGCGAAGGCGCTGCTCGGCCACGAGCGCACGCTGATCGGCGGCATCGCCGAGAGCCGGCGCTGGCTGAACCTGTGCAAGCGCATCGCCGCCGGCACGCCGGTCGGCCGCGGCCGCCTGATCGAGGACGCCGCGTTCCGGCGCCGCATCGCGCGGCTCGAGATGCGGCTGCGCTCGCTCGAGATGGTGCAGCTGCGCGCGCTCGCCGCCGCCCAGCTCGGCCGCGCGCCCGGCCCCGAGAGCTCGATCCTGAAGATCGTGGGCACCGAGCTCGAGCAGGAGATCACGGAGCTCGTGATGGACGCGCTGGGCCACGACGCGCTCGGCTGGCTCGACACGCCGCCCGAGGCGCTGCCCGAGATCGAGCGCGGCGTCGCGTCGCAGTTCAACTACCTGCGCGCCGCGACCATCTACGGCGGCTCCAACGAGATCCAGCGCAACATCATCGCGAAGCAGATCCTGCGCCTGCCGACGGCTTGAGGCGCGCGAGGCACCCATGAACTTCGATCTCAGCGAAGAACAGCAGATCCTGGTCGACACCGTCGCCAACTACGTCAAGAACGACTCGCCCGTCGAGCGCTTCCGCAAGCTGCGCGAGAGCGAGCGCGGCTGGGAGCCCGAGGCGTGGGCGCGCATGGGCGAGATGGGATGGCTCGGCATCCCGTTCCCGGAGGAGCACGGCGGCTTCGGCGCGCGCTTCGTCGATCTCGCGCTCGTGCTCGAGCAGCTCGGGCGCGGCCTGGTGCCCGAGCCGATGATTCCGTCGGTGGTGCTCGCTGGCGGCCTGCTCTCGCGGCTCGGCAGCGACGCGCAGCGCGACCAGTTCCTCACGCCGATGATCGAGGGCCGCAGCTCGCTCGCGCTCGCCTACGCCGAGCGACAGAGCCGCTACTGCCTGCACGACTGCCAGACCACCGCGAAGAGGAGCGGCGCCGGCTGGACGCTCTCCGGCGAGAAGACGTGGGTGCTCAACGGCCACGCCGCCGATCACCTCGTCGTGCTCGCGCGCACGAGCGGCGCCGTCGACGCGGCCGAAGGCCTCTCGCTCTTCGTCGTGGACGGCAACGCCGCCGGCGTCGATCGGGTGCGTGCGCCGGGCATGGACGGCCAGCGCAGCGCGCTCGTGCGGCTGCGCGACGCCGCCGTCGGCGCGGATCGCCTGCTCGGTCCGGAGGGCGGCGCCCTGCCCCACCTCGAGTGGGCGATCGACCGCGGCGCCGCCGCGGCCTGCGCGGAGGGTCAGGGCGCGATCCAGGAGCTGTTCGAGCGCACCGTCGCGTATCTCAAGCAGCGCGTGCAGTTCGGCGTGCCGATCGGGTCGTTCCAGGCGCTCCAGCACAAGGCCGCCGACATGTACGCGGAGACCGAGCTGTGCAAGTCGTCGATGCTGCTCGCCGCGATCCAGGCGGACGCGGAGGACGCCGAGACGCGCCAGGCCGAGATCTCGACCGCGAAGCTGCAGCTCACGAAGGGCGGCTGGTTCGTGCAGGCGAACGCGATCCAGCTCTTCGGCGGGATCGGCGTCACCGACGAGCAGGACGAGGGCCTGTTCTTCAAGCGGCTGCGCGTGCTGCAGGCGCTGTTCGGCGACGCGGACCACCACGCCGACCGCTTCCAGCAGCTCTCGCGCTTCACGAGCGAGAGCTGAGCGAACCCTAGTCGGGCGGCCCGGCCGAGCGGCGCATCTCGGCGAGCAGCAGGTCGACGTTGGCCACGAGCAGCTCCGAGCTCGTGAAGGCGACGCCGTCCAGCGTCGCCGCGCGCAGGCGCAGCCCGCGGCCGGGCTGCGCCTCGAACGAGCACGCGAGCCGGCCGCGCGCGGCGTCGCGCCACCAGGCGCCGACCTCGAACTCGAGCGCGGCGGTGGTCGCGTCGGCCGCCGCCGCCACGACGCGCGCCGCCGGCAGCCGCGTCGCGAGGATCTCCGCGCACGCCTGCTGGGACGGCTCGCGCTCGCGGCCGCAGCCCGCGATCGCGAGCGCCGCGGCACACGCGAGCCCTGCACGGCTCCGCATGCGCCGCGCCTTCGGCAGCGCCGTCGTTCCTCTCCCGCGATGGAGCATGGCTCCCCGTCGGAGGAGCACACGGCGTGCCGCGCGGGCCGCGGGCGGCAGCGCGCGCGTAGCGAGGCCGCGATGCGCGGGCGCTCGAAGGCGTTGCCGGCGCCGTTGCAGCGCGCAGGTCCGACGCACGAACGCACGCGCCGAGCACGAAAGCGTGCACCGCAGCGGCGCGCTTCGTAATCGGCGCGATCGGGGTGCTCGCTACGAAACCGGCTCGGGATCCGCGAGCAGCTCGAAGCGCCGCCAGATCCGCGCGCCGTCGGGATGGCGCAGGATGCGGCCGCGCAGCAACGCGCGCTGCTGCGCGGCGGCGAGCGGCGGCTGCTCGACGGTCCACCAGCGCACGACGCCGTCCCACAGCCGCTCGACCAGCGGGCGGCCCGCGATCTTGCCGCCGCCCCGGGCGCGGAACGTCAGCGACGCGAGCTCGCCGAGATAGAGGCACAGCGACTCGACGTGGATCGCCTCGTCGGCGCGGATGCGGTCCACGATCTCGGCGGCGAGCTCGGCCTCGGCGCGCCGCCCCCGAAACAGATCGGGGTCGCGCAGCAGCCGCTCGGTGAAGCGGAAGTTCAGCTCCGCGCGGAATTCGACGAGCAGCAGGTTCATCAGGAACGCGACGACGCGCTCGAAACGGTTCGGGATCTCGGGAGCCAGCACGGACTCCTCTTCGGGCCGGCCGATGCGCGCGGGAGCCTCGGGCGGCGGGAAGTCGACCGGACCGAATGCGAGGTCGCGCAGCGCGAACCACATCGCGTCGTGACCGCCGATGCCGGCGTCGGGCTCGCCGCCCTCGTCGAGCCCGTGCGCCGCGAGCAGCCCGCCGTTCAGGTGCCCGATCGCCATCTCCGACACGTCGTCGACGACGGCGCCGGCGAGATCGGGGAACGCGATCTGCGCGAGCAGCCGGCCGCGCCCCTCGATCTCTCCCGTGATCGTGAGCAGGTTCCAGAACGTCTGCCCGAGTCCTTCCTCGAGCAGCAGCTTCTGCTGCGCCTCGTTGGTGCCGCGCACGCCGGCGAGCAGCGACGCGTCGGCCGGCCACGGCGCGCCGCCGCGCGCGCGCAGCGACTCGGTCCACGCCGCGACGGCGGGACCGCGCACCGCGAGGCGCGGCGGCACGTAGCGGCCCGCCGCGTCGAAGCCGCCGTGCACGCGGCGGCCCGCGACGACGTGCTCGCGCGCGCAGCGGTCGGAGCGCAGCAGCTCCTCGCGCGTGAACCGGAGCCGTGTCATCGCGCACACACGGCCGCGAGGCTCGAGAGCGCGGTCGTGCGGCGGGCTGCGCGCAGCACGCCGCGATCGTGGCCGTTCGTCAGGTACGCGAACGAGAGGCCGGTCGCGGGATCGGCCCACGCGATCTGCCCGCCGGCGCCCAGGTGCCCGAACATCGCGTCGGACCCGGTGCGGCCGAAGCCGAGGTACACCTTGTCGGGGCCGCCGGAGACGACCAGCCCGAGCGCGCGGTTCGCGGGCTTGCCGAACATCGGATCGAGCAGCTCGCGGCTGCGGATGCGGCGCGCGTCCTCGATCGTCTCGGGCCGCCACACGCCGCGGCCGCCGGCGAGCAGCGCCTGGTAGAAGAGCGCGAGGTCGGCGGCGGTCGCGGTGCCGCCGCCGCCGGGCACGCCGATCGCGCGCACCTCGGGATCGTTGAAGCGCTGGAGGTTCTCCTCCGTGACCTCGGTCTCGGGGATCGGCGGGAAGCCCTTCTCGGCGAGCTCCGCGTTGGTCCAGGCGCGGCCGACGTGCACGACGTCGGCGACGCGGTCCTGCTCGGCGCGCGGACAGCCGACGCGCAGGTCGGGCAGCCCGAGCGGCTCGGCGACGCGCGTGCGCACGAAGTCGCGGAAGTCGCTGCCCGAGATCGCCTGCACGAGCGCCGCGATCACCCACATGCTGCTGCTCGGGTGGTACTCGAAGCGGCTGCCCGGCTCCCAGTCGAGGCGCCAGCGCGCGAACGCGGCGGGCAGCGTCCTCCAGTCCACCGCGAGCGGGTCGAGCGGCGCGCGCGGAAAGCCCGCGGTGTGCGTGAAGAGCTGCTCGACGGTGACGGCTTGCTTGCCGTGCGCGCCGAACTCCGGCAGCAGGTCCGCGACGCGCGCGTCGAGCCGGAGCTTGCCCTCCTCGATCAGCAGCCACGCCGCCGCCGAGGTGATCGCCTTCGTGCACGAGAAGATCACGTAGAGCGTCTCGTCGTCGGCGGGCGCGGCGTGGCCCTCGAAGGTCGCGCTGCCGAACGTGCGCAGCGCGACCAGCTTGCCTTCGCGCGCGAGAGCCACCTGCGCGGACGGCAGGATGCCGTCGCGCACCTCGCGCTCGGCGCGGTCCAGCAGCACCGCCAGCTTCGCGGCGTCGACGCCGACGCTCTCGGGAGACGCGGCCACGTGTTGCGGATCGACCATCGGAGGCTCCTCGCGCTGCGAGCGGCGCATGGTACTCGCGCCGATCCGGCCGAGCGAACCGGCGCGGTGCAGCTACATTGCGCGCGCCATGTGGAAGCTGTCGATCGACTTCGAGCACCCGTCGCGCGACTGGTGGGAGGCGGGCGGCCACGACCTGTGGGAAGGCATCGTCGAGGAGCCGGGTGCGTCCTCGGTCGTGCTCGACGACGACCTCGCCGCATCGTGGCTCGCGCAGGCGGGCGCGATTCCGGGCTGGGACGGCGGTCCCGAGTTCGCGCCGCATCCGATCGCCGCGCGGCCGCTCGCCGACGACGATCCCGACGGCCACTAGCGCGTACGCTTCGCTCGCCTAGGCCTTGGCTTCGGCCTCGGCGGCCGCCGCCGTGCGCGCCGCCCGGCGCTTGGCGCGCTGGTCGTCCCAGGCGAGCACCGCGGGCAGCACGACGACGTAGCTGATCAGCGTGAGCCCGACGCCGAGCGTCAGCATGCGTCCGAGCGACGCCATCCCGCGGTGCGGCGCGAACGCGAGGCTGCCGAACGCGAGGATCGTGGTGAGCGCAGCGAAGAAGACGGCGCGCGCCGTGCTGCTCGCGAGCACGTCGTGTTCGTCCGGATTGGTGCGATGCCGGTGCACCAGGTGCACGCCGTTGTCGATCCCCATGCCGAGCAGCATCGGGAGCACGATCACGTTGGCGAAGTCGAAGTGCCAGCCGGCGAGCACCATCGTCGCGACCGTCACGAGGCCCGCGAGCGCGAGCGGGAAGAAGGCGAGCGCGGTGTCCCAGAGATTGCGCCACAGGAAGAACAGGAAGATCGCCGTCGCGAGCGTGCCGATCCCCATCGCCTGCTGCATGGCGCCCGCCGTGACGCGGCCCCACTCGATGATGTTCACCGCCGGCCCGGTGCCGTCCGGCGACACCGCCATCACGCCGTCGATGAAGCGGTCGAGCTCGCGCGGCTCGTTCAGGTCGAGGTCCTGCTTCGGATAGGCGGTGACGCGCTGGCGGCCGTCGATCGCGACCATGATCTCGGTCAGCTCGGGCGGCAGCGTCTCGAGCGTCACGACGTCCGGCTCGAGCGAGTCGAGCAGCTCGTCGAGCTGCTCGCGCAGGCTGCCCACGACGTTCGACTGGAGGCGCGCGAGGTACGGCGCCCGATCGGGCGCCGAGTCGAGCGTCTTGCGGAACTCTGCGAGCGTCTCGCGCAGGCGCGCGGCGGAGGCCTGGAACGCCGCGTCGCCCGTGTCCTGCGCGCGTCCGAGCGCCTCGTCCAAGCGGGCGAGCGCGGCGCGCTGCGCCGCCGCGCCGGGCGGCGCCTGCGCGGGCGGCGGGATCGGCACGAGCAGCGCCATCGTGTCGAGGACCGCGCGCTTCTCCTCCTGGTCCGCCGGCACGAAGTCCGCGAGCGTCATCGTGCGCTCGACCACGTCCAGCTCGTCGAGCTCGCGGGCGAGCGCCTTCGCCGCCTCCAGGTCCGGCACGATCCAGTCCACCGTCCACGGCGACGTGCTGCTGCGCGCGAGCAGGTCCTCGAACGCCTGCACCGATTCGGTGTTGGGATCGCGCAGGTTCACCGGGTTGTGGTCGAAGTCGGCCTGCGGGACGAGCGCGAGCGAGCCGAGCGCCAGCGCGAACGCGACCCAGCGGATCGGCCGCGCGTACACGATCGGGACGTGGCGCAGCTTCGCGACCGCGGGCAGCGACGCCGACGCGAAGCGCGGCCGCTCCGCGGCGCCGAGCGAGAGCAGCGCGGGCAGCAGCGTCAGGCTCGAGACGAGCGAGATCACGACGCCGGCGCCGGCGATGAGGCCGAGCTCCGCGACGCCGCGGTAGTCGGTCGGGAAGAAGACGAGGAACCCGATCGCCGTGGTGACCGCGCTCGAGAACAGCGCCGAGCCCATCGTGCCGCCGGTCTCGGCGAGCGCCTGCGGGCGCGAGCGCCCCTTCGCAGCGAGCTCCGCGTAGCGCATGCAGACGTGGATCCCGAGCTCGCCGCCGAGGCCGACGATCAGCACGTTGAAGGTGGCCGACACCTGGTTCAGGTGCCCGATGGCGGCGGCCGCGAACGCGTTGGTCCACACCAGGCTCGCGACCAGACTCGTCACGAGCGCGAACAGCACGCGCCACGAGCGCAGCGCGAAATAGACCGACGCGGTGAACAAGGTGAGCGCGGCGAGCGCCAGCATCTTGCCCTGCGTCTCGACGACGATCAGCTCCTCGTAGTTCAGCACGGCCGAGCCGGTGAGCCGCACGCGGATGCCGCTCTCGTTGCCGGGGCCGTAGCCGAGCTCCGCGACGTCCGCGCGGATCGCGGCGATCGCGGGCTCCGCGAACAGCAGCTCCTCGAAGTCCGCGCGCGGGCGGATCGCGATCACGCGGTGGCGCGCGTCCTCCGACATCGAGCCGCCGATCAGCGCGTCGCCCCACGGATCGGGCGCGGCCTCGCCGCGCGCAGCCGCCGCCACCGACGTGCGCACCTTGTCGAGCGCGGCGCCGAGATCCATGCCGACGTCGGTGCCGTCGCGCTGCGCGTCGACGGCCTTCGCGAGCAGGTCCGAGATGCCGACGGCGCTCGCGTCGCGCGCGATCTCGGCGAGGAAGGGCTGCACGGTGGCGAGCCGGTCGGCCAGCTCCTCGAGCTCGTCGAGCTCGAGGTAGAGCAGCGCGTTGCGGCGGAAGAACGGGCCGCCGCCCATGAGCTGCACCTTCGCGAACAGGTCCTCGTGGCGCGCGAGCCGCTCGGCGATCGCGTCCGCGGCGCGTCCGGCCGACGACGCGCTGTCGCCGTCCACCACCACGAGCATCTCGTCCCAGGCCGCGCGGAACGAGCGCTGGAAGTCGCGCTCGCGCTCGCGGAACGGCAGCGAGCCGCTGATCATCGCGTCGGGATCGGCGTTCACGCCGAGATTGCGCGCCGCGTACACGCCCGCGCCGAGCGTCGCGGCGAGCACGAGCACGACGACCCACGCGGGCCGGCGGTCGACCGCCGCCACCCAGCGCGCGGCGGCGCGGTCGATGCTCGCGCCGAACCCGTGACTCTGTCCGGAATCCTGAGACAGGGCTTCCCCCGAAACCAACGCGACACCAGCGAACGCGACACCGCCGAACGCGACGCCGCCACCGCAGCGTCGCCAGTTGGGGGGTGGCTCCCGCAGAGCGCGAAGGATTAGCAGAATTCGACGCACCGCGGCCGGCCGCGCACGCGAGCTCCGCACCCCGATCGCAACCGAACACCCGTTTCCCGCGCAGCGAGCCGAAGGCGAGCGGCGACCGCGCACGCGAGCTCCGCACCCCGCTCGCAGTCCAACACCCCGTTTCCCGCGTAGCGAGCCGAAGGCGAGCGGCGAGACCCATAAGCCTACGGCGCTGTCCGGGGCGTGCCGAAGGGCTAGCTTGGCCCAGGACCGGGGGGTTCCATGGATCGCGACAGGCAGGACCTCGAGCAGGCCGTGCGCTCGTGGGGGCGGACGGCGTTCTCGTTCGACGTTCTGGAGAATGCGGAGCGCTACTCGCTGTTCCGCTCGGCTCGCGTGCCCGGCGCGATCGTCCCGTACAAGACCGTCGGGCGCGTGGACGCGGTGATCGGCGAGCCGTTGGCGCCGTTCGAGTCGCTCGCGGACGTGACGCGCGAGTTCATCGAGACGCGCGGCGCGGCGCGCCGGCGCGTCGTCGGCTTCTGCGCCTCCGAGGAGTTCGCGCGCGCCGCCGCGTCGGTCGGCGCCGCGGCGGCGCAGATCACCGCGGAGCCCGAGCTCGACCCGGTCACCTACGAGCCGGTCGGCGGCAGCGCCAAGAAGCTGCGGGTGTACGCGCGCCGGCTGATGCGGTCGGGCGTCCAGGGCGTCGCGATGCCGGCCCGGAGCGCGCACCGCGACGCGCAGTTCCGGCAGGCCGCGGAGGACATCGTCACCGCGTGGAAGGACCGCGCCCGCCACACGTCGGCGCACATCCTCGAGATCGACCTCTGGAAGCAGGCCGAGGAGAAGCGCTACTTCGCGGTCTTCGACCCGAAGGCGAGCGACCGGCTGTGGTCACTGCTGGTCGCGCACCCGGTGTACGGCAATGAGGGCTGGCACTTCTGCCATCTGATGCGCCACCCCGACGCGCCCAAGGGCGTGAACGAGCTGGTCGTGCTGACCGCGATCGACGCGCTCGGCGACGAGGGCGTGCGCTACGCGACCTTCGGTCCGTTCGCCGTGCCGCGCGCCGGCGAGTTCATCGGCTACGGCCCGACCAGCGAGCGCGTCGTGCGGCGCATCTACCAGGTCGTCGCGCAGCGCGTCGGCTACGGCTCGTCGGTCGAGTTCTACCGCAAGATCCAGGCGAACCCGTGGCGGCCCCGGTATCTGGTGATCTGGCCGCGCGGCGCGCTGGTGCGGGGCTTCTACACGATGACCCGCCTCGCGCACGTCTTCGGATTCCTCGAGGGCGGCGGCTAGATCGTCCGCTCGCGCGCCCGCGCGTGCGCGGCGATCGTGCGATCGGCGGCGCGCGCGAACCACGCGGCGCCGAGCCGGCGCGGGATCGGCCAGCCGTAGTGCCCCGAGCACACGCGCGACGCGAACGCGGCGGCGCGCGCGCGCACGTCGTCCGGCGCTGCGCCGGCGGCGAGCGCGTGCCGCCAGGACGCGCGGTCCGCGTCGAGCTCGAACAGGAAGCGCGGCAGCGCGATCCCGGCGGGCAGCGGCAGGCCGAGGTAGAGCAGCGCGAAGAGCGGCAGCCCGAGCCACGGGTGCAGCCCGAGCCCGCACCAGCGCGCCTGCCGCGTGTGACGCGCCTCGTGCACGAGCGTCGCCTCGACGCGCGCCGCGCTCCAGTCGCGCGGATAGCCCTGCAGCGGGCCGATCGCCGTCGCGTAGTCGCGCAAAAAGGTCTGCCGCGCGATGCCGCCGAGCGTCGCCGCGGCCGCGAGCGCGCCGAGCGCGCGCCAGAGCGCGCCCTCCTTCGGCACGAGCCGCACGCTCGGCTCGATCGCGCGCGCGATCGCCTCGAGGCGCGCGCGCTCCGCGAGCCAGCTCACGCGAAGCCCGGCGGCGCGACGAAGCCGCCGATCGCCTCGGCGAGGCGCTCTGCGAAGCGGATCGCGGTGCGGTCCTCGAGATACGGCGCCACGATCTGCACGCCGACCGGCAGCCCTTCCGGCGTGCGCCCGACGGGCGCGACGACGGACGGCAGGTGCACGACTCCGACGACGCCGGCCCAGAAGAGCTGCTGGAAGTACGGGACCTGCTTGCCCTCGACGGCGATCGTGCGCGTCGCGATGTCCGAGTGATCGTGCGCGAAGGCCGCCGTCGGCATCACCGGCGCGAGCAGCACGTCGAAGTCGCGGAAGAAGGCGTCCCACGCGGCGCGCAGCCGGGCGCGGCGCTCCGCGTCGCGCAGCCAGTCGCGGTGCCGCTGCGACACGCCGCGCACCAGGTTCGCCTGCAGGCCCGTGTCCTCGGACGCGAGTCGCGGCCAGGCGGCGTCCAACCCCTCGAGCAAGGCCGGTGGGAAGCCGTTCGCGAGGACGCCGTACAGCATGCGCAGATACAGCGCGAACGACTCGTCGCCGTCGACCGGCCGCGCCGCCGCATCGACGTGCGCGCCCGCGCGTGCGATCGCGTCGACCGCGGCGTGCAGCCGCTCCGCGACCTCGCTCGCGAGCGCGCCCTGCGGATGATCGAGCCACGCGGCGACGCGGAAGTCGCGCAGGCGGTCGGCGCGCGGCGGCGGCAGCTCGACGCGCCACGCGCGCGCGTCCCAGCGGTCGGGTCCGGCCAGCACGTCGAGACCCAGCGCGAGGTCCGCGGCGCTGCGGGCCATCGGTCCGATCACGGCGAGATCGGCCTCCGCCAGCGTGCCGGGCGGACCGGGCACGTGTCCGCGCGTCGGCACCAGCCCGTAGCTCGGCTTCAGCCCGTACGTGCCACAGAAGTGCGACGGATTGCGGATCGAGCCGCCGATGTCGCTGCCGATCTCGAGGCCCGTCAGCCCGGCGGCGAGCGCCGCCGCCGAGCCGCCGCTCGAGCCGCCCGGCGTGCGCTCCGGATTCCACGGGTTGCGCGTCACGCCGTACACGTCGTTGTAGCTCTGGAAGTCGCCCGCGTAGATCGGGAGGTTGGTCTTGCCGAACACCACCGCGCCCGCGTCGATCGCGCGCTGCGCGGCCGGCGCGTGCGCCGCCGGCCGGTGCTCGCGCAGCGCGGGCGCGCCCGACGTGGTCGGCATGCCCGCCACCTCGATCGAGTCCTTGATCGTCATCGGAACGCCGTGCAGCGGTCCCCACGACTCGCCCCGCGCGAGCGCGGCGTCCGCGCGCCGCGCGCGCTCGCGCGCGCCCTCGACGTCCCACGCGACGATCGCGTTGATCGCGGGATTCCAGCGCGCCGCGCGCGCCAGGTAGTGCTCGAGCAGCTCCTCGCAGCCGACGCGCCGCGCGCGCAGCGCGGCGGCCAGCTCGGTGGCCGATCGAAAGGCCAGATCGATCTCGCTCCGGCTCTGGCTCTCGCTCATCGCACCTCCTCCGTCGCCGAGCGGCGCGTCGCCCGATACTCTCGCCGACCCATGCGACCGCTCGCCACCCGCGACCTGCGCGCCGATCCCGCCGGCTGGGCCCGCCAGCTCGGCATCTCGCGCGAGGCCGTCGACGTCTACCTCGCGTGCGAGTCGATCGACCTCCACCTCGACTCGTTCATCTGGAACCGCATCCTGCGCTACGACCTGCGCAAGCGGCACGGCGGCGGGTCGTTCGGCTCGCGCTTCTACTCGATGGTGGACTTTCCGCGCGTGCGCGAGGCGCGCCTGACCGGCGGCATCTGGGTGGTCACGACGAACCCGCTGCGCGGACCCGAGCAGCGCGCGAACGCCTGCATCGAGAACCTGCGGCGCCTGCAGGGGATCTTCGAGAGCGTGCCCGGCGAGTTCCAGGTCGTGCGCAACGTGCGCGAGTACGAGGCGGCCGTCGCCGCCGGCAAGCACGCCGCCTTCCTCGGCATCCAGGGCGGCAACGCGCTCGACCGCGATCTCGACGCGCTCGACCAGATCCCCGACGACCTGGTCGTGCGCATCACGATCGTGCACCTCTCGTCGTCGCGGATCGGCGTCACCAGCTCGCCCGCGGCCCGCGAGCGGCGCGGCGAGGGCCTCTCGGACTTCGGCAAGGACTACGTCCGCCGGCTCGACGAGAAGCGCATCCTCGTCGACCTCGCCCACGTCAACCGCGAGGGCTTCTTCGACGCCGTCGCGGTGCACGACCGCTCGCTGCCGCTGATCGTGACGCACACCGGCGTCACCGGCGTGACTCCGCACTGGCGCAACCTCGACGACGAGCAGCTGCGCGCGATCGCCGACACCGGCGGCACGGTCGGCGTGATGTACCAGTCGAGCTTCCTCGGCGACCCGTACTGGGGCGGCCGCAGCGAGTCGGTGATCCGCCACGTCGAGCACATCGTGAACACCGTCGGCGAGGACCACGCGTCGCTCGGCTCCGACTGGGACGGCGCGATCTGCCCGCCGCGCGACCTCACGAGCCCGCTCGACCTGCCCCGGCTCGTCGAGCACATGCTGCGCCGGCGCTGGACGCCCGAGCGCATCCGGAAGATCTTCGCTGCGAATTACCTGCGCGTCGTCGCCGCCGTGCGCGGCTGATCGCGGCAGGTCAGAAGCCGGCCGGCGGCGCCTCGTCGCCCGAGACGTAGCCGAGCGCGCGCAGGCGCTCCCACATCTCGCGCTGCTGCGCCGCCTGCGCCGCGTCGCGCGGCTTCGTGCGCGGGAAGAACTCGGACGCGAGCGGATCGGCGGACGCCATCCAGCGCCCGAGCGCGTCGCGCAGATCCGGCAGCGCCTGCATCGCGTCGGGCGGCGGGTCGCGGAGCAGATCGCGCCGCTCGCCCGGATCGCGGTCGAGGTCGTAGAGCTCCTCCATCCCGAGGTAGGGCGTCCGCACCAGCTTCCAGCGGCCGAGCCGCACGCTGTGCGCCTTGGCCTCGTTCTTCCAACGCGCGGCGCTCGCCTCGCGCGCCGTCGCCGCGAGCGGCGCCTGGCTGAACGCGGGCGCGCCCTCGAACGGCTCGCCGCGCACGAGCGGGAGCAGGCTCGCGCCGTCGACCGCTCCCGCGGACGACCCGAGGACGTCGAGGACCGTGGGCACGACGTCCACGTGCGAGACGGGCGTCGCGACGCGCACGCCGGCGTGCCGCCCTTGCGGGAAGCGCACGATCAGCGGCACGCGCACCGTCGTCTCGTAGACCGCGGCGCCGTGGCTCCAGGTGTCGGGGTGCTCCCAGAACGTCTCGCCGTGGTCGGCGGTGACGACGATGAGCGCGTCGTCGTACAGATCGCGCGCCGCGAGCGCCTCCAGCAGCCGGCCCACCTCGGCGTCGAGATACGACACCTCGCCCGCGTAGAGCTGCGCGAGCCAGCGGTCCTCGCCCGCCGGCTCGCCGCGGAACGACTCGATCAGCGTGCGCGAGAGGTCGGTCGCGAGCGGCGCCGCCGAGTCGTCGCCGCGATGCCGCCGCTGCGCCCGCTCGATCGCGGCGTACGAGCCGTCGGCGCCCGGCGGAATCGGCCCGTACATCGAGCGATAGGGCTCGGGCGGATCGTACGGCGCGTGCGGATCGACGTAGTGCACGAAGAGAAACAACGGGCGCGGATCCTTCGCCGAAGCGTCGAGGTAGGCCAGCGTGGCGTCGGTGATGGCGTCGGCGCGGCGCGCAGCGCGGTTCGCCGCGCGGGGCCCGCCGCCGGTCTCGG
The DNA here is from genome assembly GCA_003576805.1 of Pseudomonadota bacterium. Taxonomy (GTDB): domain Bacteria; phylum Myxococcota_A; class UBA9160; order UBA9160; family PR03; genus PR03. The sequence goes on along the minus strand of QEVM01000054.1, from coordinate 2,430 downwards.
GGTCCTGGTCCCAGACCTCGAAGCCCTGCGGAAAGTCGAGCAGCTTGCTGAGCGCGACCGCCGCGGAGACGCCCGCGGTGCGGTAGCCGGCCTCGCGCAGGATCTCGGGCAGCATGCGGTTGTCGGGATGCACCGTGTAGCCGTTGCGGACGACGCCGTGCCGCAAGGGCCAGCGTCCCGTGAAGAGCGTGACGTGCGACGGCAGCGTCGTGGTGCACGCCGCGCTGGCCGCCTCGAACAGCACGCCCTCGCGCGCGACGCGGTCGAGCGCGGGCGTCCGCACCTGCGAGCCGTACGCGCCGACGTGGTCGGCGCGCGTGGTGTCGAGGCTGATCACGATCACGTGCGGCGCGGTCGCGCCCGCGCGCTCGCCGCGAGAGCACGCGACGGCGAGCAGCACCGGGGCCAGCAGCGCGACTCCCAGAGCGCGGCGCACGCTGCGTTCCGTTCGCTCCCGGCTTCGCGTCGTCACCGCGGGCACCTTACCAAACGCGGCGCGCCGACCGTCCCGTCCGCATGAGCTACCGTGGCGCGCCGATGCCGGTTCTCGAGCCCGCGGCGGAGCCGCACGCTTCCGCCGCGATCGTCGCGCCGCCCGCAGCGCCCGCCGCAGCGCCGCGCATCACGCCGGCCGAGTGGCTGTGCCTCGTCGCCGGCGCGCTGCTGTGCGCGATCTACGCGTGGATCCTCGACGACGGCTACGTGTACTTCAAGTACGTCGACAACTGGGTGCTGCTCGGGCGCGGTCTCGTCTACAACCCCGGCGAGTACGCGGAGGGATTCACGAGCCCCGCGTGGCTGCTGCTGCTGGCGGGGCTGCGCTGGCTCGGCCTCGACTACTGGCTCGCCGTGCGCGCGATCGCGCTGCTCGCGTTCGTCGCGTTCTGGATCGGCGCGGTCGCCGTCGGACGCCGCCTCGCGCCCGACGCGACGCCGCGCTGGAATCTCCCGCTGGTGCTGCTGTGCTTCAGCTATCCCGTGTTGTCGTACTTCAGCTCGGGCACCGAGTCGCCGCTGGTGCAGCTCGCCGCGGTCGCCTACGCGCTCTGCCTGCTGCGACCCGGCTGGTGGCCCGCCGAGATCGCGGTCGGCCTCTCGCCGCTCGTGCGTCCCGAGCTCGCGCTCGCGTCGTTCGTGGTGATCGCGTGGCTCGCCTGGAGCCGCCGCCGCGTGCCCTGGGTCCTCGTCGCGACCGGCGCCGCGACGAGCGGCGGCTGGCTGCTGTTCCGCGCGCTCTACTACGCGGACCTGTTCCCGACGACCTACTACCTGAAGGCCGAGGCCAATCCCGCGCAGGGCTGGCGCTATCTCCACGACACGCTCGCGCCGTACCACCTGTACGGCTGGCTCGCGCTCGGCGGCGTCGGGCTCTTCGCGGTGCGGCGCGCGCGCGCCGAGCCCGACGCGGACAGCGCGGCGCGGCTCGCCATGCTCGCGGCGGCGGCCTCGATCGCGCTCTACGTCGCGTGGATCGGCGGCGACGCGCGCCACTACCGCTACCTCGCGTTCCCCGTCTGCCTCGCGCTGCTCGCCTTCGCCGGCATCGCGGAGCACGCCGTGCGCAGGGCACGCGTTTCGGTGTCACGCGCGAGCGTCGCGATCGCCGCCGCTGCGCTCGCGCTCTGGACCGCGTCGCTGCACCCGCGACAGCTCGACGGCGCGCCGCTCGCGCGCATGGCCCTGCCGGGCCCGCTCCGCGACGTGCGGGCCCGGCTCTTCGGACGACCGGACGCGGGCCAGGCGCGGATCGTCGACAAGATCGCCGACGCGGCCATGCACCGATCGCATCACCCGACGCTGCCGGCGCTCTCGCCCTGGAAGCGCGGCGACGCGATCGACCTGCGCGCCGCGTACGCGGGGCGCGCCGCCGCGCCGCCCTTCCGCGTGAACGCCGCCACCATCTGCTGGGACCACTACGCGCGCTTCGACGAGTGGTCGATCCACGGCTTCGGACTCACCGACGCGGTGCTCGCGCGCGTGCGCGTGCCCGCGAGCCCGGACGATCGCCCGGGGCACACCATGCGGCTGCCCGCGCTCGCGCAGGACCTCGCCGCGATCGTCGCGTGGTGGGGGCGGCCGCCGGCGGCGGGGATGTATCGCGCGGCGGTCGCGGCCGGCGTCGCGGCGCCGTGGGTCGGCGCGCATCTCGACACGCTCGAGCTGCTCGAACGCAAGCTCTACGGGCCGCGCGGCGCGGCCGAGAGCCTCGCGCTCGCGCTGCGCGTGCGCGAACGCATCGACCTGCGCTGAGCGGTGCGAGGCGGCGCGTCAGCCGCGCCGCGGATCCGCGAAGAGCACGAGCCCGTAGTCGCCGACGCGCTCGTAGCCGAGCGCGCGGTAGGCGGCCTGCGCGGCGCGGTTGTCGACGCCCGTGAACAGGATCGAGCGCGCGGCGCCGGCCTCGCGCGCGGCGAGCAGCGCGCCCGCGAC
>QEVM01000327.1 GCA_003576805.1 Pseudomonadota bacterium | reverse complement strand
GCCGCCTGCGACCGCGGCGACCGCATGCGCGCCGAGGACGCCGTGCTGCGCGGCGATCCGCGCCGCGGCGCCGCGCTCGTGCGCGCCTACGGCTGCGGCGGCTGCCACGCGATCCCGGGCGTCACCGGCGCGAACGGCCGCGTCGGCCCGTCGCTCGTCGGCCTCGCCGGCCGCACGACGCTGGCGGGCCGCATTCCGAACACGCCCTCGAACCTCGTGCGCTGGATCCAGCACCCGCAAGCGGTGAGCCCGGGCACGATCATGCCCGAGATGGGCGTCGCCGACGCCGACGCGCGCGACCTCGCCGCGTTCCTGCTGACGCAGCGCTGAGACGCGGGCTCGACGCGGCGGCCGCGCTCCGATCCCTCGCGCGCATGCTCGGCTCGTTCGTGCGGCGCGCGCTCGGGCGGCGCTGGCTCGTCGCGGTGTCGGGTGCGGTGTTCGCGGCGTCGCAGCTCGCGATCGCGGCGATCCTGCGCCCGGTGTCGCCCGAGATCCTGCGCTTCCAGTGCACGGCGCTGCGCGCGGACGACGTGCGCCGCACCTTCGCGGCGTGGGAGGCGAGCGGCGCGCTCGCGGCCTACCGCGCGCACTTCGCGCTCGATCGCGTCCATCCGCTCTGGTACGCGAGCTTCGCGACCGCGCTGCTCGCCCGGCTCTTCGAGCGGTGCGGCGTGCCCGCGCGCTGGAACGCGGTGCTGGCGCTGCCCGCGCTGTCGGCCGCGCTCGACGCCGTCGAGAACCGCATCCAGCTCGGCTTCCTGGCGGATCCCGCCGCGATCCCGGACCGCCTCGCGCTCTTCAGCACCGCGGCGTCGCTCGGGAAGTGGGCGCTCGTGCTCGGCTACGGGGCGCTCGCGGCGGCGCTCCTCGCCGGCTGGGCTCCGCGCGGCTCGCGAAACCCCCGCTGACCGGTTGGTCTGTCGGGCGGATTTCGGGGTACCGTCGCGCCAAACGTCGCGCAGGCGACCGCCTTGCGGCGGTCGGCGCCGCGGCCGCGATCCCGGAGCCTCCCATGCGCCCCTCCTCTCGCTCGCACGGCCCCGCCGCCGTCGCCCGCCTGCTGCCCGCGCTCGCCGCCGCGTGGCTCGCGCTGGCGCCGGCCGCGTCGGCGCACGACACGACCTTCCCGATCGCGGGCACGTCGATCCTGATCCAGACGAACCAGGGCGCCGGCGCCGAGGTGTTCCAGCTCGCCGCGACGGGCGTGCCGCTGCTCGACCACGACCCGCGCCAGGACGGCACCGCGCTGCTCGTGCGCGGCACCGGCGAGAACGCGGGGCGCAGCGCGCTCGTGAACCTCGACCGCAACCTGTGGGCCGCGACCGCCGCGGGCTTCGCGTACAGCGATCCGCAGGGGACGCGCGGCGGCGTCACCAGCGTGGTGCTCGAGCCGCCGAGCCTCAGCGTCGTCGCGAACGGCGCGGCGTGGGGCTGGTCGCCGGCGGGCGCGCAAGACGACGTGTGGGTGCACCTGCGGCTCGGCGACACCGGCTTCTGCACGCACTTCCCGGCGGAGGCGGCGAGCACGAACGCGGAGGGACACTTCGAAGCGTCGGGCGCCGCGGCGCCGCCCGCGTGTCCCGCGCAGGTCTGCGGCGACGGCATCCCGCAGGCCGGCGAGCAGTGCGACGACGGCAATCTCGCGACCGGCGACGGCTGCGAGGCGACGTGCGAGACGGGCCCGTGCAACGCGCAGAGCTTCCCGTCCACCTTCGAGGCGATCCAGACCGTCGTGTTCGAGGGCGGCTACGGCTGCACCGACGGCACCTGTCACGATTCGGTGGCGCCCAAGAACGAGCTCGAGCTGACGCACGCCGTCGCCTACGACGAGCTGCTCGGCCCGACCGGCACGGGGCAGCCGTCGGACGACTATCCCTTCCTCAAGCTGATCGAGCCGGGCGAGCCGGAGCTCTCCTACCTCTTCATCAAGCTCGCGGCGAAGACCTATCCGGCCCAGACGTTCGTCGTGGACCCGGGCACCGCGATGCCGAGCGGCGGCCTCGTCGCGCTCTCGCAGGACCACCTCGAAGCGGTGCGGCGCTGGATCCGCGGCGGCGCGCCGCGCGAGGGCGTCGTCGAGGGCACGCAGGAGCTGCTCGGTACGTGCCTGCCCGCGCCGACGCCGCTGAAGATCCCGGTGCCCGACCCGCCCGCGCCCGGCACCGGCATCCAGCTCCAGCAGACGCCGTGGGACCTGCCCGCCACCACGCCGGAGACCGCCGGCGAGGACGAGATCTGCATGAGCACCTACTACGACGTGTCGGCGATCGTGCCGGAGTGGGCGAAGGTGCCGTGCCCGGAGGGCCTGCGCGCGCAGCTCGGCTGCTCGAACGCGCCGGCCACCGCGTGCACGAGCGACGACGACTGCGTCGAGGACGGCGTCTGCGTGGTCGTGAAGAACGCCAACAACCCGGGCGACGAGTGCTTCGTCTACCACGCGCAGACGCTGATCCAGGACCCGCAGTCGCACCACTCGATCATCCAGCTCTACACCGGCGCGTATCCGCTGGACGACCCGGGCTGGGGCGAGTGGACGAAGAAGCTCGAGCCGACCGATCCCGACTACGCGCTCTCGAACGGCATGCCGTGCGATCCGACCGACGTCGATCCCGCCAAGGGCTTCCATCCCGGCTGCAGCGGCGCGGTGGTGTCGTCGGTCGCGTGCGGCGGCTACGGGCCGGCCGACGCCAACCAGTTCTCGGTGACCGGGCGCGGCGGCAACCTCGAGCAGTTCAGCGGCTCGCAGGAGCCCTTCTACGAGCAGACGCTCGCCGACGGCGTCTACGCGATCGCGCCGCTGCGCGGCGTCGTCGTGTGGAACTCGCACGCCTTCAATCTCACCGACACGCCCTCGACGATGGCGCAGTACCTGAACCTCGACTTCGCGACGCCCGAGGACCAGCTCTATCCGCTGCGCGGCATCTTCGACGCGCGCTGGATCTTCGCGCAGGACGTGCCGCCGTTCGGCACCCAGGAGATCTGCGCGACCCACACGATCGAGGAGGGCGCGCGCCTCTTCGAGCTGTCGTCGCACACGCACGTGCGCGGCGTGCGCTGGCGCACCTGGGGCCCGCCGAACGAGCCGTGTCAGCCGGGTTGTCCGGAGTCGTACTTCCCGCAGCTCGACGGCTTCTTCCGCGCGTGCTCGCCCGATCCGGCGCTGCCGATCTGCGACGGCCCGCGCGAGGATCAGCCGCTCTACTTCAGCAGCGACTACTCCGATCCGCTCCAGCTCGACTTCGACCCGCCGCTCGCCTTCGACGATCCGGACGTCGCCGACCGCACCTTCCTGTTCTGCTCGCTCTTCGACAACGGCTCGGACATCGGCAGCCCGCCGGTGAAGCGTCGCTCGACGTCGCCGTTCCCGCCCGACATCCCGGGCCTCGCGACCGGCCAGCTCCTGAACCAAGTCGGCGTCGGCGGGCCGTGCCCGCGACACGTCACGGTGTGCGCCGACGGTCCGAGCAAGGGCGAGGTGTGCGGCACCGCCAGCACGTTGAACCACGGCATGTGCGGCGATCCCGCGCAGAAGCTCTGCGACGCCTGCCCCGCGCGCGGCGGCGTCACCACCGAGGACGAGATGTTCATCCTGCTCGGCAGCTACTACGTGCCGACGCCGGAGCCGGGCGCGGCGGGGCT
>QEVM01000326.1 GCA_003576805.1 Pseudomonadota bacterium | reverse complement strand
CCACTACAATCACCAGCGGCCCCACCGATCGATCGGCAGGATCCCGCCCATCGCTCGGCTCCGTGCCTCACGACGTCACTGATCTATTGAGGTCCCACATCTAGACCATCTTGCAATTTGCGTCGCACGCAGTGTCAAGCGGCTGTGCGGCGGCGGCTGCTACGTTGCGCGACATGAGCGAACGGCCCGTCGCACTCGTCACCGGCGCTGCGCGCGGGATCGGCGCGGCGTGCGCGCGGACGCTCGCGGGCGAGGGCTTCCGCGTCGTCGTGCACTGCAACGCGAGCGCCGAGGCGGGCGAGAAGCTCGCGGGCGAGCTGCCCGAGGCGTTCGCGCTGCGCGCCGATCTCGCCGACGCCGCGCAGGTGGACGCGCTGGTCGAGGCGATCGGCGAGCGGGCGGGGCGGCTCGACGTGCTGGTGAACAACGCGGGCGTCGTGCGCAACGCGCCGACGCCGATGATGAAGCTCGGCGACTACGACGCCGTCGCCGCGCTCGCGCGCGGCACCTGGTATCTGACCAAGCTCGCGCTGCGCAAGTTCATGTTGAAGCAGAAGCGCGGGCGCATCATCAACATCTCGAGCGTGGTGGGGCACGTCGGCAACCGCGGGCAGTCGCCCTACACGATGGCGAAGGCGGGGCTCGACGCGCTGACGAAGTCGCTGGCGCAGGAGCTCGCGGGCCGCGACATCCTGGTCAACTCGGTGGCGCCCGGCTTCATCGAGACCGACATGACGGCGGAGCTGCCCGACGAGGCGCGCGCGCGCATCCTGGAGCGTGTTCCGCTCGGCCGCATGGGCACGCCCGACGAGGTCGCGGACGTCGTGGCGTTCCTCGCGACGCGCGGCAGCTACGTGCAGGGCAGCGTGATCCACGTCAACGGCGGCCTGTACGGAGGCTGAGCGCGTGGCGCGCATCCTCGTCGCGGGCTGCGGTTACGTGGGCGGCGCGCTCGCGTCGCAGCTTGTCGCCGCGGGGCACGCGGTCTTCGGCCTGAAGCGCCGGCCGGAAGGACTGCCCGCCGGCGTCGCGCCGCTCGCGGCGGATCTCGCGGATCGCGCGTCGCTCGAGGCTGCGCTCGCGGGCGTCGCGCTGCCGATCGACGTCGTCGTGTACGCGGCCGCCGCCGACGCGGGCGACGACGACGCCTACCGGCGCGCCTACGTCGACGGCTTGCGCAACCTGCTGGGCGCGCTGCGCGCGCGCGGCGCAGCGCCGCGGCACGTCTTCTTCACCTCGAGCACCGCGGTCTACGCGCAGGACGACGGCGCGGTCGTCGACGAGACGAGCGAGACGGCGCCGGCGGACTTCCGCGGCGCGCGCATGCTCGAAGCCGAGCGCGTGCTCGCGGCGTCTGGCTGGCCGGTGACTTCGCTGCGCCTCGGCGGCATCTACGGGCCGGGCCGCACGCGCATGATCGAGAGCGTGCGCAGCGGCCGCGCGTCGATCCGGCCCGGTCCGCCGCGCTGGGGCAACCGCATCCACCGCGACGACGCGGCCGGCGCGCTCGCGCACCTGGTCGCGCTGGCGCTGCGCGGCGAGCCGCTGCCGCCTCTGCTCGTCGGCGTGGACGACGAGCCGGCCGACGAAGCGGTCGTGCTGCGCTGGATCGCGTCGCAGCTCGGTGTCGGAGAGCCGCCCGTGCGCGAGGAGCCCGCGGAGCCCGGCGCGCGCGGCGCACGGCGCGCCGGCTCGAACAAGCGCTGCTCGAACGCGCGGCTGCGCGCGACCGGCTACCGCTTCCGCCATCCCAGCTTCCGCGAGGGCTACGCCGCCGCGCTCACTGCACCGTGAAGGTCACCACGTCGGAGTAGAGCGGCGGATCGTGCGGGACGTGGTTCAGGTCGCCGAGCAGGAGCTGCACGCGGTGCTCCCCCGGCGCCAGCTCGACGGTGGTCTCGGTCTGGCCGCCGCCGAAGTGCACGTGCTTCGCGTCGTTCGGGATCGGCTTCGCGAAGTCCGGCAGCGGGGTGTCGATCAGCAGGTGGTGGTGGCCCGTGTTCGGGCTGCCGACGCCCGCCGGCGCGACGCCCATCCCGGAGACGCCGAAGCGGACGGTGACCGGGCTCGACACGGTCTCGCCGTTCTTCGGCGAGATGATGTACAGCTTGGCGTCCGCGGGCCGGGGCGTGCGCGGCAGCGCGGCGGCGGAGGCGGCGCTCGCGCTCTCTCCGCTCTTCTCCTGCTGGGGCGCGACGGCGCCGTGGCCCTCGTGCTGCTCGTGATGATCCGCGCGCGCGGCGGACGGGGCGAGCAGCGCGAGCGGGGCGGCGGCGCACAGGGCGAGGGCGAGGCGGACGGCGGCGATCATGGAAGCTCCTTCGATGCAGCGCGGCCCCGATCCTAAACGACCCGGCGCGCTCGACCAACGACGGGCGCGTCCGCGCCGCGCGGGCGCCGCGATCGCGGCGGCGCTCGTCGCCGCGTTCGCCGTCCTGGTGGCGCTCGGCGTCCACGGCTTCTCGCTCGCGGCGTGGCACGACGTGATCGACGGCAGCGCGCCCGACGAGATCCTCGCCGGCGCGCCGCGCGCGATCCGCTCGGACGACTGGAAGATGCAGCTCCCGCTCCTGCTCTCGCAGGGCGCGGTCGAGCCGCGCTTTCCCGTGGTGAATCCGAGCGTCGGGCTCGGGCAGAACATGCTGCTGCCCGTCGAGGCGCCGGTCGCGCACTGGAGCGCGCTGCTGCGGCCGACGCTGTGGGGGTTCTTCCTGGGCCCCGATGCGGGGCTCGCGTGGCTGTGGTGGAGCCGCGTGCTGGGCCTCTTCGGCGTCTGGCTCGCGGTGTTGGCGGTCGTCGCGCGCGGGCAGCTCGGCGTCGCGGCCGCGGGCAGCGCGTTGCTCGTCGTGGCGCCGTTCTTCCAGTTCTGGTCGCTGAACGGCGCGCCGCACGCGATCGCCGCGGGCACGCTGTTCCTCGCGTGTGTCGGACTCGTGCGGGCGCGGACGCGCGCCGCGATCGCCGCCGCCGGACTCGCGCTCGGCGCCGCCGGCGCGTGGTTCGCGCTCACGATCTATCCGCCCTACCAGGTGACGCTCGGCTGGCTCGTGATCGCGCTCGTCGTGGGGCACGGGCTCGACGCGCATCGCGATCTCGCGCGGCGCCCGCACCGCGCGCTGCGCGCCGCCGCGCTCGCCCTCGCCGTCGCGCTCGCGCTGGCCGTCGTCGCGGCGTTCTACGTCGCGGCGCAGGACGCGATCGAGGTGATGCGCAACACGGTGTATCCGGGGCGCCGCATCTCGACCGGCGGCGACCGCAACCTCGCCGAGGTGCTGAACGCGAACCTCGGCGCGCCGCTCTGGGCGGAGTCGTGGGGTCCGCTCTTCAACATCTGTGAGGCGGCGTCGTTCTGGCTGCTCTCGCCCGCGCTGCTGGCGTGGCTGCTGTGGCGGCGCGCGCGCGGCGAACGGCTCGATCCGCTCACGGCGGCGATCGCGCTCTACGCCGGCGTGCTCTGGCTCTACGTGCTGGTGGGCTTCCCGGCCTGGCTCACCGTGCCGACGGCGCTCGGCGCGGCGCCGGGCAAGCGCGCGGTGATCGGGCTCGGCGTCGCGGACGCGATCCTGCTGGTGCGCTTCGCCGCGACCGGCGCGCGCGCCGCGCGCGCGCCCGCGGCGCTCGTGGCGGCGGCCTGGCTCGCGACGACCGCCGCCGCC
>QEVM01000053.1 GCA_003576805.1 Pseudomonadota bacterium | reverse complement strand
CGCTGCGGCTCGTCGCGCTGCGCGGCGTGCCGGCCGTGCGGCCGGGCGACGACCTCGCCGCGCTGCTGCGCGCCGCCGCCGACGCGAGCGGCGTCGCGCTCGCGGGCGGCGTCCTCGTCGTGTGTCAGAAGGTCGTGTCGAAGGCGGAAGGCCGCGTCGTGCGGCTCGCCGACGTCGAGCCGTCGGCCGAGGCGCGGCGCGTCGCGGCGCAGGACGGCAAGGATCCGCGCCACGTCGAGCTGGTGATGCGCGAGACGGCGCGCGTGGTGCGCCACGCGCACCGCGTGTGGATCGCCGAGACGCGCCACGGCTTCGTGTGTGCGAACGCGGGCGTCGATCTCTCGAACGCGCCCGGCGACGACGTCGCGGTGCTGCTGCCCGAGGATCCCGACGCGTCGGCGCGCCGGCTGCGCGACGCGCTCGTCGCGGCGGGCGCGGGACCGCTCGGCGTCGTCGTGTCCGACACGTTCGGGCGTCCCTGGCGCGAAGGGCTCGTGGACGTCGCGCTCGGCTGCGCGGGCGTCGACGCGCTGGCCGACTGGCGCGGCCGCAGCGACTGGGTCGGCCGCCCGCTCGAGGTGACGGCGATGGCGCAGGTCGACCAACTCGCCGCGGCCGCGGGCCTGCTGATGGGCAAGGACGCCGGCGTGCCGGCGGTCTGGATCGAGGGCGCGCCGTGCGGCGGCGACGGCGGCATCCGCGCGCTGCTGCGCGACCCGAAGCTCGACCTGTTCCGCTGATCCGCGCCGCGATCCCTAGAGATGGGCGTCGATCGCCTTCCAGAGCGCGTCGACGCCGTCCTTCGTCTCCGCGGAGGTCGCGACGATCGCGTGGCCCGCGTAGGCGGCCGCGAGCGCGCGCAGCCGCGCGGCGCGCCGCATCGGCTTCTCCTTGTCGCACTTGGTGACGGCGACCAGCGAGGCGACGCCGCGCTCGGCGAGCCACGCGAGCAGCAGGTGCTCGTCCTCGGTCGGATCGCGGCGCACGTCGTGCAGCAGCACCGCGAGCCGCAGCGGCGCGCGCGCGCCGAGGTAGCCCTCGACGAGCTTCTGCCAGGCCTCGCGCTCGCTCTTCGCGACGCGCGCCCAGCCGTAGCCCGGCAGGTCGACGAGCAGCACGCGGCGCTGCGCGCGCTCGGTGGCGTCACGCGTCACCTCGTAGAAGTGCGCGAGCCGCGTCTTGCCGGGCGTCGAGCTCGTGCGCGCGAGCGCGCGGCGGCCGGCGAGCGCGTTCAGCAGGCTCGACTTGCCCACGTTCGAGCGACCGAGGAAGGCGATCTCCGGCAGTCCCTCGCGCGGGAAGCCGCCCGGCGACGACGCCGTCGCGGCGATGCGCGCGCCGATCACCTTCATGCGCGCGCCGGCAGCGCCTCGGCGAGGCGCGCGAGCGCCTCCTCGATCTGCGCGTCGGCGGCCGAGAGCGAGAAGCGCAGGAAGCCCTCGCCCGCCGCGCCGAAGTCGACGCCCGGCGTCACCGCGACGTGCGCGCGCTCGAGCAGGTCGAAGGCCAGCTTGCGCGAGTCGGCGCCGAACGCGCGCGCGTCGGCGAACACGTAGAAGGCGCCGGCGGGCAGCGCCGGAATCTCGAAGCCGAGCGCGCGCAGGCCCGCCGCGAGGCGGTCGCGGCGGCGCGCGTAGGCGGCGAGCATCGCCCGGCGCGTCGGCTCGCCGTGCGCGAGCGCGGCGACGCCCGCGCGCTGCACGAAGTGGTTGCAGGAGATGAAGAGGTTCTGCTGCATCACCTGGAGCGGACGCAGCGCGCGCGGCGGCGCGATCGCGAAGCCGAGCCGGAAGCCCGTCATCGCGTAGCGCTTCGAGAAGCCGTCGAGCACGAACGCGTCCTCGGACGCGGCGAGCGCCGACGGCGCGCGGCCGCCGTCGAAGACGAGGCCGTCGTAGATCTCGTCCGACACGAGCGGCACGCCGAGCTGCGCGAGCGCGGCGAGCGTCTCCGCGCTCTGCACCGCGCCCGTCGGGTTCGCGGGCGAGCCGACGACGATCGCCGCGGTGCGCGGCGTCAGCGCGCGGCGCACCGCGTCGACGTCCACCGCGTAGCCGTCGCGCGGATCGGTCGGCACGAACACCGGCACGCCGCCGCAGAAGCGCGCGAAGTTCGGATAGCAGGGATAGTGCGGCGTCGGGATCAGCACCTCGGCGCCCGGCTCCACCAGCAATCCGAAGACGAGCAGCATCGCGGGCGACGTGCCCGCCGTGACGAGCACGCGCTCCGGGTCGATCGCGACGCCGGCGCGCGCGCTCTTCTCGGCGGCGACCGCGGCGCGCAGCTCGGGCAGGCCGCGGCTGTCGGTGTAGTGCGTCTCGCCGGCGAGCAGCGCCTGCGCGCACGCTTCCGAAGCTTCGCGCGGCGCCTCGAAGTCGGGCTCGCCGAGCTCGAGGTGGATCACGCGCGCGCCTTCGCGCTCGAGTGCGAACGCGCGCTCGGCGACCTCCATCGCGAGGAAGGGCTCGATCGAAGCGGCTCGCTCGGCCCAGCTGCGCTGCATGCGGGGCGGGTAGCCGCCGCCTTCCGGGGCGTCAACCGAGCGCGGAGCAAGTCGCGGTGAATGCGCGGCTTTCGCGCTGCCGATCGGCTGGAAAGCGATCCCCCCGGTGCTAGCCTGCGACCGCTCGATCGGAGGCCCGCGAGACATGTCGAAGGGACTGCAGATCGCGCTCGGCGCGCTCGTCGTGGCGGGCCTGATCGGCTGGTACGCGGCCACCAACCTCGAACGCATCGGCACCTTCCAGTACTACCAGACGCTGCACGAGTTCCGCGCCGCGGGCGAGGTCGGCAAGCCGGTGCGCGTGCACGGCTACGTGGCGCTCGGCTCGATCGAGCGCGACGTCGCGGGACGCGCGGTGCGCTTCTCCGTCGTGAACGACCCGCCGCACCAGGTCGCCGTACAAGCCGACGCGCTGCCGGTCGTCTACGGCACGCTCGAGACGCCCGACATGTTCAAGGACGGCGCCGAGGTCGTGGTCGAAGGCCGGCTCGACGGGCAACGCGTGTTCCTCGCCGACAACGTGATGGCGAAGTGCCCGTCGAAGTTCGAAGCCGAAGCGAAGGCGGCGCAGGCCGCGTCGGGTCCCGAGAAGGCGAAGTTCTGAGCGCCGCGGCCGCTCGCCCGTAGCGCCACACGCTCCCCGCGCGACGCGGGATCGCACGAGCGGAGGCGTGACGCGCCCCGCGGAGGATCGCACCCGTGCCCGAGATCGGCCTCTACTCGCTGCGCCTCGCGCTGCTCGTCGCGGTCTGCGGCGCGGCCGCCGGCGTCGTCGGGGGACTGCGCCAGCGCGCGGACTTCGCCGAAGTCGCGCGGCGTGCGGTCGGGGCCACGCTGCTGCTCACCACGATCGGAGCGCTCGCGCTCGTCTGGGCGCTCGTCACGTTCGACTTCCGGCTCGGCTACGTCGCGCAGCACTCCGCGCGCAGCATGACGCTTCCGTACCGCGTCGCGGCGCTGTGGGGCGGTCAGGGCGGATCGCTGCTGCTCTGGGTCTGGATCTCCCTGATCTACGCCACCGCGGCGGTCACGCTGCTGCGCCGCCCGCTCGCGAGGCTGATGCCGTGGGCGAGCGCCGTGCTGCTGCTGAACGCGGCGTTCTTCCTGGCGCTCATCACGCTCGTCCCGAACGTCAACCCGTTCCAGAAGCTCGCGCCCGGCGACGTGCTCTCCGACGGCGCGGGCCTGAACCCGCTGCTGCAGCACCCGCTGATGCTGATCCACCCGCTGCTGCTCTACACCGGCTTCACCGGCTTCGCGGTGCCGTTCGCGTTCGCGTTCGCCGCGATGGTGACGGGCAAGCTCGGCGACGCCTGGCTGCGCGCCACGCGCCGCTGGACGCTGGTGCCGTGGTTCTTCCTCTCGATGGGGATCCTGTGCGGCGGGCGCTGGGCCTACGAGGTGCTCGGCTGGGGCGGCTACTGGGCGTGGGACCCGGTGGAGAACGCTTCGTTCATGCCGTGGCTGCCCGCCACCGCGTACCTGCACTCGGTGATCATCCAGGAAAAGCGCGACATGCTGAAGACCTGGAACCTCGTGCTGGTCGGGCTCACCTACGCGCTCTGCCTGTTCGGCACGTTCCTGACCCGCAGCGGCGTGATCTCGTCGGTGCACTCGTTCACCGCCGCCGGCTGGTTCGGCTACGTGTTCCTCGCCTACGTCGGCGTCGCGTGCGTCGCCTACTTCTCGGTGCTGATCGCGCGCCGCCCGCTGCTGCGCACGAAGAACAAGCTCGAGTCGATCGTGTCGCGCGAGGCGAGCTTCGTGATCAACAACTGGGTGTTCATGGCGATCCTCGTGATCGTCGCGTGGGGCACCATGTTCCCGGTGCTCTCCGAGGCGGTGCGCGGCACCAAGATTTCGGTCGGGCCGGAGTTCTTCAACAAGCTGACGGGCCCGTTCGCCGCGGTGCTGCTCTTCCTGACCGGCGTCGGACCGCTCGTCGCGTGGCGGCGCGCGTCGTGGGTGAGCCTGCGGCGGCAGTTCGTGATCCCGGGCGCGGCGCTCGCGCTCGGCGCCGCCGCGACGGTGGCCTTCCTCGGCCGCGAGACGTCGGCGTACCCCCTGCTCTTCTGGTCGCTCAGCGCCTTCGTGGTCGCGACGATCGTGCAGGAGTACTGGCGCGCGGTCGGCGCGCGCATGCGCAACTCGGGCGAGTCGGCGGCGACCGCCTTCGCGACGCTGCTGCGCAAGAACCAGCGGCGCTACGGCGGCTACGTCGTCCACCTCGGCATCGTGTTCATCCTGATCGGGATCTCGGGCGCGGCGTTCAACGAGGAGCGGCTCGAGAACGTCAAGCCGGGCCAGACCGTGTCGCTCGAGGACGGCAGCCGGCTCGAGTACCTGACCGCGAAGCCGCTGCCCAAGCAGCACTACGGCGGCGCGGTCGCGCGCATCGCGCTGCACCGCGGCGACGAGCCGCTCGCGGTGATGACGCCCGAACGGCGCATGTACTGGCTCGAGCAGCAGCCGGCGTCGATCCCGTCGATCCGCTCGACCCTGCGCGAAGACCTCTACGTGATCCTCACCGCGCTCGAGCCCGACGGCTCGGCGACGCTGAAGATCCACCGCAATCCGCTGGTGAACTGGATCTGGATCGGCGGCTACACGTTCATCGCCGGCGCCCTGCTGGTGCTCTGGCCGCATCCGGAGACGCGGGCGGAGCGACGCGCCCTCGCCACCCGCGAGGCGGCGTGAAGCTGCTGCGCCTCGTCGCGGTCGCCGCGTGGGCGCTGCTCGCGTCGCCGGCGCTCGCACAGCACGACGGCGGCGCCGCGCAGGTCCCGGACGTCCCGGCCGGGACGGGCCGCATCGCCGGCACGATCGCGAACCCGGACGCGCCCGAGAAGGTCGGCGGCATCGAGGTGCTGCTCTACGCGCTGCCGCCGGACGGGACGCCGGGGCTGCGGCGCGGGCAGACCGACGCGTCGGGCGGCTTCGCGTTCGAGAACGTCTCGAACGATCCCGCCGTCGCGTACCTGGTCGGCGCGCGCTACGCGGGCGTCCCGTATCCGGGCGAGCGCCTCTCGTTCGCGCCGGACGAGCGCGAGAAGCAGGTGACCGTGCGCGTCGGCGAGCCCACCGAGGACGTCTCCGCCGTCGCGATTCCCGAGGTCCAGCTCGAGGTCGCCTGGGCCGGGGGACGCATCGGCGTGTCGGAGCTGGTGCGCTTCGAGAACCGCGGCGAGCGCACGGTGTTCACCGCCGCGCCGCGCCGCGCGAACGCGAAGCCGGTCTTCCACGGCCAGCTCCCGGCGGGCGCCGACGACTTCCAGATCCCGCTCGGCATCCAGCCCGAGGGCCTCGTGCGCGACGGCGCGGAGCTGCGCTTCTACGGCCCGCTGTATCCGTCGTCGTGGCCGGGGCCGCTCGCGCGCGACCAGGGGCTCGCGTTCCAGTACACGCTGCCCGGCGCGAGCGGGCCCGTCACGATCGAGAAGACGTTCCCGTCCGGCGCCGGCCGCGTGGTCGTGTTGGCGCCGAGCGCGGGACCGAAGATCGAGGTCGCGGGCGCGCACGAGGAGGCGCCGCCGGCGCAGCCCGCCGAGGGTCCGCCGCCGGCGCGGCGGCTCGTGCTGGACGGCGTCGCGCCGGGCGGGCGCATCGCCCTGCGCGTCGACGTGCCCGAGACCGTCGTCGATCCCGACGCGGTGCGGCTCCAGGAGACGCGCATCTTCCTGGAGCTCGACGACGCCGCGCTGCAGGTGCAGGAAGAGCACCTGCTCGTCGTCGACGGCACGAAGCCGGTGATGGCGCCCGAGGGCGAGGCGCTGCTCGCGATCCCGGTGCCGCCCGGGGCGCAGCAGGTGCGCTTCGACCGCGACGCCTTCGCGCTCGGCCTCGCGCCCGACGACGGCAACGGCGCGCTGCTGCGCGGCCCGCTCCCGCCGGGCGAGACGCGCGTGCAGATCGCCTATCACCTTCCGGTGTCGGAGCCGGGCGCGGCGACGCTGTTCGAGAAGCGCTTCGGACGCAGCCTGCCGCTGCTCAACGTCTACGCCGCCGACACCGGCCTCGAGCTGGCGTCCGAGCGGCTGCACCGGCGGCGGCCCGTGAAGACGCCCGACCGCACCTACCTCGCCCTCGAGGCGTTCGAGGTCGAGCCGAGCGAGACGGTGCGGCTCTCCATCGCAGCGCTGCCCGCGCGCGCGCAGGTCCCGCGCGCGGCGCTGCTCGCGGGGGTCGCGCTCGCGGCGGCGCTCGTCGTCGGCTTCGTCGCCGCGCCGCTGCGCGAAGGCGCCGCCGCGGCGGCGTCGGAGCCCGAGGAGCAGGTCGACCTGGCGCGCCGCGACCGCGAGGCGATCTACGCCGCGCTGCGCGACCTCGAGCACGACCACGAGACCGCGAAGGTGTCCGACGAGGACTACGCGACCATGCGCGGCGAGCTGCGCGGTCGCGCCGCCGCGCTGCTGGCGAACGAGACCGCAGCCCCACCGCGCGACGCGCTGCGCATCGAGACCGCGCCCACCGAGCCGGTCTGCGGCGGCTGCGGCGCGAAGGCCGATCCGGGCGACCGCTTCTGCGCGCAGTGCGGAGCCAGGCTGCCCGACGCGCAGGCGCGCGCGTGAACCGCGCCGTCGAGCCCGTCGTCGCGGCGACGGGGCTCGAGAAGCGGTTCGGTCCGATCGTGGCGCTCGCCGACCTGGATCTCGCGGTCGAGCGCGGAGCGGTGCAAGCGGTGCTCGGACCGAACGGCGCCGGCAAGAGCACGCTGCTGCGCATCCTCGCCGGCCTCGCGCGACCGACGCGCGGCGACGTGCGCTACGCCGGCGGGGCCGACCGCCGCCATGCGCGGCGCCTGGTCGGCTACATCGGCCACGCGACGTTCCTGTATCCCGCGCTCACCGCGCGCGAGAACCTGCGCTTCGCGGCGCGGCTGTACGGCGTCGCGGAGGAGCCCGCACGCACGCGCGAGCTGCTCGCCGAGCTGGATCTCGAAGCGGTCGCGGACCGGCCGGCGGGATCGTTCTCGCGCGGCCTCGCGCAGCGGCTCGCGATCGCGCGCGCGCTGGTGCACGACCCCGCGCTCGTGCTGCTCGACGAGCCGTTCACGGGACTCGATCCGGTGTCGGCCGACCGGCTCGCCGCGCGCATCGAACGGCTGCGCGACGCCGGGCGCGCGCTCGTGCTGGTCACGCACGACCTGGCGCGCGCCGCCGCGCTCGCCGATCGCATCCTGTTGCTCGCCGGCGGGCGCGCCGCGTGGTCCGCGCAGGCGCGCTGCTCGGCCGAGGCGCTGGAGGGCGCCTACCGCGACGCGCTCGGGCGGCCGTCGTGAACACGCTGCTCGCGATCTTGTGGAAGGACCTCGTCTCGGAGTGGCGCAGCCGCGACCGCGTCGTCGCGATGGCGCTGTTCGCGTTCCTGGTCGTGATCGTGCTGCGCTTCGCGCTGCCGGACACGGATCCCGACGAGGCGCGCCGGCTCGCGCCGGGCCTGCTGTGGGTCGCGTACGTGTTCGCCGCGATCCTCGGCCTCAACCGCGCGTTCGCGCTCGAGCTCGAGAACGACGCGCTGGCCGGCCTCGCGCTCGCGCCCGCCGATCGCGGCTTCGTCTTCCTCGGCAAGGCGCTCGCGAACTTCGTGCTGATCGGAGTCGTGCAGGCGGCGAGCGCGGTCGTGTTCGGCGTCGCGTTCTCGCTGGACTTCTGGCCGATCGCCGCGCCGCTCGCGGGCGTCGTCGCGCTCGGCACGCTCGGCGTGTGCAGCGTGGGGACGCTGTTCGCGGCGATCTCGGTCCGCACGCGCTACCGCGAGGTGATGCTGCCGCTCTTGCTGCTGCCGCTGCTGATGCCCGTGCTGCTCGGCGCGGTGTCCGCGACGACGTCGCTGCTGCACGAAGGGCGCGTTCCGTTCGCGCCCGTGCAGCTCCTCGTCGTGACCGACGTGACCTTTCTGATAGTCTCGTTCGTCGGCTTCGAGTTCGTGCTCGACGAATAGGTGGAGTCGATGTCCGCACGTCCCGTCCCGCTCGCTCCCGCGTCTGCACAGCCCGCCTCGGGCGTCGACCGCCTGTGGGCCGCCCTGCGCGGGCCGAGCGGCTGGCTGCTCGCGCTGCTGGCCGCGGTGTGGCTGGTCAGCGTCGCGCGGGCGCCGATCGACTCGGTGCAGGGCGTGATCCAGAAAATCCTCTACGTCCACCCGCCGCTCGCGTTCGCCGCCTATCTCGGCTTCGCGCTGACCGCCCTGGGCGGCGCCGCATTCCTGTGGCGCGGCGAAGAGGCGTGGGACCGGCTGGCGCGCTCGTCGGCGGAGGTCGGCGTGCTGTTCTGCACGCTCGTCGTGGTGACCGGGCCGATCTGGGCCAAGGGCACCTGGGGCCGCTGGTGGTCGTGGGATCTCCGGCTCATCGTCACGCTGCTGCTCTGGTTCGTCTACCTCGCCTACCTGATGCTGCGCAGCTTCACGGAGGGCAGCGAGCGCGCGGCGCGCTTCGCGGCGGTCTACGGGATGGCCGGCCTGCTGGTGATCCCGCTCAACTACTTCGCGATCGAGCTCGCGGGCAACCGCTCGATCCATCCCGAGAACCTCGAGCGCGGCAGCCTCGGGGAGGGCATGGGGCTTCCCTTCGCGCTCGGCGCCGCGGTGTGCCTGGTGGCGTTCGTGCACCTGCTGGCGCGGCGGGCCGAGGTCGAGCGGCTGCGCGGCCTGCTGGCCGAGCGACTGGCGCTGGCCCCTCGGGGCCAGGAGCGCGGCTGATGGAGTACGTGATCGCCGCCTACGCGCTCTCGCTCGGACCGGTCGCGCTCTATCTCGCGCACCTCGTACGCGAGCGCCGGCGCCTGCTGCGCGACCTCGACGACACCCGGGTTCGACCGGGCTGACGGGGATTTCGCGGTTGACTTTGCAGGTCCCCACCGGTATAAGCGAACAGCCTGCAAGTCATGGACGTTGCTGGTCTTTGTGCCGACTTCTCGCGGGTCCGACCGGGTCCCCTGCCCCACGAGAGAAGGCCCCGTGAGAACACGGATCGAAGTCCACTGTTCGAGTCTCTGATCTAGACGTTTCGAGAGGTTGCTTGCTCCCCCTCCAGCACCCGCTCGCTCCTCGATCGTTCGAGCTGGATGTCCGCGCCCTGCGCGCCGTCGGCCCCGTCCGCGCTGCTACGAAGCCGGCTGCGGACCTCGCCGTGCGGCGGGAAGCGCTCTTCCCAATTCCTCGGGAAGAGGCGACGCGCGGCGGAACCTGCACGAGCGTCGCGATGCGCAGCCGAGGTGCACGCGTTCGCGTAGGGCGGCGTCACGCGACGCGGAGCACCGCAGGCCTCTCGCTTGGCATGTGGGCTGCTAAGCACGAGGGCGATGTCGGTTCGGCTCGGGCGCCGGACCGCGAACGCCACCAACACCCCCCGGTGGGCCCGAGGTCAGGATGGCCAGCATGAAGCGCGGAGTCGGCTACTGCGAGAACACCGACTGCGAGGACTACGCGAAGGGCGTGTTCCTCCTGAATCACGGTGACACCTTCTACTGCCCGCGCTGTCGCCAGCTCGGCAAGGTCGAGAAGGAGCGCGGGTTCTATACGGGCAACTCGGACGTCTTCAAGGAGGTCCGCGTCGAGTACAACTTCGATCCGATCAACGGCGTGTACCGCGAGATCGGCATCGTGCGCGACGAGAGCCTGTGGGGCCGCAACAACGTCTACACGCTGCAGTCTCCGCTGATCAAGACGGAGAAGCGTGCGCTCAAGGTCGCCGAGGCCATCCTCGCCAACCTGAACCGCTACCGCGGGTTGCTCAACGGCGACGAGATCCCGCGCACCACCGAGATCATCTTGTCGTTCGACGAGCCCTTCGAGGAGTTCCAGCGCAAGCTCTCGCAGCTCTCCAAGGAGTGGGAGGCGAGCGGGTTGCGCGAAGGCCGCCGCTGACAGAGTCCATCGACCCTCCGTCCTCTCGATTCCCGATTCCAAGCTTCGAGAAAACGGCAGGTCGAAGGCGGGCCCGGCAGCGATGCCGGGCCCGTTTCATTTGCGAGCTTCTTCTGCGGACGAGTCGCGGCTGGTCTCGCGCGCGCCCGATGCGCCGCCGCGCGGATCGCCGCGCCAGCGCATCGCGACGTCGATGCGCGCGCCCGCGAGGATCGCGCGGGCGCCCTGGTGCTCGCGGCGGTGCACCGGCTCGCCCGCCGCCGCGAGCGCGTCGCCGAGCGGTCCGCGAAACCACGGAAAGATGCCGGGCGGCAGCCGCGCCTCGTCGAACCACGCGATGTCGGGCGCCTCGCGGCTCGGCCGCAGCGCGCCGCCGGCCGGACGGCACGCGAACACGCGCGCCTCGTGCGCGCGGAAGCCGCTGCGCTCGTAGACGCCGACGAGCCGCTCGACGGCGACTTCGAGCCCGGTCTCCTCGCGCACCTCGCGCACGAGCGCGGCCTCGTCGCTCTCGCCCGGCTGGACGGCGCCGCCGGGCAGCTCCCAGCCGCGCAGCTCGCGGCGCGTGCACAGCAGCACGCCGCGCGGCGAGCGGATCACGGCCTGCACGACGCGCGGCCGGCCGGCGCCGCCCGCGGCGCGCGGCGCGAGCGCCTCCCAGGCGACCCGGGCGTACGCGGGCACGATCCCGAGCAGCCGCGCGGCGCGACCCACGGGCGCTAAGCGACGATCTTCGAGAGCGGGTACTCGACGATCCCGGTCGCGCCGCTCGCCTTCAGCTTCGGCAGCAGCTCGCGCACCAGACGCTCCTCGATCACCGTGTTGAGCGCGACCCACGCCGGGTCGGCGAGCTGCGAAATGGTCGGCGCCGCCAGCGCCGGCAGCTGCGCGACCACCGCGTCGAGCGCCGCGCGGGGCACGTTCATCATCAGGCCGACGCGGTCGATCGCGGTGATCGCGCCGCGCAGCATGAGCAGCAGCCGCTCCATCTTGTCGCGCTTCCACGGGTCGGACAGCGAAGCCGGGTGCGCGATGAAGCGCGGCGTGCTCTCGAGCACGACGTCGACGACGCGCAGGCTGTTGGCGCGCAGGCTCGAGCCCGTCTCGGAGACGTCGACGATCGCGTCGGCGAGCACCGGCGGCTTCACCTCGGTGGCGCCCCACGAGAACTCGACCTCCGCCTTCACGCCGTGCTTCTTCAGGTACGACTTCGTGAGCCCGACGGCCTCGGTCGCGATGCGCTTGCCGTCGAGGTCCTTCACCGACTGGAAGGGCGAGTCCTCCTTCACCGCGAGCACCCAGCGCACGGGGCGGTAGTTCGGCCACGGGGCCTGGAGGTTGGCCAGCTCCTTCACCTTCGCGTGCGTCTCGAGCACCCAGTCGAGGCCGGTGATGCCGGCGTCCATTACGCCCTGCGCGACGTAGCGCGCCATCTCCTGCGCGCGGATCAGGATGCACTCGAGCTCGGGATCGTCGACCGTCGGGTAGTACGAGCGCGACGACACGCCGACCTGGTAGCCGGCGTGCGCGAACAGCTTGACGGTCGTGTCCTGGAGGCTGCCCTTCGGAATGCCGAGGCGCAGGACGCGGGCTCGTGCGGCCATCAGCTCCCGTAGACCTCCTTCGGGTCGAACACCTGCTCGCCCTCGTCCACCCACGCCGCGCCGTCCCAGCGCCGGAAGAAGCAGTGACGCTTTCCCGTGTGGCAGGCGGCGCGCCCGATCTGCTCGACGCGGAACAGCACCGCGTCGCCGTCGCAGTCCACGTGGATGCTCTTCACCTTCTGCACGTTCCCGCTCTGCTCGCCCTTGTGCCACAGGCCGCGCCGGCGGCTCCAGTACACGACCTCGCCGCGCGCCAGCGTCTCGCGCATCGACTGCTCGTTCACGTGCGCGACCATCAGGATCTCGCCGGTGGCGTGGTCCTGGGCGATCGCGGTGACGAGGCCGTCGCCCTTGGCGAAGTCGAGTGCGGAGAGGGGATCCATGGGTGGGCGCGGAACCTACCCGCCGACCAGTGCCGCCGCCAGACGCTCCGCGAGCCCCGCGAGCTCGTCGAAGGCGGGCCCGCGCTTGTAGACGCTCTCGCGCGCGCCGGCCGGCCGCTCGCGCACGAGCACGCGCCGCCGCACCAGCTCGTCGAGCGCGCCCTGGAAGGTCGCCTGGTTCGACACCTCGGCGGCCTTCACCTCGCCGAGCAGCTCGGCCCGCGAGAAGGCGTCGGCCGCCCTGCGCGTGAGCCGGCGGCCCGCGCCGAGCTCCGACTCGGCGAGCGCCGACGAGAACGCCGCCGCGTACACCTCGACGAGCCCGCGCGTCTGCATCGCGAGCCGCCGCAGATACGCCGCGCCCTTCTCGCTCGCGCGCCAGTGTCCGTCTTGCCGCTCCACCACCTCGAGCCGCTCGAAGTAGTCGAGGTACGCCTCGAAGTGGGCCGCCAGCACCAGCGCGCGCGGCGTGAACAGCTCGTGGTGGAAGAAGTCGAGCCAGAAGCGCAGGTCGTCGCGCAGCTGGTCCTGCGACGCGCCGCCCGCGAGCAGGCGCCGCGCCAGGAAGCTCGGCGGCGCCAGGAAGTGCAGGATGCCGTTGCGGTAGAGATCGAGCACGCGGCGCTTGCCGTCGTCGTAGTGCAGGATCTCGCCGCGCGGGTCGGGCGTCGCGTGCACCAGGTCGCTGCGCAGCAGGAACGCGATCGCGTCGTCGAAGTCGGGCTGGTCGCGCAGCAGCGCGGGCGTGAGGCGCGCGTCCTGCAGGCGCAGCAGGTCCACGATCTCCTGCATGCGGCGCGTCAGCTCGTGGCGCAGCAGGCCGCGGCGCGTCTCGCCGAGGAACGCGCAGGCGGCGACGGCGGTCGCGTTCGCGACGGTCGCGGCGTTGATGCGCTCGACGAGGCGGTTGCCGAGGTCCTCGACGAAGCGGCGCTTGTCGGCCTCGTCCTGCTCGCTGGCCTCGGCGGCGAAGCGCGCGCGCCGCTCGCCGATCGCGTCGCCGAGCGAGATCGGCTCGCCGAACGAGAGGTGCGCGCTGCCCCAGCGGCGCCGCAGCACCTTCCGCGCGCGCACGAGGCCGAGCATGCTCTCTTCCTTCTTCGCCGCGCCGGCCAGCTCCTCGATCATCGCGCCTTCCTCGATCAGCCGTTCGTAGGTGATCGCGATCGGCACGAAGAAGAGGTCGCGGCGCTGCGACGCGAGGAAGCCCTCGACGTCCCACGCCAGCATGCCGAGCTTGGGCGCCATGGTGCGGCCGGTGCGCGAGCGCGTGCCCTCGATGAAGAACTCCTGCGTGAAGCCCTCGCGCACGAGGTACGACACGTAGGCGCGGAACACCTCCTTGTAGAGCGGGTCGTCGAACGACCTGCGCAGGAAGAACGCGCCGGCGCGCCGGAAGATGAAGCCGAACGGCCCGAAGCCCATGTTCTCGCGCGCCGCGATGTGCGGCGGCACCAGGTGGTGCGCGTAGAAGAGCCACGAGAGCAGCAGGAAGTCGAAGTACGAGCGGTGGCTCGGCACCAGCACGATCGGGTGGCGCTTGGCGTACTCCGCGACCTTCTCGAGGCCCGACGTGTCGATCGCGACGAACAGCCGGCGGAACAGCGGCGTGATCACGAAGTTCAGCACCGCGAGGAAGGTCGAGTTCATGCTGGCCGCGATCTCGCGGAAGATCTTCTCCGCCTCGGCGCGCGTCGCCTCGACGCTGCGCCCGCGCTCCGCCGCGCGCGCTTCCATCGCGGCGCGCATGCGCGGGTCGCCGAGCACCTCCTCCTGCACCTTGTGGCGCGGCCGCAGCGTCGGCCCCTCGACCACCTTCTCCTCGCGGTACAGGAAGACCAGCAGCGAGCGCCGCACCTTGCGCACGACCGCCGCCGCGCCCTCCGCGCGCCGCTCGCGCGCGAAGCCGGTGAGGTCGATCGGCTCGCCGACCTTCACGGCGAGGTTGTGGTAGTTGACGAGGAACGACGTGACCTTCGCGAAGTCGCTCGGCCGCGTCGGCGCGCCGTAGGCGAGGTTCAGGAAGCGCCGCTCGTTGCGCGGGCCCTTGCGCCAGAAGAGCGCGATCGGCACCACCGCGAGCTGCGACGCGCCGTCCCACGCGGCGCCGACGGTCTCGGCGAGGAGGTCGAGGTCCGAGCGCTCGGCCCGCGCGACGTGGCGCCGCCCGCGCAGCCACGAGCGCAGCCGCTCGGTGCGCAGGAACACGAAGAGCGACGAGCCGGCGTCGAGCTGCGCGCGCACGCGGTCGCGCTCGCCTTCGGACAGACGTCCGCCGGCGCGCAGCAGTCGCCGCCGCTCGAGCCAGGCGCGCCAGCGCGCGCCGAGCGCGCGGTAGAGCGGCTGGTAGTAGTCGAAGTGGATGCCGTTGGCGAAGGAGGAGAGGCGCAGGCCGTGGCGCAGGAAGAGCCAGTTGAAGAGGAAGTAGTCGAGCCGGCTCGCGTAGCGCATGACGTAGACGACGCTGCCGGCCTGCTCGAGCGCGCGCAGCCTCGCGACGGTGGCGTCGTCGAGCGAGATTTCGCCGAAGAAGCGCTTCGCGAACCAGCGGAAGAAGAAGTTGAAGCGCGGCGTCATCGCCGACAGCTCGTCGCGCGTCGCGGCGGGGCCTTGCATGATGGGCCGAGGATACGTCAAGGACGCGGAGAGGGGTCGTCCCCTCCCCGCTTCAGGCGAGGATCTGCTCGATCTGGTCGGCGATCTCGTTCGGAGTCCAGACGCCGTCCGACTTGGTGACGCCTTCGGTGCGGACCATCCGCATCTCGGAGATCTTGCCGCCGCCCACGAAGAAGGTCTTCTTGGTGACGTCCTTCGCGCGGTCGCTCGCGAGGTAGACGATCAGCGGCGCGATGTGCGCGGGCGACATGCGCTCCTTCAAGCCGTCGTCCTGGAAGCCGGCGAGATCTTCGGTGAGACGCGTCAGCGCGACCGGGGCGATCGCGTTCACGCGAATGCCGTACTTCTTGCCCTCGAGCGCGAGACAGCGCGTGAAGCCCGCGATGCCCGCCTTCGCCGCGCCGTAGTTGGTCTGGCCGAAGTTGCCCTCGAGGCCCGACGTGGAGCTCGTGTTGATGATCGAGCCGCCCTGGTTGCGCTCGCGCATGTGATTGAAGACGGGGCGCGTCACGCAGTAGGTGCCCTTCAGGTGCACCGCGACGACGACGTCCCAGTCGGGCTCCTCGAGCTTGGCGAGGGTCTTGTCGCGCAGGATGCCGGCGTTGTTGACGAGCACGTCCACCTGGCCGAACGCGTCGAGCGCGGTCTTCAGGATGTTCTGCCCGCCCTCCACCGTCGCGACGCTGTCGTAGTTGGCGACGGCGGTGCCGCCGGCCTGCTGGATCTCCTCGACGACGGCGTCCGCCATGCGCTGCCCGCCGCCCGAGCCGTCGCGCGATCCGCCGAGATCGTTCACCACCACCGCGGCGCCCTCGCGCGCGAGCGCGAGCGCCTCCTCGCGGCCGATGCCGCCGCCGGCGCCGGTCACGATCGCCACTTTGCCACTCAGGATGCCCATCGACGCGTGTCCTCCTTCGGTCCGATCGGGGAGGGGCAGGCTAGCGAAGCGGCGCGCGATGGTTACACGAACAGGATCGTGCGGAGCGTCGAGTGCGGAGCGAAGCCGAGCGCCGCGTAGAGCGCGCGCGCCGCGGCGTTGCCCTCGACGACCGAGAGCTGCACGTGCGTCGCGCCGGCGTCGAAGGCGGCGCGACAGAGCGCGGCGACGCCGGCCGCCGCGAAGCCGCGCCGGCGCCACGCCGGCCACGTGTAGACGCCTTGCAGCAGGTGCCCCTCGCGCAGGCGCACGTCGGCGTAGCCCACCCAGGCGACGAGCCCGGCGCGCTCCGCGACGCGGGCGCGCGTGAGGCGCGCGGCGACCCAGCGGCGGAAGCCCTTCGGATCGCCGAGGAACGGGTCGGGCCGGCCCTCCTCGCGCAAGCTCGCGCGCGCGGCCTCCACGAGCGGGTCGAGGTCGCCGACGAGCGCGGGGCGGATGCGCACCCCGCGCGGCGCCTCGACGTCGCGCAGCGCGCCCGGCTCGAGCACGAGCTGCGTCTCCAGACGGTCGACGAGCGCGCGGCGTCCGTTCGCCGCGAGCCGCTGCCATGCGCACGCCGCGCTGCGGCTCTCGCTGCGCACGAGACCGGACTGCGCGTCGGCGAGCGCGTCGACCAGCGCGTGCTCGACGGCGGGCTCGAGCGCCGTCTCGAGCACGAGCGTCGGCCGCACCGACGCGAGCCCGACCAGCGCTTCGCCGCGCCACGCGCCGAGCAGCTCGGGCGCAGCGTCGCCGCCGACGCCGAGCTGGTGCGCGAGGTCGATCAAGAAGAGGTCGCTGCGGCCCCGGCCCGCGAGGCGCTGCAGCGCGCCCGCGCGATCGCGCCGGCGCAGCGGACGCACGAGCACGCGCGCGTCGTGTCCCCGAGCGTCGGGGGCGGCCATGCGAGAGAGCCTCCTCGGGGCGTGCGCCGCCCCCGGACTCGACCCTACTCGATCACGGCGAGGACGGCGCCCTCTTCGATGCTCTGCCCCTCGGCGACGCGGATCTCGGCGACGCGGCCGCCGCAGGGCGCCTCCACCGGGATCTCCATCTTCATGGACTCGAGGATCAGGATGGTCTCACCCTCGGCGACCGGATCCCCCACCGCCTTCTCGATCTTCCACACGTTGCCCGTGATCTGCGCTTCGACTCGGGTCGGCATTCGTTTGCTCCGCGACGGCGAGCCTGATGGGGTCGGCCCGCTCGCCTTCGGCTCGCTACGGCGAGCCTGATGGGGTCGGCCCGCTCGCCTTCGGCTCGCTACGGCGGAGACGAGCGCCTTCGCTCCGATCGTTGCGTCGAGCTCGCGTTTACGACCGAGGGCTGCGGGCGGGTTGGGTGCTAGCACGGGCCGGGCCGGGAAAGCAACGGGATCGTCCTTTATCCTGCCCGGCTTGCGGAGGGATCGATGCTCGAGACGCTGACCCGGGGTTTCACTGCGGCCCGCGAACGCCTGCAGGGCGTGCGCGAGCTGTCCGACGAGAACGTCGCCGACGCGCTCCAGAACGTGCGCGCCTCGCTGCTCGAGGCGGACGTCGACTTCGCGGTGGTGAAGGACTTCCTCGGCCGCGTGCGCGAGCGCGCGCTCGGCGAGAAGGTGAAGACGCGCGTCCGCGACAAGAGCGGGCGCGTGCTCACGGCGACGCCGGGCCAGCACTTCATCGCGATCTGCCAGGACGAGCTGATCAAGCTGATGGGCCCGGTGGACACGCGCCTCGCGCGCGATGCGCGCAGCACGACGAGCGTGATGCTGCTCGGCCTCCAGGGCGTCGGCAAGACGACCGTGTCGGCCAAGCTCGCGCGCCACCTGCAGCGCCAGAACAAGAAAGTGCTGATGGTGGCGGCCGACGTGTACCGCCCCGCCGCGGTGCTGCAGCTCCAGCAGCTCGGCGAGCGCATCGGCGTCGAGGTCCACGCCGGCGCGGCGGGCGAGTCGGCGCAGGCGATCTGCCGCGCCGCCGCGGAGCGCGCGCGGCGCCAGGGCTTCGACGCGATCGTGTACGACACCGCGGGCCGGCTCGCGATCGACGACGCGCTGATGCAGGAGCTCGAGGAGATCCGCGGCGACGTCGCGCCCGCGAACGTGCTGCTGGTGTGCGACTCGTTGATGGGCCGCGACGCGGTGAACGTCGCCAAGACCTTCGCGGACCGGCTTCCCCTCGACGGCCTGATCCTCACCAAGCTCGACGGCGACGCGCGCGGCGGCGCGGCGGTCGCGGTGAAGGCCGTCACCGGCGTCCCGATCAAGTTCCTCGGCACGGGCGAGTCGATCGACCGGCTCGAGACGTTCCGTCCCGAGGGCCTCGCGTCGCGCATCCTCGGCATGGGGGACATCGTCGGGCTCGTCGAGGACTTCGAGCAGGTCGTCGACGAGCACGAGGCTGAGCAGGCCGAGGAGGACGCCGAGCGCATCCTGCGCGGCAACTTCGGGATGGACGATCTCCTGAAGCAGCTGCGCATGATCCAGCGCCTCGGCCCGCTGCGCGACGTGCTCGCGAAGATGCCGGGCTTCGGAAAGCTCGCCGAGCACGTCGACGAGGGCGAGCTCGGCAAGGTCGAGGCGATGATCCAGTCGATGACGCTCGGCGAGCGGCGCACGCCCGACGTGATCGATCGCAGCCGCGCGTCGCGCATCGCGCGCGGCAGCGGGCGCCAGCAGAGCGAGGTCCTCGACCTCGTGAAGCGCTTCCGCCAGATGCGCGAGGTGATGAGCATGCTGGGCAGCGGCGGCGCCGGCGGCCTGCTCTCGCGCATTCCCGGCATGGGCCAGCTCGCGGGCGCCGGCGCGGGCGGCTTCGATCCGTCGATGCTCTCCGGCCTCGGCGCGCCCACCGGCCGCGCGCGCATGCTCTCCGCCACCGCCGAAGCGCGCCGCCGTCAGGTCGCGAAGAAGAAGCGCAAGGACGCGAAGAAGGCGCGGAAGAAGACGCGCAAACGCTGATCGGCCTTGCGCGGTCGAGCGCGCGCAGCGAGCCGCAGGCGAGCGAAGTCCCCGAGCTCGCAGACCGCACCCGCAACGGCGATCCGCGCTCCGTCGCGTCGCTCGTTCCGACGCGCGCACGCATCGACCAAACCGATCTCGCGTCGCCGAGTTGCCGAACCCGCTCACCTCTTTAGAATCACGCGATTCGCCGGCGCACCGAGATCCGTTCTCCCCTGGATCGACGTCGCCGCGGGGTCGTACCTCCGCGACGCCCGAGCCCTGGCCGAAACGAATCTCCCGGTCGGACGTTCGTCCGTGCGGGTCCCTGTAGAGGACGTCCATGCGAAGCGCCGTCGCGATCGCCCTCGCCGCTGCCGTGTGCGTCTCGCTCGCGGCCGAGACGGCCGGGGCGACCTCGGCGGACCATCCCTTCCCGCGCCCGCCCGGCATCCACGCCCGCATCAAGCTCTGGACCCGCGTCTACGCCGAGATCGACACCAACGGCGGCCTGATCCACGACAACCGCAACCTCGACGTCGTGTACGAGGTGATCCGCTGGCCGAAGGGCCTCTCGCCCGCGGAGGAGGAGCGCCGGATCGCGCGCGCCAAGGACCACTACGCCGACGTGCTGGAGCGGCTCGCGTCGGGCAAGACGCGGCTCACGCCCGAGGAACGCCGCGTGCTCGCGCTCTTCCCGCCCGGCACGTCGCGCGCGAGCCTCGGCGCAGCAGCCGACCGCATCCGCTTCCAGCGCGGCCTCGCCAACCGCTTCCGCGACGGCCTGATCCGCTCCGGCCAGTGGGAGGACCACATCCGCAAGGTCTTCCGCGAGCGCGGCCTCCCGCAAGACCTCGCGGCGCTGCCGCACGTCGAGTCGTCGTACAACCCGCAGGCGTACTCGAAGGTCGGCGCGGCCGGACTCTGGCAGTTCATGCCGTCGACGGGCGCGCAGTACATGCGGATCGATCGCGCGGTGGACGAGCGCTACGACCCGTGGCGCAGCAGCGAGGCCGCGGCCGCGCTGCTGCGCGACAACTACCGCACGACCGGCACCTGGCCGCTCGCGATCACGTCCTACAACCACGGCGCCGGCGGCATGCTGCGCGCGGTGAAGCAGCTCGGGACGCGCGACATCGCGACCATCATCGAGCGCTACGAGAGCCCGACCTGGGGCTTCGCCTCGAAGAACTTCTACACCTCCTTCCTCGCGGCGAGCGACGTCGAGCGGAACGCCGCGCGCTACTTCGGCGAGATCCGGCGCGAGCGGCCCGTGCAGCACGAGCTGTTCGTCACGCGCCATCCGACGTCGGCGCAGGCGCTCGCGCGCACCTTCGGCGTGGACGTCGGCCTGCTGCGCGAGATGAACCTCGGCCTGCGCGACGGCGTGTGGAACGGGCGCATCGC
The DNA here is from genome assembly GCA_003576805.1 of Pseudomonadota bacterium. Classification (GTDB taxonomy): domain Bacteria; phylum Myxococcota_A; class UBA9160; order UBA9160; family PR03; genus PR03. Next base: position 4,352 of record QEVM01000053.1, on the reverse strand, counting down.
CGTGCCGAGCGGCTACGCGATGCGGCTGCCGCGCGTCGCGGGACGCCCGTCGGCCGAGCAGCTCGCCGCGGCGCTGCCGCGCATGGAGGCCGAGCGCCCCGCGCGCGCCAAGGCGAGCGCGTCGAAGCACCGCGTGCGGCGCGGCGAGACGCTCTCGCTGGTCGCGCGCCGCTACGGCGTTCCGCTGGCGTCGCTGGCGCGGGCCAACGGCCTGCGCACCACGAGCAAGCTGAAGATCGGCCAGACGCTGAAGATCCCCGGCACCCTGATCGCGCCGAGCGAGCGGCCGTCGCGGGCGGCCGCGGCGAAGGCGAGCAAGGCGACGAAGGCGAGCAAGGCGAAGGCTTCGAAGGCGAAGGCCGCGCGCAGTCACACCGTGCGGCGGGGCGAGACGCTCACCCAGATCGCGCGCCGGAGCGGCGTGTCGGTGAAGCAGCTCGCCGCGGCCAACGGCATCTCGCCGTCGACGCGCGTGCGCACCGGCCAGCGGCTGCGCATTCCCGACTGACTAGACCTGGAAGAGCGTCTCGTCCGGCAGGCGGATCGCGGTGAGCGGTCCGCCGTACACCGCACCGGTGTCGATCCCGATGCTGTACGGCAGGTTCCAGCGCACCTGGAAGTCGGGCCGCGGCGTGTGGCCGTAGATCACCGTCGCGCCGAGGTCGTGCTCCCAGTCGCTGCTCGCGCGATCCCAGAGCAGCTCCTCGACTCGCGCGTGGCGCAGCGCCCACGCGACGTCGCCGGCGCGCGCCAGCGTGCGGCCGAGGCCCGCGTGCACGAACACGTAGGCGCCCTCGGCGTGATGCAGCTGGAGCGAGCGGAAGAAGGCCTCGTGCTTCGCCGGCAGCGCGAGCTCGCCGGGCGACGGCATGCGCGGCTCGAGCCAGCCGTACGACGCGAGCGTCGCGTCGCCGCCGTTCGGCAGGAACACGTCGGCGCCGAAGTAGGCGGGTCCGCTCCAGCCGAGGAAGTCGAGGAACATCGACTCGTGGTTGCCGAGCAGGAACACGCACGGATACGCGTCGGCGACGTCGATCAGGCGGTCGAGCACCTCCTTCGAGGCGGGGCCGCGGTCCACGTAGTCGCCGAGGAAGACGAGCCGGTCGCCGCTCGCGAGCGGCAGCACGCGCAGCAGCGCGTCGAGCTTGTCGATGCGGCCGTGGATGTCGCCGACGGCGTAGAGCATCAGGCCGCGGAACGCGCACCGCGCGGCTTCGGCGCCCCGCTCGCCTGCGGCTCGCCGCTCGGCGAGGCCCGCCTTGCGGCGAGCTGCCCGCACGCGGCGTCGATGTCGGCGCCGCGCGGGCGGCGCACGGTGACGGTGGCGCCGCGGCGCGACAGCTCGGACGCGAACGCCTCGACGGCGGCGTCGCTCGGCGGCTGGTACGGCGCGTCCTCGTGCGGGTTCATCGGGATCAGGTTGATCTTCGACGGCAGCCCGCGCACCAGCTGCGCGAGGCGGCGCGCGTCGTCGAGCGAGTCGTTCTTGCCGCGCATCAGCGTGTACTCGAAGAAGACGGGCCGGCGCGCCGAGATCTCGCGCTGGCCGCGCAGCGCGTCCATCAGCACGGCGATCGGGAAGCGCCGGTTGATCGGCACCAGCTCGTCGCGCACGGCGTCGGTCGGCGCGTGCAGCGAGACGGCGAGGTTCACCGGCACCGCGGCGAGCAGCGCGCCGATCTTCGGCACGACGCCCGCGGTCGACACCGTCACCTTGCGGGGCCCGAGCGCGAAGCCCTTCGGGTGCAGCAGCACGCGCACGGACTCGATCACGTTCGGCAGGTTCAAGAGCGGCTCGCCCATGCCCATGTAGACGACGTTCGTGAGCCGCTGTCCGGGCGCGAGCCGCTCGCGCATGCGGCACACCTCGTCGAGGATCTCGGCGACCGAGAGATTGCGCGTGAAGCCGAGCGCGCCGGTCGCGCAGAACGCGCACGCGAGCGGGCAGCCGACCTGCGTCGAGATGCACAGCGTGGTGCGGTCGCCTTCGGGAATCAGCACCGACTCGACGAGCGCGCCGTCGCGCGCGCGCAGGCGTCCCTTCACGGTGCCGTCGGCCGACACCGAGCAATCGTCCCACTCGAGCGCGCGGCGCTCCCACGCGGCGGCGAAGCGCTCGCGCAGCGCGGCGGACACGTCGGTCCAGCGCGCGGGATCCTCGACGCCGCGCGCGTAGAGCCAGCTCGCCACCTGCTCCGCGCGCCACGGCTCGATGCCCTCCGCCGCGAAGCGCGTGCGCAGCGCTTCGATCGAGTGGTCCTTGAGATGCGGCCGCCGCTCGCGCATGGAGGCTGGGTAGCTCACGCGTGCCGCCTGCGGTACGCCCAGAAGTGGAGGCCACGCCCGAGCGCGCGCCACTCGCGTTCGTAGGCGGTCGGCATGCGCCCGGGCACCTCGGCGAGCCAACGAGCGGGCGCGTAGGCGTTCTCGAGCAGCGGCTCCGCCGCGAGCACCGCGTCGATGTGCTCGGCGTAGGGCGCGTCGTCGGTCGCGACGTGCAGCACGCCGCCGCGCGCGAGCCGCTCCGCGACCGCCGCCACGAGCGGCGCCTGCACGAGCCGCCGCCGGTGGTGCCGCTTCTTGGGCCACGGATCCGGGAAGTTGATCCACACCGCGTCGAGCGAGCCGGGCGCGAACAGCTCCGCGAGCGCCATCTCGCCGCGCCCGTGCACGAGCCGCAGATTGCGCGGACCGCCCTTCGCGAGCCGGCGCGCCTGCTTGTGGACGCGCCGGAAGGAGAGCTCGACGCCGACGTGGGCGACGTCCGGGGCCGCACGCGCGAGCTCGATGCCGAACTCGCCGCGCCCGAAGCCGATCTCGAGCACGAGCCGCAGCGGCGCGCCCGCCGGCGTCTCGACGTCGCCCGCGAAGAGCGCCGGCCAGCCCTTCGCCTTCACGTCGTCGAAGGAGACGCGCAGGTCCGGGCCGGGGATGTCGAGCTTGAGACGCCGCGTCACCGGGGCAGTCTAGAGCCCGCTCCTACAGCTCGCCGCGCAGCCCCGCGTCGATGCGCAGCTCGACCCCGAGCAGGCCGCGCAGCGCTTCGAGCGGCGCGACCCGCGGGCAGATCTGGAGCTGCGTGCGCTCGTGCGCCGCGAGTCCGGCGCGCGCGCGCGCCTCGCGGATCGCCTCGAGGGGGCCGCCGATCGCGTCGACGAGCCCGAGCGCGAGCGCGCGCTCGCCGCTCCAGATGCGGCCCTGCGCGGCGCGCTCGACGGCGGCGCGGTCGAGCTTGCGGCCGTCGGCGACGCGCCGCACGAACACGTCGTACACCGCTTCGATGTCGGAGCGCACGACGGCGCGCTCGTCGGCGGTGAAGCCGCGCACCGCGGAGAGGAGGCCGGCGCGCGCGCCGCGCTCGACGGCGTCGGTGTCGACGCCGAGCCGCGCGAGCGCGCCGCTCGCGTCGAGCTTGCCGCCGACGACGCCGATCGAGCCGGTGAGCGTCGTGGTCTCGGCGAAGACGGTGTCGCCCGCGACCGCCGCGAAGTAGCCGCCCGACGCGGCCACCTCGCCCATCGAGACCACGAGCGGACGGCCGCGCTTGGCGACCTCGAGCGCGCGCCAGACGAGATCGGAGGCGAGCGCGTCGCCGCCCGGGCTGTCGATGCGCAGCACGATCGCGCGGACCGCCTCGTCGTCGCCGAGCCCGCGCAGCAGCCGCACGACGGACTCGGCGGAGATGCCGCGCCCGCCGCGGCGGCGGATCGCACCTTCGGCCACCACGTACGCGATGCGCGGCTGCTCCGCGAGCGCGGGCGCGAAGCCGGCGTCGGTGGCGTGCAGCGCGGCGTAACCCGCGGCGTCCACGAGCCGCGCGCGCGGCGCGCCGCCGCGCGGCGGCGGCTCGCCGCTCTCGCGCACCCACTCGGCGAGCCGCTCCTCGACCTCGTCGGGATACAGGCAGGCGTCCGCGAGGCCCGCCTCGCACGCAGTGTCGGCGCGATACGGACCGCGATCCACCCAGTCGCGCGCGACGTCGGCGCCGACGCGCCGCCCCGCCGCGACCGCGCGCACGAGCGCGCCGAGCACGTCGTCGAGATAGTGCTCGACCTGCTCGCGGCTCTCGGGCGACATCGCCTGGCGCGTCAGCATCTCGGCCGCGCTCTTGTGCGATCCCATGCGCACGACTTCGGGGCGCAGCGCGAGGCGCTCGAGCAGGCGCGCGAAGAAGAGCGCCTCGCTGCGCAGGCCGACGAGATGGATCGCGCCCGTCTCCGGCAGCCACACGCGGTCGGCGCCGCTCGCGACCCAGTACTCCGGCTGCGAGAGGCGCTCGCCGTACGCCGCGACCGGCTTGCCGGCGGCGCGCACCGCGTCGAGCGCGCGGCGCAGCGCCGCCGCGGCCGCGA
>QEVM01000325.1 GCA_003576805.1 Pseudomonadota bacterium | reverse complement strand
AGCGACCGTCGAGCCGATCGCGATGCTCGTCCGCGAGGTCGCGGGCCCGCGCGCGGCGGTCGCCGTGCTGGTGCCGCCCGGCGCGAGCCCGCACACCTTCGAGCCCAAGCCGAGCGACGTCGCGAAGCTGGCCGGCGCGGCGCTCGTGGTCGAAGCGGGCGCCGGTCTCGACGGCTGGCTGCGCGCGCTGCTCGCGGCGACGTCGCCCGCGCCTGCGCGGCTGACGCTCGTCGACGTCGCGGGCGTGGATCCGCTGCCGGCCGCGGCGCACGCGGACGGAGACGGGGGCGGGCGCCACGGCCGCGTCGATCCGCACGTGTGGCTCGATCCGATCCGCGTGCGCGACGCGCTCGTGCCGGCGCTGGTGGCGCAGCTCGCGGCGCTCGATCCCGCGCAGCGCGCCGCCTACGAGGCGGCGGGCCGCGACTTCCAGGAACGGCTCGGCGCGCTCGACGCCGAGCTGCGCGCCGCGCTCGCCGGGCGCGGCCGGCGCTTCGTCGCGTTCCACGCCGCGTGGCGCTACTTCGCGCAGCGCTACGGGCTCGAGGAGGTGGGCGTGGTCGAGGAGGCGCCGGGCGAGGAGCCGACGCCGCGCGAGCTGGCGGCGCTGGTCGGCCGCGCGCGCGCCGCCGGCGTGCCGGCGATCCTCGTCGAGCCGCAGCTCTCGCCGCGCGTCGCGCGCGCGATCGCTGCCGAGTTCGGCGCGACGACCGTCCTCGTCGATCCCAACGGCGATCCGAGCGATCCCGCGCGCGACGGCTACGCCGAGCTGCTGCGCTGGAACGCGGCCGCCTTCGCCCGCGCACTCGGATCGGCGCCGTGAGCGCCGGCGCCGAGCGCGTGGTCGTCTGCGAGGGCGTCAGCGTCGACCGCGACGGCCGGCGCGTCCTCGAGAACATCAGCTTCACGCTCGACGCGGGCCGCTTCCTCGGCGTCGTCGGCCCGAACGGCGCGGGCAAGACGACCTTGCTGCGCACGCTGCTCGGGCTCGAGCCGATCGTGGCGGGCCGCGTCGAGGTGCTGGGCCGTCCGCCCGGCGCGCGGCCGGATCCCGGCCGGCGCATCGGCTACGTGCCGCAGCGTTCCGTGATCGCGCCGACCTTTCCGGCGCGCGTGCGCGACGTCGTGATGATGGGCCGCCTCGCGCGGGCGGGGCCGTGGCGCTGGCCGCGCGAGGCCGACCGGCGAGCGGTGCGCGAAGCGCTCGCGCGCGTCGGCATCGCGGACCGCGCGGAGCGCCCGATCGGGAGCCTCTCGGGCGGCGAGCAGCGGCGCGTGATGCTGGCGCAGGCGCTGTGCGCGAGCGAGCGGCTGCTCGTCCTCGACGAGCCCACGATCGGGCTCGACCTCCCGGCGGAGCAGGCCTTCTACGAGCTGCTGCGCGCGCTGCAGCGCGAGCTCGGGCTCGCGGTGATCGCCGTCTCGCACGATCTGCTCGCGCTCGCCGCCGCCGCGGACGAGCTGGTCTGCATCAACCGCACGATGCACGTGCACGGCAATCCCGACGAGGTGGTGCACAGCCACGCGCTGCGCGAGGCGTACTCGTGCGAGTTCAACTTCCTCGCCGGCGAGATCGCGCACCACGAGCGCGCGGCGAAGGAGTCGGCCGCGCACGCGCACCCGGAGCCGCACGACCACGCGCACGGCGAGCGGCGGCGCTGATGCTCGAGTTCGCGTTCATGCAGCGCGCGCTCGTCGCGGCGGTGTGGATCGGCGTCGTGTGCGGCGCGCTGGGCTTCTTCGTCGTGCTGCGCCGACTCGCCTTCATCGGCGTCGGCATCTCGCACTCGGCGATCGGCGGCGTCGCGCTGGGCATCGTGCTCGGGCTCTCGCCGCTCGCGACGGGCGCGGCGTTCGCGGTGGCGGTCGCGCTCGCGATCGCGGCGGTCGGGCGGCGCGGCCGGCTCGCCGAGGACACCGTGATCGGCGTCTTCTTCTCGGGCTCGATGGCGCTCGGCGTGGTGCTCTTCAGCCTGCAGCGCGGCTACCAGCAGGATCTCTTCGGGTACCTCTTCGGCAACGTGCTCGCGGTGTCGAGCGCGGAGCTGGCGCTGCTCGGGGCGGCCGGCGCCGCGGTGCTCGCGGCGCTCGCCTTCGCCTTCCGGCCGCTCTTCTTCGCCTCCTTCGACGAGGAGGTCGCGCGCGCCTACGGCCATCCCGTCGACGCGCTCGGCGCGGGTCTCCTGGTGCTGCTCGCGGGGACGGTGGTGATCGGCGTGCGCTTGGTCGGCGTGATCCTGGTCGAGGCGCTGCTCGTGATCCCCGCCGCGACCGCGGCGCTCTGGGCCGGCCACTACCGCGGGCAGCTCGCGCTCTCGATCGCGTTCGGCGCGGGCGCCGGCGCCGCCGGGCTCGCCCTCGCCTACCGCTTCGACCTGGCGGCGGGCGGCACGATCGTGCTGGTGCTGGTCGCGGCGTTCGGGCTCTCGCTCGCGCTGCGCCGGCGCTGAGGTCCCCGCAGGTCCGGCGACCCCTCCTCGGCGGCGAAAGCTGTGCTAAACAGCCGCCTCCCGAGACGAACCTTCACGGAAGGCAACGATGGCCAAGACCTCGCAAGTCCACCGCGATCTGCAGCGCAAGAAGCTGATCGCGAAGCACGCCGCCAAGCGCACGGCGCTGCGCGAGAAGCTCCACGACCCGGAGCTCCCGATCGAGGAGAAGTTCGCCGCGCAGGCCGCGTTCGCGAAGCTGCCGCGCAACTCCTGCCCGACCCGCAAGAACAACCGCTGCGCCCTCACCGGCCGCTCGCGGGGCTTCTACAAGAAGTTCGGCATCTCGCGCATCATGCTGCGCGAGCTCGCCCTGGCCGGCCAGCTGCCCGGCGTGCGCAAGTCGAGCTGGTAGCGGAGGAAGATCCCGTGAAGGACGGCATCCATCCCGACTACCACAAGGTGCTCTTCGTCGACAGCGCGACCGGCACCGAGTGGGTGACGCGCTCGACGATGAAGTCCAGCGAGACGCGCGACGTGGAGGGCGAGACGCTCCCGGTCGTGCGGCTCGAGATCTCGGCCGCCAGCCACCCGTTCTGGACGGGCCAGATGCGCGAAGCCTCGCGCGGCGGCAAGGTCGACGATTTCCGGCGCCGCTACGGCAAGAAGAAGTAGGAGACGACGATGCCGCGCCGCTGTTCCCTCACGGGCAGCAAGGTCTCGAGCGGGAACAACGTGTCCCACTCCAATCGGCGCACGCGCCGCACCTTCGCGCCCAATCTCCAGAACGTGACGCTGCTCTCCGAGGCGCTCGGCGAGCGCGTGCGGCTGCGCGTGTCGACGCGCGCGCTGCGCACCGTGCAGAAGGTGGGCGGCATCGACGCCTTCCTGCTCGGCACGGACGACGCCAAGCTGCCGCCCGAGGCGGTCGCGGTGAAGCGCCGCGTGCGCCGCGCGATCGGCGGAGCGCCCAAGCCCGCCTGAGGAGCGACCGCGCATGAGCCGCCGCGCCGCGACCCCGTCACCGCTTCGCGTGCGGGCGCTCGCGTGGACGCTGCTGCTCGCGCTCGGCTTCGCTTCGGTCGCGCAGGCATCGCACGCTGCGCACCGCGCCGAGCGCGCGGGCTTCGCCGGTGCGGCGGCGGTTTGCCTCGACGCCGCGGCCGATCCCGAAGGCGCCGCGTGCCCGCTGTGCGCCGGCCTCGCGCACACGCGCGCGGCGCTCGCGCCCG
>QEVM01000052.1 GCA_003576805.1 Pseudomonadota bacterium | reverse complement strand
GCCGCCGCGACGCCGCGCAGCGGCGTCGGCTCGCGCGCCGTCCCGGGCGCCGCGGGCGCCGCCGACGAAGTGGAAGATCGCGACGGCGACGGCCGCCCCGACCAGTGGATCTTCGAGCGCGACGGCAAGCGCGCGCGCGAGCTCTTCGACGACAACGGCGACGGCGTCCCCGATCGCACGGTGTTCTACGAGGCCGACGGCAAGCGCGTGCAGCGCGTCGAGCAGGACGCCGACGGCGACGGCGCGACGGACTCGTGGGTGATGTATCAGAACGGCAAGATGAGCCAGCGCCGCGCCGACACCAACGCCGACGGCCAGGTCGACTCGTGGATCTTCTACGACGAGAGCGGCCGCATCGCGCGCCAGGCGCTCGACACCGACGGCGACGGCACGCGCGATCGCGCCGAGCTGTTCGAGAACGGCAAGCTCGCGCGCCGCACCGAGGATCTCGACGGCGACGGGCGGCCCGACCGCAGCAGCCGCTTCGACGCGCAGGGCAACGCCGTCGAGACCGAGGAGGACAAGGACGGCGACGGCCAGATCGACGTCCGCTCCTTCTACGAGAGCGGCCGCCTCGTGAAGCGCGAGCTGCTCGACGGCGAGACGGCGGAGGCGACGCGCTAGTGCCGCGCTCGCTCGGCCAGGCCGGCAGCTTCTTGTTCGGCCTGTGGATGGCGCTCGCCGTGCTGCAGCCGCTCGGGACGTCGGCGCAGGCGACGACCGGCGGCGGCGTTTTCCCGGACCTCGAGGCAGCGCTGCACACCTCGATCAACGACGTCCGCTCCGCGCAGGGACTGCGCCGCCTCGAGCGCGACACGCTGCTCGACGCGGTCGCGCGCGCGCACGCCGAGGACATGGCCGCCCGGCGCTATCTCGCGCACGAGACGCCCGAGGGCCTGACGCCGCCCGACCGCATGAAGCGCGGCGGCGCCAGCGGCTTCACGCTCGCCGGCGAGAACGTCGGCACGACGAGCCGTCTCGACCCCAATCGCGAGATCGTCGAGGCGTGGATGGCGTCGACCGTCCACCGCGACAACGTCCTCGCGCCCGCCTTCAACACGACCGGCATCGGCGTCGCCCGCTCCGCCGACGGCAGCTTCTACTACACCCAGCTCTACGCCACGCGCCCGCGCTGACGCACCCGGACCGCACCGCCACGTCGGAGCGCAGAATCCCGTTTCCGCCGTAGCGAGCCGAAGGCGAGCGGGCCGACCCCATCAGGCTCGCGCCGTAGCGAGCCGAAGGCGAGCGGGCCGACCCCATCAGGCTCGCGGTCGCACACGAAGCGCACCGCAACGTCCGTAGCGCCAAGCCCGTTTCCGCCGTAGCGAGCCGCAGGCGAGCGGGCCGACCCCATCAGGCTCGCGGTCGCGCAACCTCCGAGCCGCGGCCGGAGCTCTCAAGGCCTGAACGTCACCGCAATGCGGCGGTCGTCCCAGTAGAGGTCGACGGGGCGCGCCGGGTCGATGCTCGGCGGGAGCACGGCGTAGCCGAGCGTCAAGTCCTCGGGCCCGAGCTCGCCGCCGAGCTTGCCGACGAGGACGTCGAGCTGGCGCGCGCTGCCCGGCTGCGGGCGATACGCGGTCTCGCCCTGCACGAAGGTGAAGTTCGGCTGGAAGCGCTGGCGCTGCGCGGGCTGCACGCTGAACAGTACGACGGTGCCGTCCACCGGCGTCGCGGCGCGCAGCTTCGTCTCGAAGGCCTGCGAGTGCGCGAAAGACACGCGCAGCGCTTCGCTGCCGCCCGCCTCCTCGACGAAGCTGGCGGGCGCGCTCTGCTGCGAGAGCTCGACCAGGTAGAAGAGGTCGCGCAGCTCGCCGTCGGTGAGGCCGAGGTCGAGCTTGCGCGGCGCGGGAGGCGTCGCGGGCGCGGTCGGCGGCGCCGACGCGACCTGCGGCGGCTGCACCTCCGCGCCGCCGGCGCCCGGGTTCGCGGAGCCAGGCTCGGACGGCGCCGCACCCTGTCCGAGCTTGCCGCGCATGCGTTCGGCGCGATCGACGAGGTTGTACGGGTTGTTCTCGTCGTGCTTGTCCTGGTGGAGCTGCCACAGATACGGCCGCGGCAGGTTCTCGGGCCGCAGCGGCGGCACGTCCGACGGCTCGACGCGGCGTGCGTTCGAGCACGGGATGTCGGCCGCGCGGCGCACGATGAAGACGCTGCCGTCGGGGCAGACGCCGCTGAGCGCGTGCGCGTCGGCGGCGCCGAGGCCGGCGCCGACTGCGACGGCGAGCGCGCACAGGAAGGGCGAGGAAGCGGGGCGGCGGAGCATCCGGAGCAATGCGCCCTCGAGGCTTGGGGGAGGCCCATCCTAATGCGGAAAGCGTCGTCTTTTCAAGAAGTTCCCCGCACTTTCGGAGTCCGCGCGCGAGCTTTTCCGCGCGCCCGTTGCGGTTGCGCCGGCTCGTTTCCGCCCGGCTGCCGCGGGGCTGCGCGCGCGCCCGTCCGCTGCGCGTGCGCGCGCAGCTGCGCGAGCTCGCCGCGCCGCAGCGGACGCGCGCGGGCGGGCGCGAGCGTGCCGAGCACGAGCGGCCCCATGCGCACGCGCACGAGCCGCACGACGGGATGGCCGAGCGCCTGCAACGCGCGGCGGATCTGGCGCTTGCGCCCTTCGCGCAGCACGAGCGAGAACGTGGTCGTGTCCGCGCCGCGATCGGAGCGCGGCGCGCCGACGCGCGCCGGCGCCGTGCGGCCGTCGTCCAGCTCGACGCCGCGCGCGAGCCGTCGCAGCACGGTGTCGGACGGACGCCCGCGCACGCTGACGGCGTACTCGCGCTCGCTGCCGAGCGAGGGGTGCAGCAGCGCGTGCGCGACGTCGCCGTCGTTGGTGAGCAGCACGAGACCTTCGGTGTCGAGATCGAGCCGGCCGACGGGGAACACGCGCGGCACGCCGGCCGGCAGCAGGTCCATCACCGTGCGCCGGCCTTGCGGATCGCGCACCGTGGTGAGCACGCCGCGCGGCTTGTGCAGCAGCCAGTAGGCGGCGGGCTCGGCGTCGATCGGCCGCCCGTCCACGGCGATCCGCTGGCGCGCGGGATCCGCCGAATCGCCGAGCTTCGCGACGACACCGTCGACGGTCACGCGTCCGGCGCGGATCCACGCCTCCGCCGCGCGCCGCGAAGCGAGGCCCGCGGCGGCGAGCAGCTTCTGGATGCGTTCGCGACTCAGTGGGTCTGCGGCGGCACGTCGGCGTCGTCGCTCGCGTCGGACGCGGCCTGCGCGTCGGCGTCGGCGGCCGCGCCGCCCTCGGTCGCGGACGCGAACGCCTCGGCCAGCGCGGCGGCGTCGGGCATCTCGCCCGCCTCCGGCAGGCGCTCGCGCAGCAGCTCCTCGATCTCGCGCAGCGTCGGCAGGTCCGACAGCGACGCCAGCCCGAAGATCTCGAGGAAGCGCGGCGTGGTCGCGTACAGGATCGGGCGGCCCGGCACTTCGCGGTGTCCCGCGATCCGGATCAGCCGGCGTTCGAGCAGGCTGCGCAGCACGGGGCCGGCGTCGACGCCGCGCACGTGCTCGACCTCGGCGCGCGTCACCGGCTGCTTGTACGCGATGATCGCGAGGCTCTCGAGCGCGGCGCGCGACATGCGCAGCGGCGGCACCGGCTCGAGGCTCTGCACGAAGGACGCGAGCTCGGGCAGCGTGCGGAGCTGATGGCCGCCCGCGACCTCCTCCACGCGGAAGCCGCGGCCTTCGGCCTCGTAGCGCTCGTTCAGCGCCGCCAGGTCCTCGCGCACTTCGCGCGCGGAGCTCTGCGGCACCAGGCGGCCGAGGCGCGCCGCCGTCACCGGCTCGGCCGACGCGAGCAGCAGCGCCTCGAGGATGCGCTGGCGCTCGGCCTGCTCCGGCTTCGCGTCCGCTTCGGCCGGCGCAACCTCCGCGACGGCCTCCGCCTGCGGCTCGTTCTCGTCGCTCATGCGTCCCCCTCCGCTCCGGCCGGCGCCGCTTCGAGCGCCGCGCGCCGCAGCCGGATCGGTCCGGCCGGCGCGCCGGCGTCCGTGATGCTCTGGAAGATGCGGAGCGTCGCCAGCTTCGCGAGCTCCAGGATCGCGAGGAAGGTCGCGACGATCACCGCGCGCGCGGCGACGCGGCCCGCCTCGTCGCGCAGCAGCGCCTCCAGCTCGACCACCTCCGCGCGCTCGAGCGCGTCCATCACGGCGATCATGCGCTCGCGCACCGTGATCGGCTCGGTCACGACCTCGTGGATCACCTCGGCGGCGCTCGACTCGCGCAGCACGCGGCGCAGCGCCTCGATCAGCGCGAGCAGGCCGACCTCGATCTCGCGCTCGCTCTCGGGCGGCGTCTCGGCGGGCCGGCCCGGCGCGGCGAACACCTCGCGCCCGAGCAGCGGCCGCGTGCCGAGCGCGTCGGCCGCCTCCTTGAAGCGCTGGTACTCGAGCAGGCGCGCCACCAGCTCGGCGCGCGGATCCGGGCCTTCTTCCTCGCCCGCCGTCTCGTCCGGCGGCAGCAGCATGCGCGACTTGATCCACGCGAGCGTCGCGGCCATCACGAGATACTCGGCCGCGACGTCGAGGTTCAGCTCGCGCATCAGCCCGAGGTACTCGAGGTACTGCCCCGCGACCTGCGAGATCGGCAGGTTCGTGATCTCGAGCTCCTCCTGACGGATCAGGTGGAGCAGCAGGTCGAGCGGGCCCTCGAAGACCGGCAGCCGGATCGCGCAGGCGGAGCCCGCGTCCGTGATCGGCTCGAAGAGCGGTGCAGCGAGGCCCGGTCCCGGCGTGGCCGGGGCCGCGGAAGCTTGGGTCATTGCCGTTCCGGGAGGAGGGTCCGATTCGGCGGGGGGGTCGGCGGCAGTATGGGCGAAGCCGGCGTCTCGGGCAACGCGGCGCTCGCGCGCCGCGTCGCGCGCTTCTGCTTCGGCTTGCGCGCCGCCGAGCGGCTGCGGCGCGCGACGCGCATCGCCACCTCGCGCGCGAGCACGATCGCCTCGTCGCGCGTGCGCACCGTCCCGTCGAGCCAGCCGAGGCGGATGCGCGAGAGCGCCGCGCCGACGGCCGGCCCCGAGAGCCCCGCCGCGACGAGATCGTTGCCGGTGACGGGTGGCCGGCGGCGTCGGTCTTCGTTCGCCCAGCGCAGGATGCGCCGGCGGCTGGCGGGCTCCGCGCACGCGAGCAGCGCGAGGAGCTCCTCGTCGGAGGCGTCGGCGAGGACCGCGTCGACGGCGCCGCGGCCGCGCGCGCGCGCGAGCTGGCGCAGCATGCGGTCGCGCCGCTTCGGGAAGTCGGTGAGCCGCTGCGCGGGATCGCCGCGCAGCGCGAGCCGGCGCAGCGTGCGCCGCCGCGACGTCGCGTCGACGTCCGCGAGCCAAAGCGCGAGACCCGCCATCCACGGCTCGCCGCGCAGGTCCTCGATCGGAGGCGCCGCGATCGCGCGGCCGAGCCGGCGCAGCGCGGGCCGCGCCTTCGGCGGGAGCGAGAGCCCCGGCTCGAGCGCGCCGAGGACGTGCCACTCGGCGAGCAGCCGCAGCGCCGCGGCCGGATCGAGCCCGAGTCGCGCATCGGAGAACAGCTTCTCGATCTCGCGGCGGTAGCGTTCGCCCGAGACGCCGCCGAAGGCGCCCGCGGCGACCGCGTCGCGCAGCGCCGAGCGCGATCCGCGCGAGAGGCGGAAGCCGAGCCGCACCGCGAGCCGCGCCGCGCGCAGCGCGCGCGTCGGATCGTCGTGGAAGCTCTGCGGGTGGAAGACGCGCAGCACGCCGGCGGCGAGATCGCCGCGGCCGTCCTCGGGATCGATCACCGCGGGCCGGCCGCGCCGCGCGGCCGTCGTGAGCGGGATCGCGAGCGCGTTCACGGTGAAGTCGCGGCGGCGCAGGTCGTCGTCGAGCGAGCCGGGCTCGACCGTCGGCAGCGCGCCGGGCTGCACGTAGCGCTCGCGGCGCACGGTCGCGACGTCGATCGCCGCGCCGCCGCGCGCGATGCGCACGGTGCCGAAGCGGTCGTGGCTGACGACCTCGGCGTCGGCGAGCGCGACGCCGCGCGCGAGCCCGTCCGCGTCCACGGACTGCCCGTCGCGCGGCTCGACGATGAGGTCGAGATCGCGCAGCGCGCGCCCGAGCAGGAAGTCGCGCACCGGCCCGCCGACGAGGTGCACCGCGACGTCGCGGCGCTCCGCCTCGGCGAGCAGCGCGTCGAGCAGCTCGGCGACGCCGGGCGGGACGCCGCGGCGCACCGCATCGAGCGCCGTGCGCGTCACGCGCCGCGCGTCCCGGCGCCGCGCGGATGGTGCGCCTCGACCGTGGCGCGCAGGCGGTCGCGGCTCACGTGGGTGTAGATCTCGGTCGTCGCGAGGTCGCTGTGGCCGAGCATCGCCTGGACCGCGCGCAGGTCGGCGCCGCCCTCGAGCAGGTCCGTCGCGAAGGAGTGTCGCAGCACGTGCGGCGAGACGCGCTCGCGCGGAATGCCCGCGCGCAGCGCGAGCTGGCGCAGCCGCGCGAAGAAGTTCTGGCGCGTCATCGCGCTGCCGCGCGGCGTGAGGAAGACGGCGTCCGACGCCTTGCGCGCGCGCCGCGCGAAGAGCGGGCGCCCTTCGGCGAGCCAGCTCTCGAGCGCTGCGAGGCCGGGCTCGCCGAGCGGCACGATGCGCTCGCGTCCCCCCTTGCCGAGCACGCGCACGAGGCCCGCGCGGCGGTCGAGCGCGCCGAGCGGCAGCGACACCAGCTCCGACACGCGCAGCCCCGAGCCGTACAGCACCTCGAGCATCGCGCGGTCGCGGCTCGCGAAGGCCCCCTCGCCTTCCGCCGCCGCGGCGAGCAGCGCCTCGGTTTCGTCGGGCCGCAGCACGCGCGGCAGCCGCCGCCCGCGGCGCGGCGGGAGCAGGCCTTCGGCGGGATCGCGCGCGAGCAGGCCGCGCGCGACGAGGTGCAGGCCGAAGCGCCGCGCCGCGACCATCGCGCGCGCGCGGCTCGCCGCGGCGAGGCCCTCGCGCTCGAGCGCGTCCGCGAAGCTGCGCCAGTGCGCGGGCCGGATCGCTTCGGGCTCGCGCACGCCGAGCCGCTCCAGGTGATCGCCGAGCCGCGCCAGATCGCGCCCGTAGGCGTCGAGCGTGTTGCGCGCGAGCCCGCGCTCGACCGCGAGGTGCGTGAGGAAGCGGTCCACCGCCGCCGCGATCGCGAGCGGCGCGCGCGCGTCAGCCATGCGCCGCCTCCTCGAGCTGCGCGGCCTCGAGCAGCGCGCGCCGCAGCGCCTCGATGCGATCGGGGTCGGTGAGCTTCTTCAGCGAGCCGTTGCGCGCGTCCTTCACGTAGAAGGTGTCGGCGATCTGGTCGAGCACCGTCGTCGCCTTCGAGATGTAGATCTCGACGTCGTGCGCGGCGAGCGTGCGCGTCAGGTCGTAGAGCAAGCCGAGCCGGTCGTTCGCCGACACGTCCACGATCGTGTAGAAGTCGGACTCTCCGTTCTCGATCTCGACGGTGGGCGGCAGCCGCGACGGCGTCTCGGGCGCGCCGAAGGGGCGCCGGCGCCGCTTCACGAGGTCCTCGACGCGCACCTCCCCGGCCAGCACGCGGCGCAGGCTGTCCTCGAAGGCGGTCCAGGTGCGCTGGCGGTCGTCGGGATCGCCGGCCGGCGTCGCGACGCGGTAGATCTCGAGCGCCAGGCCCGAGCGCGTCGTGTACACGTTCGACGCGAAGATGTTGATGCCGCGCGCCGTCAGCGTCCCGGCGACGCGCCAGTAGAGGCCGTGCACGTCGCGCGTGCAGACGATCACCTCGGAGAACTCGCCGCGCATCTCGCGCACCGCGACGACGACGCCGCGCTCCTCCTTGTACGCGAGGAACGCGCGCGCGTGCCGCGCGATCTGGCGCGGCCCGTGCGACACGAAGTAGCGGCGCGGCATCTCGTCGAAGAAGCCCTCGATCTTGGCCTCGGCGACGCCGAGCGCGCGCAGCTCGTCGCGCGCCGCCTGGCGCCGCACCTCGACGCGCGCCTCGATCGTCGCCATCGCGACGTCCTCGTCGGCGGCGCCGGTCTCGAGCACCTCCGCGGTGCGCTCGAAGAGCTCGCGGAGCAGCGCCCAGCGCCACTCCGTCCAGCCCTGCTTCGACGAGGCGCGCATGTCGGCGAACGTCAGCAGGTACAGGTTGCGCAGGTTAATGCGGTCGCCCACCAGCTTGGCGAACTCGTAGATCGTCTTCGGATCGGCGAGATCGCGGCGCTGGCCGACGTGCGACATCGTGAGGTGCTGCGCGACCAGGAACAGCACGCGTGCGGCGCGCTCGGGCGCGAGCTGGAGGCGTTCGACGCAGGCGCGCGCGCGCTCGACGCCCTTCGCGGAGTGGTCGCCGCCGAAGCCCTTGCCGATGTCGTGCAGCAGGCAGCCGAGGTAGAGCGCCGGGCGGTCCTCGGCGTTGCGCATCAGCTCGGTGAGGTCGGGCAGCGCCTGCTCGTACTTGCCGCCCCACAGCCGCCGCAGCTCCTCGACCAGGAAGATCGAGTGAACGTCGACGGTGTAGGTGTGGTAGATCACGTGCTGCCAGCGGCAGACGATGTGCTCCCACTCCGGCAGGTAGCGGGAGAGCAGACCGACCTCGTTCATCATCACGAGCGTGCGCATCACGCGCTTCTCGGAGTCGAGGATGCGCAGGAACGCCGCGGTCGCGTCGGGATCGCGGCGGAAGGCGTCGTCCACCAGGTGCAGGTTCTCGCGCACGAGGCGCTGCGCCGTGCGCGAGAGCGGGACGCCGTGCTCCTGCGCGACCGCGAAGCAGGTGAGCAGGCGCAGCGGCCGCTCGCGCAGGTGCGCGGCGTGCGGGACCTCGAGGTGGTCGCCCGCGATGCGGAAGCCGTCCTCGACCTCGACGGCGGGCTCGGCGGGACCGCTCGAGCGGCGCGCGCGCGCGCGGCACTGCTCGATCGCCAGCTCCGAATAGTTGCGGATCGCGCGCGCGTGCCGGTAGTAGTCGCTCATGAAGAGCTCGACCGGGAGCGGCGCGTCGGGGCCGCCGTCGGGATAGCCGCGCGCCGTCGCGACCTGCTCCTGGAGCTCGAAGCTCATCTGGTCCTGGCGCCGCTTCGCGACGAGGTGCAGCTCGTTGCGCACCCACCAGAGGAAGTCGAGCGCCGCGCGGTAGTCCTCCATCTCGGACTCGGTGAGCAGGCCGTAGTGGAGCAGGTCCTCGACGCCGCGCGCCGACGGCAGCACCGCGCGCATCGCCCACACCGCCGCGTGGTAGTCGCGCAGGCCGCCGGCGCCCTCCTTCACGTTCGGCTGGAGCAGGTAGAGCGACTCGCCGTACGCCTCGTGGCGCTGCGCCACCGACTCCACCTGGCGTTCGAGGAAGCTCTCGACGTCGGCGAGCAGCTCGCGCCGGATCGCGTCGGTGAACTCGTGATAGAACACCGGATCGCCGGCCAGGAAGCGCGTGTCGAGGATCCCGGTGAACACGGTGTTGTCGGTGCGCGCGAGCGCGATCGTGTCGGCGACCGTGCGCGTCGCGCAGCCGACCGTCAGCCCGGCGTCCCACAGCCAGAGCTGGATGCGCTCGGCGAGCCGGCTCACGTAGGGCGTCACCGCGCCCTCGTGCAGCAGCAGCAGGTCGACGTCGGAGTGGATCGACATCTCGCGGCGCGCGTAGCCGCCGACCGCGAGCACCGCCGCGCGCTCGTCGACGCGGCGCTCCTGGGCGAAGTACTCGCTCTCCGCGATCTGGAACAGGCGGCGCACGAGCCGGTCCATCAGGTCCGCGTGCAGCGCGTTCACCTTGCTGCCCGAGCCCGAGCCGCGGTGCACCTCGGCGAGATGCTCGCGCGCCGCGGCGAGGTAGCCGCGCACGCTGCGCAGCACGTCGGCGTCGGGGACGTCCGCGAGCGGGCCGCGCTCGCCGAGCTCCGCCAGCCACGGGCGCAGCGCTTCGGGCGCGCTCACCGGCGCTGCTCCGCCACGACCGCGGCGCCGTCGCGGAAGCGCGCGATGCCGGCCGCGATCTCGGCCGCCATCGCGCGCTGGTACTCGGGGTCGCGCAGGCGGCGCGCATCGCCCGCGTGCGTCACGAAGCCCGCCTCGACGAGGATCGACGGCATGTCGGAGAGATAGAGCACGTAGAAGGGGCCCTGCTTCAGCGCCGGCTCGCTCGCCGACGGCCAGCGCGTGCCCATCCCGTCCGCGATCGCGCGGTGCACCTGGCGCGCCAGCGCGCCCGAGCGCGTGCCGACCTCCGAGAGCCGCAGCTGCGCGAGGGTTCGCTGCAGCGGGTCCACCTCTGCGAGCGCCACGCCGTTCTCGCGGGCCGCCAGCCGCAGCGTCTGCCGCTGCGCGTGCGCGTCGAGCGTGAACAGCTCGACGCCCGCGCGCGCGCGCCGGTGCGCGGCGTTCGCGTGCAGCGACACGAAGACGTCGCCGCCGGCGCCCTCCGCGATCGCGGTGCGCTCCTCGAGCGAGAGCGTGCGGTCGGCGTCGCGGGTCAGCACCGCCTCGAAGCCGCGCCGCCGCAGCTCGCGGCGCAGCGCGCGCGCGAGCGCGAGCGTCACGTCCTTCTCGCGCACGCCGTCCACGCCGATCGCGCCGGGATCGCGCCCGCCGTGGCCCGGGTCCACCACGACGACCGACACGGGCCGCAGCTCCATCGGCAGCGCGCTGGCGCCCGGCCCCGGCTCGCCGTCGCGCGCGAAGACGTCGATCACGAGCCGGTCGGGGCCCGCGAGGTGCCGGATGCGGTGGCGGCCGTAGCGCGCGAGGTCGAGCACGACGCGCGCGGTATCGAGCGTGTTCTGGCCGATCCGCACCTGCTGGAGCAGTCCGTCGCCGACGCGGATCGGGCGCGCGAAGCGGCGGCCGACCCACGTCTCCGGCAGGTCGAAGTAGATCCGCGCCGGACGGCCCGCGCGCGCGTCGGCGGGCGCCTCGCCCGCCGCGGCGAGCACGGGCGCGCTCGTCTCCACCACCACGCGGCTGTACTCGCGGAACGACCAGTGGCGCACCGACACGACGTCGCCGAGGCCGGTCGGACGGCTCGCGCCGAGCAGCGCGAGGCTCGCGGCGCCGAGCGCAAGGGCGCGCGCCGCCGCGCTCACGCGCCGTCTCCCTTGCGGAGTCCGCCGCACAGCCGGTGCAGCAGCAGCAGCGCGTCGAGCGGCGCGATGCGATCGGCGTCGAGCCGGCGCAGCTCGCCGAGCACGGCGTTCTCCGCCGGCGAGGGCCCGCTCGGCGCGGGCGGGCGCGCGGCGGCGTCGAAGAGCGAGAGCTGCGGCGGGCGCGAGCCGGCGCGCGTCGCGCCGCCCGCCTCGAGCTGCGCGAGCACCTGGCGGGCGCGCGCGATCACCGCGTCGGGCAGGCCCGCGAGCCGCGCGACCTGGATGCCGTACGAGCGGCTCGCACCGCCCTCCACGAGCCGCCGCAGGAACACGACGTCGTGTCCCCACTCGCGGACCTCGAAGTGCGCGTTGCGCAGGCGCGGCCGCGTCGCCGCCAGCTCCACCAGCTCGTGGTAGTGCGTGGCGAACAGCGTGCGCGGTCGCAGCGCGGGCGCGTCGTGCAGGTGCTCCGCCACCGCCCACGCGATCGAGAGGCCGTCGAAGGTGCTGGTGCCGCGCCCGATCTCGTCGAGAATGACGAGGCTCTTGCGCGTCGCCTGCGCCAGGATCTCGGCGGTCTCGCGCATCTCGACCATGAACGTCGACTCGCCGCGCGCGAGCCGGTCCGAGGCGCCGACGCGCGTGAAGATGCGATCCACGACGCCGAGCCGCATCGACTCCGCCGGCACGAAGCTGCCGATCTGCGCCAGCAGCGCGAGCAGCGCGACCTGGCGCAGATAGGTGCTCTTGCCCGACATGTTCGGGCCCGTGAGGAGCAGGATCTGCGCCTCCTCGGGATCGAGCGCGGTGTCGTTGGCGACGTACTCCTCGCCGCCCTGCGCCTGCAGCAGGCTCTCCACCACGGGGTGTCGGCCGGCGCGGATCTCGAGGCGCTCGCTCGCGTCGACGACGGGCCGCGTCCAGCCGTCGCGGCGCGCGACCTCGGCGAGGGCCGCCAGCGCGTCGAGGGTGCCGACGGCCTCCGCCGCCGCGCGGATCGCCGCCGCGTGGCCGAGCAGCTCCGTGCGCACGCTCTCGAAGAGCTCGCGCTCGAGCGCCGCCGCGCGATCGTGCGCGCCGAGGATCCGCCCCTCCATCTCGCGCAGCTCGGGCGTGGTGAAGCGCTCGGCGTTGGCGAGCGTCTGCTTGCGCTCGTAGTCGCCCGGAATGCGCGCGAGGTTCGACTTGGTGACCTCGATGCCGTAGCCGTGCACCGGGTGGAAGCGGATCTTCAGGCCCGGGATCCCGCTGCGATCGCGCTCGCGCGCCTCGAGCTCGGCGATCCAGGCGCGGCCGCTGCGCGCGCTCTCGCGCAGCCCGTCGAGCTCGGGATGGAAGCCCTCGCGCACGTAGCCGATCTCGCTGGCGCCGCGCGAGCCGCGCGCGATCGCGGGCGGCTCGTCCACCAGCGCGCGCTCGAGCAGCGCGGCGGCCGCGTGCCCGCCCGGGCAGCAGCTCGGTCGCGGCGCCGCCGAAGCAGGCGGCGAGCGGCGCCAGCGCGTGCAGCGACGCGCGCATCGCGCCGAGGTCGCGCGGCGTCGCCGAGGGACGCGCCGCCTTCGCGAGCAGCCGTTCGAGGTCGCGCACCGCGCGCAGGCGATCGCGGAGCTGCGCGCGCAGCCGATCCCGCTCGACCAGCCAGGCGACGGCGTCCTGCCGCGTGCGGATCGCCTCCGGCCGCACGAGCGGGTACGCGAGCCAGCGGGCGAGCCGCCGCGCGCCGAGCGGCGACACCGTCGCGTCGATGCGCTCGACGAGCGTGCCGCGGCGCGTGCGGTCCTGCGCGCTCTCGAAGAGCTCGAGGTGCGCGCGCGTCGCGGAGTCGAGCACCATGGCGTCGCCCAACGCGTAGCGGCACAAGCGCTCGGCGTTCGGCAGCGCGAACGGCTGATGGCTGCCGAGGTACGCGAGCAGCGCCGCCGCGGCGCGCGTGGCGGCGTCGGCGGCGGACGCGTCGAAGCCGTCGGGCCGCGCCGGCGCGGCCGCGGGATCGAAGCTGGCCGCCGCGACCGCGGTCACGGTCGCGTCCGGCAGCGCGGCGCCGAGCCAAGCGTGCGCGTCCTCTGCGCGCTCGCGCGCGACCAGCACCTCGCGCGGCGCGATGCGCTCCAGCTCCTCGACGAGCGCCGCGGGGAACGCGCCGTCGCCGTCGCGACGCGCTTGCGTGGCGCGCAGCTCGCCGGTGGTCGCCTCGAGCACCGCGAGCCCGACGGCGCCTTCGGCGTCCAGGTCGAGCGCGGCGACCGTCACTTCGCGCGCCGCCTCGAGCGTCTCGGGATCGCCGACCAGGCCCGGCGTGATCACCTCGACCACGGCGCGACGCACGAGTTTGCGCGCGCCGCCGCGCGCCGGCGTCTCGACCTGCTCGCAGATCGCGACGCGATGCCCGAGCTCCGCGAGCCGCTTCACGTACGGGTCGGCGCCGTGGACCGGGATGCCGCACATCGGCACGGCGTCCGGCTTGCCCCGGTCGCGCGTGGTGAGCGTGATGTCGAGCAGCGGCGCCGCGAGCTCGGCGTCGGCGAGGAACATCTCGTAGAAGTCGCCCATCCGGTAGAACACGATCGCGTCGGGATGCTGCGCCTTGATCGCCAGGTACTGGCGCATCATGGGCGTGTCGAGCGCGGACGCCGTCACGCGAGACCTTCGCCCGCGTCGGCGGGCAGCCGAACCCGCTCGCGCTCGAGCAGGTCGACGAGCGCCCCGTGCGCCTTCGCGACCTCCGCCTCGCGCCCCTCCGCCAGCAGGATGCGTCCGAGCGCGACGTGCGCGTCGAGGTGGCGCGGGTCGCGTTCGAGCACGCTGCGCACCTCCGCGAGCGCGTCCTCGGCCGCGCCGCGCGCCGCGAGCGCGCGCGCCAGCGCGAGGCGCGCGCCCGGATCGTCGCCGTCGGCCGCGAGCAGCTCGCGCAGCCAGCTCTCGTACTCGCGCGCGCGGCCCACCGCGGCGAACGACGCCGCGATGCGCGGATACACGACGGGACCCGCGCGGCGGTCGACCTCGGGCACGCGCCGCCAGGCGGCGAGCGCCTCGCCCGCATGGCCGAGCTCCGCTTCGACCTCGCCGAGCGCCACCCACGCGCGCACGGCCTGCGGATCGAGCTTGAGCGCGCGGCGCAGCGCTTTGCGCGCCGCCTGCGTGCGGCCCTCGGCCCGCTCCGTCTCCGCGAGCTCGACCCACACGGACGTCTCGAGCGCCGCGCCCGCGTCGCCCTCGAGGCGCGCGAGCCGGCGCGCCAGCGGGATCGCGCGGGCGGGCTCGCGCGCGTCGACGAGGAGGCGCACCAGCGCGCGCAGCGCGCGCGCGTCGCGCGGCGCGCGCGTCAGCACTTCCTCGTACGCCGCGATCGCGCGGCGCAGGAAGCCGCCCTCGCGAAAGTCGTCCGCGAGTCCGAGCAGCGCGCGGAAGCGGGCGTCGTCGTCGAGATCGCGGCGCAGCAGGAGGTTCTGATGGAGATGGATCGCGCGCCCGATCTCGCCGCGCTGGCGGAAGATCCGCGCCAGCGCGAGATACGCATCGACGGCGTCGGAGTCGCGCCGCACCGCGCGCGCGAGCTCGGCTTCGGCGGAGGCGAGGTCGTGCTCGAGCACGGCGCCGAGCGCGCGCCGGATCGCGGCGTCGGTCTCCGGAACCGCCTCGCGCCCGCTCCGTCCGCCGCGCCCACCGAACAGCGACACGCAGCTACCCGCTCCGCCCGAGCCCTTCGGCCGCCAGGGCGCGATCCCGCGCCCGGGCGTCGTCGGGCGGTCCGAGCGGGAGGTTGCGGAGCTGGTGGACTTCCTCTTCGAGCCCGTGCGCGAGCTTGCGATAGCGACGGGCCGTGAGCGCGAGACGCGCCGCCTGGTAGCTGGCGATCGCGCCGGCGGCGGCGGCGCCCAGCGCGAACGCCACGAGCAGCACCGCCCAGAGCGGCGCGTCGACGGTGCCGGCCAGGTAGTCCACGAAGACGAGGACGCCGTTGCGGTGCGCGAACGACCAGCCACCCACGAGCGCCGCCACGAACAGCGCGAGCGCCACCAGGCGCCGGAGCCAACGCATGCCGGGTCCCCCCTCCGCGCCGGGCCGCCGATCAGGCCGAGAGCTCTTCCTTGGACGCAGCGCTGGGCGGCGCGCCGTCCACCATCTCCTTGAGCTCCTTCCCCACCTTGAAGAAGGGCGTTCGCTTCGCGGGGATGTTGACCATCTCGCCGGTCTTCGGGTTCCGGCCGTCGCGGGCCTCGCGCACCTTCACCTGGAAGGAGCCGAAGCCGCGGATCTCGATGCGCTCGCCGCGCCGGAGCGCGTCGGTCATCGCGTCGAAGATCGTGTTCACGACGACCTCGGTGTCCTTCTTCGAGATGTGCGGCGTCTTCTCCGCGACCTTCTCGATGAGCCCGCTCTTCGTCATCGCGTCCCCGTCGTCCGTGTGGGTTGGGCGGCCGCGCCCGTGCGGGCGCGGCCGCGGATGCCTACTCGCCGTCGCCCTGCCCGGTCTTGTTGCGCAGCTTCTCGGCCAGCAGATCGCCCAGCGTCGAGCGCTGCGTGCGCGACTGCTGCGCCGCGAGGTCCGCCAGCGCCTGACGCTGCTGCTGGTCGTGAACCGCCTTGATCGAGAGGGAGATCTTCTGCTCGTTGGGGTCCACGCGGGTGATGAGCGCCTTCACGCGGTCGCCCGGGTTCACCACGTCCGACGGCTTGCCCACCGGCTCCTGCGACAGCTCCGAGGTGTAGATGAGGCCCTCGATGCCGTCGGCCAGCCGCACGAACGCGCCGAAGTCGGTGACGCTCGTGACCTCGCCCTCGATCTCGGAGCCGAGCGGGTAGGTGCGCTGGATGTCGTCCCAGGGGTTGGGCGTGAGCTGCTTGATGCCGAGCGAGAACTTCTCGTTCTCCTTGTCGATCTTGAGGACGATCGCCTCGAGCTCGTCGCCCTTCTTGAACTTCTCGCCCGGGTGCTTGATCTGCTCCGTCCACGAGATGTCGGAGACGTGGACGAGCCCGTCGATGCCTTCCTCGAGCCCGATGAAGAGCCCGAAGTTGGTGATGTTGCGCACCGTGCCGCGCACGCGGGTGCCGACCGGGTACTTCTCCTCGATCAGGCTCCACGGGTTCGGCTCGATCTGCTTCATGCCGAGCGAGATCTTTCGCGACACCTCGTCGATGTCGAGCACGACGGCGTCCACCATGTCGCCGGGGTTCACCACCTTCGACGGGTGCTTGACGCGCTTCGTCCACGACATCTCCGACACGTGCACCAAGCCCTCGATGCCCGGCTCGAGCTCGAGGAAGGCGCCGTAGTCGGCGAGCGAGACCACCTTGCCGCGCACGCGCTTGCCGATCGGGTACTTGTGCGCCGCGTCGACCCACGGATCCGGCTGGATCTGCTTGAGGCCCAGCGACACGCGCTCGGTCTCGGGGTCGAACTTCAGCACCTTCACCTTGATCTGGTCGCCCACCTGGAAGATCTCGCCCGGGTGGTTCACGCGGCCCCACGACATGTCGGTGACGTGCAGCAGGCCGTCGATGCCGCCGAGGTCGATGAAGGCGCCGTAGTCGGTGAGGTTCTTGATCACGCCGTCCACGATCTGCCCGACCTCGAGGGTCTGCAGCGTCTCGCGGCGCTGGCGCTCGCGCTCCTTCTCGAGGAGCGCGCGGCGCGAGAGCACGATGTTGCCGCGCCGCTTGTTGAACTTGATGATCTTGAACGCCACGCGCTCGCCGATCAGCGACTCGAGGTTGCGCACCGGGCGCAGGTCCACCTGGGAGCCCGGCAGGAACGCCTTCACGCCGATGTCGACGGAGAGGCCGCCCTTCACGCGCGAGACGATCACGCCGTCGACCGGCTCGTCGGCCTCGTAGGCGCGGCTGATCTCGTCCCAGATCTTGAGGCGGTCCGCCTTCTCCTTGGAGAGGGCGATGCGCCCATCGGCGTCCTCCACCTCTTCGATCAGCACGTCCACGGCGTCGCCCGGCTTCACCAGCACGCGGCCGTTGTCGTCCATCAGCTCCCAGAGCGGGATCAAGCCCTCGGACTTGAAGCCGACGTCGACGTGGACGTTCTCGCCGTCGATCGTGAGGACGGTGCCGCGGACGACCTCGCCCTCCTTCATCGCTCGTTCGTTGCGGAGGAAGAGATCGGCGAAGCTCTCGCCGCCTCCTCCCTGGTTGGTGGTTTGCGGATCGGTCATGCGGTTGCTCTGTTCCTTTCGTGTCACGCGCTAGGCGTGACCGGATTTCCGGGTTTGCGCCCCCGGATCGGGCGAGATGCGCCGTTCGTCCTGTGCGTCGAGGCTCGCGCGGGCCTCGGCGATCCAGCGGTCCACTTCCTCGACGTCCCCGGCTCCGATCGCCCGCGTCAGCTGCGCGAGCCGCTCGGCCACGCGGCCCAGCGGTCCCTCGATCGCCTTGCGGTTCGCGACCAGGATCTCCGCCCAGAGCTCCGGATCGCTCCGAGCGATGCGGGTGAAGTCCCGGAAGCCCGTGCCTGCCACTTCCCCGGCTTCCGGCGGCGCGTCGCCGAGGGCACGGGCAAATGCGAAGGCGAGAGCATGGGGAACGTGACTGATCCACGCCACCTCGGAGTCGTGTGCGGCGGCGTCGCGGCGCACCACGCGCGCGCCGAGCGCGGCCCAGAACGCCTCGATGCGGGCGACCGCGGCGGGCGGGTCGCTCGGAGCCGGCGTCACCACGCAGGTGGCGCCGTCCACCAGATCGGGTCGGGCGTGCTCCGGCCCCTTCTCGTGGCTGCCCGCCATCGGATGCGAGCCGACGTACACCACGCCGGGCGGCAGCAGGCCGGGCAGCAGCTCGGCGAGGATCGACTTCACGCTGCCGACGTCCGTGACGAGTGCGCCGCCGGCCAAGGCGGGCGCCGCCGCACGCAGCACGGCGGCCATCGCGCCCACGGGTGTCGCCAGCACGACGAGGTCCGCGCCCGCCACGGCCTCGGCCGGGTCGAGGCTGGTGCGGTCGACGAGCCCGCGCGCCGCCGCGGCGCGCAGCGACTCGGCGCGCCGGCCACAGCCGACCACCTCGCGCGCGACGCCGCGCTCGCGCGCCGCCCAGGCGATCGAGCCGCCGAGCAGGCCGAGGCCCAGCACCGCGAGTCGCTCGAAGGGCGCGGTCATCGCGCGCCCTCTTCGACCAGGCGGCGCATCGCCTTCAAGAGCCGCTCGATCTCCTCGGGCAGCCCGACCGTGATGCGGATGTGCCCCGGCATGCCGAAGCCGGCGAGCGGGCGCACGATGATGCCCTCGCGCAGGAGCTGGTCGTAGACGCCGGGCCATGCCTTCGCGAGCACGAAGTTCGCCTCGCTCGGCCAGGTCTCGATGCCCATCGCGCCGAGCTCGCGCCGCAGCCGGTCGACGCCCTCGCCGTTCATGCGCACCGTGCGCTCGAGATGCTCGCGGTCGTCGAGCGCCGCGACCGCCGCCGCCTCCGCGAGCAGGTTCACGTTGAACGGGTGGCGCGCGCGCTCGAGGTAGCCCGTGAGCTCGGGATCGGCGATGCCGTAGCCGACGCGCAGCCCCGCGAGCCCCGCGATCTTCGAGAAGGTGCGCGCGACCAGCGTGCCCGGGCGGCGGCGCACCCACGCGATCGAGTCGGGGAAGTCGGGCCGGCGCGCGAAGTCGACGTACGCCTCGTCGACGACCAGTACGACGTCGTCGGGCAGCCGCGCGGCGAAGCGCTCGAACGCGGCCGCGCCGACGCTCGTCCCGGTCGGGTTGTTCGGGTTGCACACGACGACGACGCGCGTGCGCTCGTTGACCGCGTCCGCCATCGCGCCGAGGTCGTGCACGAGGTCGGCGTCGAGCGGCACGGCGACCGGCGTCGCGCCCATGCCCTGCGCGACGATCGGGTACATCGCGAACGAGGGCCACGCGAACACGGCTTCGTCGCCCGGTCCGAGGAACGCCTTCGCGACGAGCTCGAGGATCTCGTCGGCGCCGCAGCCGAAGACGAGCTGGTCGGGCGCGACGCCGAGCCGCTCGGAGAGCTTCGAGCGCAGCGCGAAGCTCGCGCCGTCGGGGTAGCGGTGCAGATCGCCGAGCAGGCGCTGCACCGCCTCGATCGCGCGCGGCGACGGTCCGAGCGGGTTCTCGTTCGACGCCAGCTTGATCACGCCCGAGAGCCCGAGCTCACGCTCGAGCTCCTCGATCGGCTTGCCCGGCTGGTAGGGGTTCAGCGACGCAACCCACGGCTTCACGCGCTTCGCGAGGCTCACGGCGCGCCCTCCGCCGCGGCGCGCGGGAACGAGCCGAGCACGCGGTGCGAGTGCGCCGTCGCGGCCGCGGCGGCGAGCGCGCGCGCCACCGGCGGATCCTCGCGATGCCCTTCCATGTCGAGGAAGAACAGGTACTCGAACGGCTTGCCCGGCATCGGACGCGACTGGATCGCGGTCAGGCTGACGCCCTCGCGCGCGAACGGCTCGAGCAGCTGGTGGAGCGCGCCGGCCTGCGCCTTGCGCACCGTGAACACCGCCGTCGTGAGATCGCGCCCGCTGCGCGCCGGCGCGGCGCGGCCGATCAGGAGGAAGCGCGTCGTGTTGTCGCGGCGGTCCTCGATGCCCGCCTCGATCGTGCGCAGGCCGTACGCCTCGCCCGCGAGCGCGCTCGCGATCGCCGCGACGCCGGCATCCTCGCCCGCCAGCTTCGCGGCCGCGGCGGTGCTCGCCGTCTCGACGCGTTCGACGCCCGCCAGGTGACGCTCGAGCCAGCGGCGGCACTGCGCGAAGGGCTGGTCGATCGACGCGACCCGGCGCACGTCCTCGAGGCGCCCGCTGCGCGAGAGCAGCGAGTGGCTGATGCGCTGCAGGATTTCGCCGCAGATCGTGACGTCCGACTCGACGAAGGCGTCGAGCGTGCGCGTGACGACGCCCTCGGTCGTGTTCTCGACCGGCACGACGCCGAGCTCGGCGCGCCCGCGCTCGACCGCCTGGAAGACGTCGCCGATCGTCGCCATCGGGAGCAGCGCCGCGGCGTGGCCGAGCTGACTGCGCGCGGCGAGGTGGCTGTAGGTGCCCTCGGGCCCGAGATAGGCGACGCGCAGCGTTCCCTCGAGCGAGCGCATCGCGGAGATGATCTCGCGGAAGACGGGCTCGATGCTGGCGTCCGGGAACGGGCCGGCGTTGCGCTGCACGAGCCGCGCGATCACGTCGCGCTCGCGCGCCGCGGAGTGGATGGAGACGCCCGTCCCGCGCTTCCACTCGCCGACCTCGCACACGATCCGGGCGCGCTCGTTGAGCAGATCGAGCACGCCGGCGTCGACGCGGTCGATCTCGGCGCGCAGGCGCTCCAGCTCGGCGGCCGCCGCGGGCGAGATCGCCGTCGCGGGCGCCTGGGCGTCCTCGCGCGCCGGCCGATCCGCTTCGCGGGCCTGGGTCATTCGTGCCTCCGCCGCGCGGGCCCGCTCGAACGGTGCCAGCACGCGGCGCGATGGAGCTCGGAGGGCGCTACGAGGGGAGACGCGGAGCCCCGGGGCGGAGGCTCGAGCCGTTCGCGGTCCGCCGAGCGAGCCGAAAAAGCCGAGCGAACGGAACGAACGGACGAATGCGCGCGAGAACCGGCCTAACCCCCTGAAAACGCTGGCGCACGTTATCGCACGGGGCATCGCGGCGCAATCGCGGAGCGCGACGATTCGTTCGGCGCTGCGAGCAGTTAGCGCGTCGGCGAGCGTGCGCCGCGGCGATCAAGCGCGCCGCGCCCGCGGTCGATAGCGAGCCATTCGGAGAGCGCTGCAGCATGCCCGACTCGACGTTGGCGCTCCGCCGCCAACCGCGCGACAGCATCGCGACGAAGATCATCTTCTTCGTCTTCGTTTCGACGTTCGTCACCGCGCTCGTGGTGAGCTGGATCTCCGTCCAGTCGACCTACTCCTTCCTGCGCAGTCATCTCGACGCCGCCTATCCGATGCTGCTCGATCGCACCGTGGCGCGGCTCGGAGACACGCTGGCCGGGGCGCGCAACGACGCGGCCGCGCTCGCCCAGCACGGCCTGACGACCGCCGCCTTCGGTGCGGACCGCGACGACGGCGTCCTGCGCAGCGCGCTCGACGCGTTCGTCGCCGAGCGCGCGTCGCTGGCGGGCGTGTTCGTCGTCGACGCCGGCGGCGCGGTGATCGCGTCGGCGTCGTCGCTCGCCCTGCCGGCGCGCGCGCTGCGCGGCGCGCGAATTCCGACCGAGCCCGCGGTGCAGGCGCTCGACGGCTACCTGGTCGTCTCCGCGCCCGCCGCGGGCGGCGGCGCCGTGCACGCGCTGCTGCACCCCGATGCGCTGCGCGCGCAGCTCGTGCGCGAGCGGTCGCAGGACGAAGCCCCGCTGCACCTCGTGGACGCCGCGGGCCGCGTGGTCGCGTCGAGCGCCGCGCCCGACTTCCAGACCTTCCCGCGCGAGCTGCTCGGGCGCGCCGCGCACGACGCCGCGCTCGACTTCCGCACCGCGCAGGGCCGCCGCGGCATCGGCGGCCACGCGCCGCTCGGCGCCACGGGCTGGGGCGTCGTCGTCGCGCAACCCCTCGAGATCGCGTTCGCGCCGGTGTTCTCGGTGGTGACGCGGGTCTTCGTGATCGACCTCGCGATCATCCTGGTGTTCAGCTTCCTCGCCTACGAGATCACCGCGAAGATCGTGCGCCCGCTCGAGTCGCTCTCGCACGGCTCACGGCTGATCTCGCAGGGCGAGCTCGAGGTCGAGGTCCCCGACACGGGCACCAACGACGAGCTGGGCCTGCTGACGCGCACCTTCAACGACATGGCGCGGCGGCTGAGGCTCAACCGCGACGAGATCGAGCAGCAGCACCGGCAGCTGCGCGAGCAGAACGACGAGCTGCAGCGCGCCAACGAGGTGCTCGAGCAGCTCTCGATCACCGACGGCCTCACCAAGCTCCACAACCACCGCTACTTCCAGGAGGCGCTGACGCGCGAGATCAAGCGCGTGTCGCGCACCGGCGATCCGCTCGCGATCCTGCTCGTCGACATCGACGACTTCAAGAGCCTGAACGACCGCCACGGCCATGCGCACGGCGACGCGCTGCTGACGCGGATCGCGCGCGTGCTGAACGAGTCGGTGCGCGAGTCCGACATCCTCGCCCGCTACGGCGGCGAGGAGTTCGTGGTGCTCGCGACGGGCACCGATCTCGACGGCGCCGTGTTCGTCGCCGAGAAGGTGCGCACGGCGGTCGCCGAGAGCCGCTTCGCCGCGCCGGGCACGCTCGAGCCGATGCGCGTCACCGTGTCGATCGGCGTCGCGGAGTTCGCCGGCGACCGCAAGCGCTTCTTCGACGCCGCCGACCGCGCGCTCTATCGCGCCAAGGGCGCCGGGAAGAACTGCGTGATGGCGGCCGAGCCCGGCGATCTCGCCTGATTCGCTAGAGCCGCCGCCTCCCGAGCGCGGCCAGCACCGCGAAGCCGCCGACGGCGAGCAGCAGCGTGGTCGGCTCCGGAACGAAGTGCAGCGTGAGCGTCGCGAACGCGGGAATGATCGGCGACGAGCCGATGTTGGTCGTGATCGAGATCGGCGTCACGAGCTGGAGCACGCCGCCCGGCAGCGCGGTGCTGCTCGGCGCCGACGCGGGCCCCGCGGCGAACCCGATCTTCGTGACGACGCCGATCGGTCACCGGCGCCAGCACGGGACCGCCCTGCACGACGCCGGCGCCGAGCGTGAGCGGCTGGATCACGCCGCCGCCGCCCGAGCCGTTCACCGTCGCGACGCCGAACGAGGTGACCGTCGTCGGCTGCAGGGTCGCGATCTCGATGGCGAGCGTCGCGTGCATCGGCAGCACCGCGCTCCGCGCTTTCCATCTCGCGCATAATACTCCGACACGCCGGCCGCGCGGCCCGGAATCGGACGTCGTCCGGATCCCCTGCTCACCACGAGACGGGCATGCGCGCCGTCATGGCTGCCCGCGGGGCTCTGGGATACGGTGCGCCGCATCGAGGGCGGCTGCGCGTGACGCGAGTGATCGGGCTGACGGGCGGCATCGGAAGCGGCAAGAGCACGGTCGCGCGCCTGCTCGCCGCGCTCGGCGCAGTCGTGGTGGACGCCGACGCGATCGTGCACGAGCTGCAAGCACCCGGCGCGCCGATGCTCGGCGAGATGGCGACCGCGTTCGGCGCCGACGTCCTCACCGAGGACGGCGCGCTCGACCGCCAGCGCATGGCCGACCTCGCGTTCCGCGATCCGCAGGTGCGACAGCGCCTCAACGCGATCGTGCACCCGCGCGTCGCCGCCGAGATGGCGCGCCGCATCGACGCCGCGCGCCGCTCGGGGGCGCCGCTCGTCGTGGTCGACATTCCGCTGCTCTTCGAGACGCGCCCGCGCGACCGCGACGCCGCGCGCGCCGGCTTCGACGCGACCGTGCTCGTGTACGTGCCGCGCGAGGTGCAGATCGAGCGCACGGTTCGCCGCGACGGCTGCCCGCGCGCGGAGGCCGAGCGGCGCGTCGCCGCGCAGCTGCCGATCGACGACAAGCGCGCGCTCGCCGACCACGTGATCGACAACACGAGCGACGCCGCCGACACTGAGCGCCGGGTGCGCGCGCTCTTCGCCGAGCTCACGGCACCGGCGGCGGAACGCGCGTGCCGGTGAGCGACCTCGCGGCGCGCCTCGCTGCGTTCCTGCGCAGCCGCATGGCCGACGCGGACGCCGTCGAGGTCTCGGACGTGGCGGCCCACACCGAAGGCTTTTCCGCGGAGACGTTCTCGTTCACGTCGAGCGCGCGCCGCGCGGATGGCGTCGAGACGCGCCGCTGGGTGCTGAAGCGGCAGCCGGTCGCCGGGCTGCTCGAGCCCTACGACCTCGAGCCCGAGTTCCGCGTGCTGCACGCGCTCTCGGACGATCCCCTGCCCTCGCCCCCGACGCCGTGGTTCGAGCGCGATCCGGACGTGCTCGAGCGGCCCTTCTACGTGATGGAGCGGCTGCCCGGCGACGTGCCGCTGCCGACGCCCGGCGCGAGCGGCGAAGGGCCGTTCGACGCCGCGACGCGCGCCGTGCTCGCGCCGCAGGTGGTGCGCGCGCTCGCGCAGCTCCACGCGATCGACTGGAAGGCGCGCGGCCTCGGCTTCCTCGGCGCGCCCGCGCCGGGGCGCGACGCCGCGCTGCGCGAGGTGGCGCGCTGGACGGCGCGCATCGAGGCGAGCGGCATCGCGCCCGACCCGGTGCTCGCCGAGGCGCTCGTATGGCTGCGCCGACACGCGCCCGCGACGGACGCCGTCGCGCTGCTGCACGGCGACTACCGGCTCGGCAACTGGCTCGTCGACGGCGCCGGCGACCGGACTCGCCTCAGCGGCCTCCTCGACTGGGAGATGGTGCACCTCGGCGATCCCGCCGAGGACCTCGCCTGGTGCCTCTCGCACCTGTGGCGCGGGCAGACGCCGCGCGCCGCGTGTCTCGCGCCGCCGGACGAGCTGGTGGCGCTCTACGAGCAGGCGTCCGGCCGCAGCATCGACCGCGGCGCGCTGCGCTACTACGAGGTGCTCGCCGTGGTGAAGATGGCCGCGATCATGCTGACCGGCATCCGCGCGTTCCGCGACGGGCGCACCGGCGACCTGCGCATGGCGATCTTCGACCACCAGCTCCCGTTCCTGCACGCCCTGCTCGCCGCGCTGCGCGGCTGGCTGCCGCTGCCGTGAGCGACGCGGGCGCCGTGCGCGTCGAGCCGAAGTCGCTGATCGACGGCGTCGCGCGGACGCTGCAGGAGCAGGTGCTGCCGCACGTCGACTCGCGCACCGCGCGCGGCCAGCTCTGGGCCGCGATCGACGTGCTGCGCAATCTGGCGGCGCGCGTCGAGCCGCTGGCGTCGGCGTTCGCGGACGAGGCGCAGTCGGCGCAGGCGGCGCTCGGCGCGCTGGCGGCGCGCGCGCGCGACGCCGGCCACGCCGCGCTCGCGGACGAGGTCGAAGCGC
>QEVM01000051.1 GCA_003576805.1 Pseudomonadota bacterium | reverse complement strand
GCTGCGCGAGCTGAAGCAGCGGCTCGACGCGCCCGCGGCGTGCGAGCCGCAGTGCGCGTCGCTGGCGCGCGCGGCCATCGAGCTGCGCGATGACCGCCTGCGGCTGCGGCTCGAGGCGCACGCGGCCGTCGCGACCGCGATCCCGCTGCCGCAGGGCGCCCCGGACGCCGAAGGCTTCGGCGTCGAGGGGGTGCTCGTCGAGTCGCGCGCGGCCGAGTCGCTGCGGCGCGCGGCCGACGGCGCGCTGTGGCTCGCGCTCGCGCCGGGCGTCCACGACGTGCTCGTCGACGCGCGCGTCGCGCCGGGCGCTGAGCGCGTCGAGCTCGGCTTTCCGCTTCGACCAGGTTCGGTGTCGGTCGACGCGCCCGGCTGGAGCGTCGAAGGACTCGGCGCCGCGGGCGGCGCGAACGCGGCGCTCTCGCTGCGCCGGCTCGCCACGCCCGGCGCGGCTCCGCCGCCGTCGCTCGGCGCCGCGCCGCCGCCGTTCTTCGCGCGCATCGAGCGCACGCTGCAACTAGACGTCGCGTGGCGCGTCGAGACGCGCGCGGTGCGCCTCTCGGCTCCCGGCCAGGCGGCCGTGCTCGACGTGCCGCTGCTCGCAGGCGAGGCGCTCGCCACCGAGGGCATTCCCGTGCAGGACGGCCGCGCGCGCCTCTCGTTCGCGGCGGACGCGCGCGAAGTGCGCTGGTCGTCGTCGCTGCCGCCGCGCGACGCGATCGCGCTCGCCGCGCCGGAGTCGGCCGCGTGGGTGGAGGTGTGGCGGCTCGCCGTCTCGCCGATCTGGCACGTGGATGCGGAGGGGATCCCGCCGATCGCGGTGCCCGAGGACGATCCCGCGCCGATCCGCGCCTGGCACCCGTGGCCCGGCGAGCGGCTCGCGCTGCGCGTGCGGCGGCCCGAGGGCGTCGGCGGCGCGACGCTGACGATCGACGCCGCCACCCTCACCGTGACGCCGGGCCTGCGCAGCCGCGACGCGTCGCTCGCGCTCGCGCTGCGCAGCACGCAGGGAGGCCGACACACGGTCACGTTGCCGGACGGCGCCGCGCTGCGCGCGGTCGCGATCGACGGGCTCGAGCAGCCGATCCGCGGCGACGGCCGCGAAGTGTCGCTGCCGGTGCGGCCGGGCGCGCAGGAGATCCGCCTCGACTGGCGCAGCGACGAGCCGCTGCGCTGGCGCATCGCGACGCCCGACGTCGCGCTCGGCGCGCCGGCCGTGAACCTGGTCGCCGGCATCGCGATGCCCGAGGAGCGCTGGATCCTCGCGGTCGCTGGCCCGCGGCTCGGGCCCGCGGTGCTGTTCTGGAGCGTGCTCGGCGTGCTGGCGCTCGTCGCGTTCGGGCTCTCGCGCGTGCCGGGCGTGCCGCTGCGCTTCCATCACTGGCTGCTGCTCGGGCTCGGCCTCACGCAGGTGCCGGTGTGGATGGGCGCGGTGGTCGCGGGCTGGCTCTTCGCGCTGGCGTGGCGGCGCGCGCACGGGGCGGCGCTGTCGCCGCTCGCCTTCGACGCGGCGCAGGCGGCGCTCGTCGCGCTCACGATCGCTGCGATCGCGATGCTGTTCGCGGCGATCCGCCAGGGCCTGCTCGGCGCGCCGGAGATGCAGATCGCCGGCAACGACTCGAGCGCGCGCATGCTGTGGTGGTACCAGGATCGCAGCGACGGCGGCGTGCCGGCGGCGCGCGTCGTGTCGGTGCCGCTCTTCGTGTATCGCGCGGCGATGCTGGCGTGGTCGCTGTGGCTCGCGTTCGCGCTGCTGCGCTGGCTGCGTTGGGGCTGGGAAGGGTTCGCGAGCGGAGGGCTGTGGCGTCCGCTGGGTTCGCGCCGGCCTGCGAGCCAGGGCAAGATCTGAGCAGGGGAGGCCGCATGTCGCCGCGCACGCACGGGCAGATCGAATGGGACCGCATCCGCGCGCAGGGCATGCCGCGCTTCGTGCTGATCGGCGCGCTCCGGCGCGGCATCCCGATGGCGATCGCCGTGCTCGTCGCGCTCGAGCTGATGGAGAGCGGGACGTTCGGCCGACATCGCCTGATGACGCCCGAGTTCCTGGAGCGCGTCCTGCTCGTGTTCACCGTGTTCGTGCTCGGCGGCGCGCTCTCGTCGTTCGCGCGCTGGAAGAGCCACGAGTCGCTCTACGGGCGCGACTCCTCGACCTGATCGCCGGCGCTGGTTAGGATCGGTCCCATGCCGGAACAGTCCCTCCGCCAGATGCTCGAGAACCTGCGCGCCGAGCTGAACCGGGCCGGTGATCTCGACGACTCGTCGCGCGAGCTGCTGCGCGTGGTCGAGAACGACATCCAGCAGGTGCTCGAGCGCGAGGACGAGCCGCACCCCGAGTCCTTCGGCGACCGCCTGCGCGAGACGGTCGACCGCTTCGAGAGCTCGCACCCGACGCTGACCGAGGCGGTCGGCCGCGTGCTCGACCAGCTCGCCAAGATGGGCATCTGAGCGCGGTGGCCGACGCGCTCGCCGCCAAGGCGCGCGCCCTCCTGCGCCGCGCCGACGCGGGCGTCCTGTCGACGCAGTCCTGCGAGATGGCGGGCTTCCCGTTCGGCTCGCTCGCGCCCTTCGCGATGACGCTCGAGGCGCGGCCGCTGCTCTACGTGAGCCGGCTCGCCGAGCACACGCGCAACCTCGCCGCCGATCCGCGCTGCTGCCTCACCGTGATCGAGGCCGCGCACGGCGACGACCGCCAGGCGCTCGGCCGCGCCAGCCTGCTCGGCGAGGCGCACCAGCTCCCCGACGCCGAGCGCGCCGCCGCCGCCGAGCGCTGGTTCTCGCTGTTTCCCGAGCAGGAGGCCTACGAGCAGTTCGGCGACTTCGCGTTCTGGCGCATCGAGCCGCTGCGCGTGCGCTGGATCGGCGGCTTCGGCGAGATCCGCTGGATCGAGCGCGACGCGTGGTGCGTGCCTTCGCCGGAGTGGGCGGCGGGCGAGGCGTCGATCGCCGTGCACATGAACGACGACCACGCCGACGCGCTCGCCGCGATCTGCCTTGCGGCGGGCGACGCCGATCCGGGCGACGCGCGGATGCTGCGCTGCGACGTCGAGGGCTTCCACGTGCGCAGCGCCGGCCGGGTCCGCTGGATCCCCTTCGCGAAGCCCTGCCCGACCGCGGACGAGGTCCGCCTCGAGATGGTGCGGCTCGCGCGCGAGGCGCGGGCCGTCGAGTAGCCGACGCCGGCGGGCTACGCTGCCGGACGTGCGCCGCACCCTCCCCATCCTGCTGGTCGTCCTGATCGCCGTCCTCTTCCTCGGCGGACAGGTCGTGCGCTCGCGGCTCGGCATCGAGCTTTCGGCGGAGGCGGTTCGCGATCTCGTGCTCTCGCTCGGCTGGAAGGCCGGCGCGGTGTTCGTCGGCCTCGTCACGTTCCGCCAGTTCTTGTTCTTGCCGTCGGCGGTCGTGCTGCCCGCGGGCGGGCTCGTGTTCGGCATGGAGCTCGGCACGGCGCTCGGCGCGCTCGGCATCTTCGCCTCGGCCGCGATCAAGTACACGATCGCGCGTTCGCTCGGCCGCGAATGGCTGCGCCCGCACTTCGGCGCCGCCGTCGACGCGTTCGAGCGGCGCGCCGCCGCGGCGGGGCCGGTGATCGTCGGGCTCGTCACCGCGCATCCGGTCGGGCCGATGACGCCGATCTACTGGGGCGCGGGCTTCGCCGCGATCCCGGCGGTCTCGTTCCTGTTCGCGGTCGCGCTCACCGCGCCGGTGCGCGCGTTCGCGTTCTCGTTCTTCGGCTCGACGCTGCTCGACCCCGGCACGCCGCGCTTCTGGATCGCGTCGGTGCTGCTCGTGCTGGCCGGCGTCCTGCCGCTCGCGCACCCCGGCGTCCGCGCGCGCCTGCTGCGCGTCGCCGGGCGCGACGTCGCGACTCCCGTCGACGGCTGATCGCGTTTGCGCGCCCGTCTCGTCCCCGTCGCGCTGCTGCTCGCCGCCGCCGTGCTGCTCGTGCTCGGACTCTACGGGCGCGCGCTCGACTACGAGCTGGTGTGGATGGACGAGGCCGAGATCGGCGAGGGCGCGATCGTGCTGCCGCCCGGCGCGCCGTGGGCGAGCGCCTTCACGCGGCCGCTGCACGCGAGCAGCGCCGGCACGAACCCGTACTACCGCCCGCTCCAGATCGTCGTCGCGACCGCCGTGCACCGCGTCGCCGGCCCCGCGCCGCGCTTCCACCGCGCCGTGCTCTTCGCCGCGGCGATCGCCACCGCGTGCGCGTTCGGCGCGCTCGCGCAGGGGCTGACCGGCAGCGCGGCGCTCGCGCTGGCGGCCGTCGCGTTCGCCGCCGCGCACCCGGCGATGCTGGAGAGCTGGGTCTGGATCTCCGGGCTCGGCGAGGCGCTCGCGGGCTTCTTCATCGTCGCGAGCGTCGGGCTCGGCGCCGCCGCGCTCGCGCGCGGCGGCGCGGCGGCCGCGGCGCTCTCGCTCGGCGCGCTGCTGCTCGCGCTGCTCTCCAAGGAGAAGGCCGTCGCGACGCCGCTGCTCGTCGCGGCGTGGTGGATCGCGCAGCGGATCGCGGCGGGCGGCCTGCGCGGCGCGCTCGCGGATCGCGCCTCGCTGCGGCGCGCGGCGCTGCTCGTCGGCGCGCAGCTCGCGCTCGTCCTCGTCTACCTGCTCGCGCGGCCGCTGCTGCTGGGGCGCGGGCTCGTCGCGGCCGCGCCGATCGGCGGCGACGTCGCGACGCACCTGCTCTCGGCGATCGCGTCGTGGCCCGCGAGCATCGCGTGGCTGCTGCTGCCGCTGCACTCGAGCAGCAGCGACACGATCGCGATCGTGCGCAGCGCCGCCGATCCGCGCGTGTGGCTCGGCGTCGCGCTGCCGCTCGCGTCGCTCGCGCTCGCGCTCGTCTGCGCGCAGCGCGGGCGTCCCGTCGCGGCGTTCGGCATCGCGTGGATCTGGATCGCGTTCCTGCCGACCTCGAACCTGTTCCCGCAGATCCACGCGCACGCGGAGCGCTACCTCTTCCTCTCGGTCTTCGGGCTCGCGCTGGCCGCGGTCGATCTCGCGAGCGCGCTCGCCGCACGCGTCGCGCCGCGCGCGCGCGTCGCACTGGCGGCGTCGCTGGTCGGCGTCTTCGCGCTCTTCCTCGCGCAGCGCACGTGGGTGCGCACGCCGGCCTGGCGATCGACCGAGACGCTCTTCCGCGCCGACGTCGCGCGCGATCCCTCGTTCCGCGAGGGCCGCTTCCACCTGGTGCGCACGCTCGTCGAGAGCCGCCGCTTCGCCGAGGCGGACGCCGAGCTGCGCGCGCTGCGCCAGACGCCCGCCGCCGACCGCAGCGGCTACGCCAACGCGACCGGCGTCGAGCAGCTCGCCTGCGCCGTGGATCTCGGCCTCGCGCGTCCCGGCATGGCCGTGCTGCGCTACGACCAGATCGCGAAGGACGCACCGCCGATCGCCGCCGATCCCGGCCTGCGCAGCTGCGTCGCGCAGGCGCTCGAAGCGCAGGGCCGCAACGCCGAGGCCGCGCAGCTCTACGAGCAGGCGGTCGCGTCGCTCGCGAGCGAGCCGCCCGCCGCGCTCTCGCTCGCGATGGCGCGCGTCTACGCCAAGACCGGCCGCCGCGACGAAGCGAAGCAGTGGCTGGCACGCGCCGAGGCGGCCGGCCCGCGCGACGCGGCGTTCGACATCCAGCTCCGTCAGGTCGAGAAGCTGCTGCGCTGAGCGCCTTCTGCTCCTCGATGCGCGCCGATCTAGTGCTGCGCCGTGCGCCAGCGCCCGTCCGCGCCGATGCGGATCTCGTGGACGGTGGCTTCGCCGGGAAAGTGGTCGAAGTAGCCGGCGACGATGTCGCGGCCGGCCGCGTGGGCGAGGAGCGTCGCCGCGATCTCGCCGTGCGTGACGACGGCGATCGCGCGGCCCGCGTGCTTCTCGCGCAGCGCCTCGAGCTCCGCGCGCGCGCGCTCGAAGCCGTCGTGCAGCGACTCGCCGCCGGGCGGGCGCGGGTCCTTGCCGCTCTTCCAGCTCTGCATGCGCGCGCTGCCGCTCGCCGCGCGGCGATCCGTGCCGGTGTCGAGCGTGCGGAAGGCGTCGTCGACGATGGGACCTTCCGCGAGACCGAGCTGCTGCGCGATCGCGGCGGCGGTCTGCTGTGCGCGGCGCGCGGGCGAGCTGTGGACGGCGGCGACGCCGCTGCCTTTCAGAGACGCCCCGATCTTCTCCGCTCGAGCGACGCCATCGGGCGTCAGCGCATCGAGCTCCGCGGCGCTCATCGGCTTCGGGCGCTGCGCCGCGGGCACGTTCTTCCAGGCGTACGAGTGGCGGATCACGAAGACGCGCAACGCCGGGTCGGCGGCCGGCGCAGCCTGCTGCGCGAGCGCGGCGAACGGCGCGCACAGCAGCGCGGCGAGGCAGAGCAGAACGGTGCGGCGCTTCACGCGGCGTCCTCCACGGCGTCGAGGAACGCGACCGACTCGCGCTCGGCGCCGTCGCGCCGCACGAGCGCGGGCGTCGCGGCGCGCTCGCGCAGCGCGCGGTAGAGCGCGATCGTCGCGCGCAGCGCGCGCAGACACGAAGCGGCGTCGTGCGCCGCGACCGTCGCGCGCAGCGCTTCCACCCGATCCGGCGCGGACGCCTCGATGCGGCGCACGCCGTTCGGCTGCGCGCCGCGCTCGGCGAGCGCGAGCGGGCCGAGCACGCGCGCGCGCACGAAGCCGAGCCCGTCGAGCGTCTCGAACAGCTCGCCGCGCGCGATCTTGCCGGCGAGGTAGTGCACCCAGGTCCAGAAGCGGTCCTCCATCCACTGCAGGTCGGGCGCCGGGTACTGCGGCGCGGCGCTCGCGAGCGCCGCGCCGAGTCGGCCGTCGCGGTCGAAGAGCACGGCGCACTCGTCGACGCGCCGCGCGGCGTCGGGCAGCGGGACGAACTTCAAATCGACGTGCAGCAGCGGCGGCCCGTACAGGCAGATCAGCAGGTGGGGCGCGCCGACGTGATCGCCGGGAAACGCGGAGAGCAGCGGTCCGAGCGATGCGGCGAGCGCGACGCGCTCGGACTCCATCGCCGCGACGTGCGCCGGCTCGAGCGCGAGCACGAAGTCGAGATCGGAGTGCTCGTCGAGCGCGCCGCGCGCGAACGAGCCGGCCGCCGCGACGCCGGCGATGCGCGGATCGGCGGCGAGCCGCGGCAGCGCGGCCTCGAGGAACGCCGCGTGCACGGCCGGGATGCGCGGCGCGCTCGCTATGGCGTCGCGACCTCGGCGTCCGGCTGCGCTTCGAGCGCGCGGCGCAGCAGGTACGCCTGGATCAGGCGCGTGTCGTCGTGCGAGAGCACGTCGGCGAAGCTCGGCATGCCCTTCTCCTCGCGCAGCCCGCCGACGACGATGTCGGCGAAGCCCGCGTGCGTCTCGGCGGTCGCGCGGCGCAGGTCGGGGACGACGCCGCCCGACACCGCCTTGAGGCCGTGGCACACGGCGCACCACTCGTGATAGAGGAGGCCGCCTCTCCGCAGCTCCTTGCTCGTGACCTTCACCTGCAGCGGCGGCGGCGGGATCGGCGAACGGTCGAAGGCGCGCTCGGGCGGCGGGAGCTGCGCGGTGCCGCCGAGCTTGTACGTCAGCACGCGCCCGACGCTCGCGACCTCGGCGCGCGCGGCGGCTTCGCCGTACGCCAGCGGGAACGCGCCGCCCCAGCCGGCCATCACGGTGACGTACTGCTCGCCGTCGACGAGGTAGGTGATCGGCGCCGCGACGATGCCCGTTCCGGCCGGCGATTCCCACAGCCGCTCGCCGTCCTTGGCGCGGTACGCGACGAAGCGTCCGTCCGCGGTGCCCTCGAACACGAGCCCGCCGGCCGTCGTCAGCACGCCGCCGTTCCACGCGCTCTTGTACTCGGCGCGCCACACCTCGCGCTGCCGGCGCGGGTCCCACGCGATGAGGCGCCCCTTCACGGCCGCGCTCCAGCCGTCGGGCACTTTGAGGTTCGCCTCGAAGCCGGTGCCGGTGTTCCAGGATCGGTCGCGGTACTCGAACGCCTTCTGCAGCGAGTACGCGCCGGGCAGCTCGTGCGCGGGGAAGAACACGAGGCCCGTCTTCGGGTCGAACGACATCGGCTGCCAGTTGTGACCGCCGAGCGGCGAAGGCGACACCATGCGCATGCGCTTGCTGTAGTCGCCGAGATCGGAGCGGTAAGGCCGGCCGGTCTTCGAGTGGACGCCCGACGCCCACGTCACCTCGACGTAGTTGTTCGCCGAGAGGAACTCGCCCGTCTCGCGGTCGAGCACGTAGAAGAAGCCGTTCTTGGGCGCCTGCATGATCACCTTGCGCGGGCGCCCTCCGATCTCGAGCGTCGCGAGGATCATGTGCTGCGTCGCGGTGTAGTCCCAGTCGTCGGCGGGCGTGGTCTGGAAGTGCCAGACGTACTCGCCGGTCGCGGCGCGCAGCGCGACGATCGACGAGAGGAACAGGTTGTCGCCCTTGCCGTCGCTGCGGTGCTGGTGCGACCACGGCGAGCCGTTGCCGACGCCGACGTAGACGAGGCCGAGCTCGGGGTCGTAGGCCATCGAGTCCCACACCGTTCCGCCGCCGCCCGCCTTCCACCAGTCGCCGCTCCAGGTCTTCGCGGCCTTCGCGAGCGCCGCCGACTCGAAGGGCTTGGCGGGATTGCCGGGCACGGTGTAGAAGCGCCAGACGAGGCTTCCGTCGTCGGGGTCGTAGGCGGAGACGTAGCCGCGCACGCCGAGCTCGGCGCCGCCGTTGCCGATCAGCACGCGGCCTTCGACCACGCGCGGCGCGCCGGTGATGGTGTAGGCGCGCGCGGGATCGACCGTCAGCACCTCCCACCGCTTCGCGCCGGTGGCGGCGTCGAGCGCGAGGAGCCGGCCGTCGAGCGTGCCGAGGAAGACCTTCCCCTCGTAGACCGCGACGCCGCGGTTCACGACGTCGCAGCACGCGATGCGGCCGTAGCGGCGCGGCACCTGCGGGTCGTGCGTCCAGAGCAGCTTGCCGCTGCGCGCGTCGATCGCGTACGCGACGCTCCACGGGCCCGTCGCGAACAGCACGCCGTCCACCGCGATCGGCGTCGCCTCGACGCCGCGGTTGGTGCCGAGCTCGATCGAC
This sequence comes from Pseudomonadota bacterium, assembly GCA_003576805.1. Classification (GTDB taxonomy): domain Bacteria; phylum Myxococcota_A; class UBA9160; order UBA9160; family PR03; genus PR03. The sequence goes on along the minus strand of QEVM01000051.1, from coordinate 15,894 downwards.
CACGCGAGGCCGAGCTGCGCGGCGTTGGCCTCGTGGATCTGCGCGAGCGGGCTGTGGCGCTGCTCGTCGTAGGTGCGGCCGTGCGTCAGCCAGTTGCCCGCGTCGGCGCCGGCGCTGCGCAGGCGCGCGTCGTCGATCGCGAGCGTGCTGGCGCGGATCCGCGCGACGAGCCCGTCGTCCTGCTTCGGCTGGGGCGCGACGGTGGCGCAGGCGACGAGCGCGACGGCGGCGCAGAAGCCGGCCGCGCGCGCGACGCGGCCCGGAGCGAACGAAGCGGCGAAGCGGCGCATGCGACCTCCCCCGACGGAGGCGCATCATACCGCGCCGATGCGCTCCAGGATGACGTCGACGAGCGCATCGTGAACGCCGAGCGGAGCGGTGACGCGCACCCGCACGCCGGCGCGCCGCGCCGCGGCGCGCGCCAGACGCGGGACGTCGCGGCGCGCGTGCAGGCCGGGCGCGAGAAAGAACGGGTGCACGACGATCTCGGTCGCGCCCTGCGCCGCGCACGCGGCGACGCCCGCCGCGATCGACGGCGGCGCGAGGTCGAGGTGCGCGATCTCGACGACGTGATCGGGCAGTCGCTCGCGCAGCCGCTGCGCGACCGCGGCGACGACGCGATTGGCCGCGGGCGAGCGGCTGCCGTGGTCGACGAGCAGGATCGCGCGCACGCCGGCCGCGCGCGGCTGCTTCACCGGCAACGCGCGAGCGCCTGCGCGAGGTCGTCGCACAGATCGCCGGCGTCTTCGAGCCCGACCGAGAGGCGCACGACCGCCTCGGTGATGCCCTTGCGCCGCTTCTCCTCGGGCGGGAACGCGTAGTGGCTCATCAGCCACGGATAGCCGACGAGCGACTCGACGCCGCCGAGACTCTCGCCGAGCGCGAACAGCTCGGTGGATTCGCACAGCCGCTTCGCCGCCGCTTCGCCGCCCGCGAGCTCGATCGTCACCATGCCGCCGAAGCCGCGCATCTGGCGCGCCGCGAGCTCGTGGCCCGGGTGATCGGGAAAGCCCGGGTAGTGCACCGCCGCGATCTCCGGCCGCCCGCGCAGGAACTCGGCGACCGCGCGCGCGTTGGCCTCGTGCTGGCGCATGCGGACCGCGAGCGTCTTCGCGCCGCGCAGCGTGAGCCACGCGTCCCACGGCCCGGGCACGCCGCCCGTCGCGTTCTGCGCGAACTTGAGCGTCTGGTACAGCGCCTCGTCGTCGAGCACGACCGCGCCTCCGATCACGTCCGAGTGTCCCCCGACGTACTTGGTGGTCGAGTGCACGACGACGTGCGCGCCGAGCGCGATCGGATTCTGGAGATACGGCGTGGCGAAGGTGTTGTCGACGACGAGCCAGGCGCCGGCGCGGCGCGCGATCTCGGCGGCCGCGCCGACGTCGACGAGGCGCAGCATCGGGTTGGTCGGGGTCTCGATCCAGACGACGCGCGTCGCGGGCGTCAGCGCCTTCTCGATCTCGGCGGGCTGCGTCGCGTCCACGTAGCTGAAGCGCACGTCGTAGTTGGGCAGGATCTTCGAGAACAGCCGATAGCTGCCGCCGTAGAGGTCGTCGGCGACGACGACGTGGTCGCCGCTCTTCACCATCTGCATCGCGCCCGCGACCGCGGCCATGCCCGACGCGTAGGCGAGCCCGAAGCGCGCGCCTTCGAGCGACGCGATGCAGGTCTCGAGCGCCTGGCGCGTCGGATTGCCGCTGCGCGAGTAGACGAAGCCGCGGTCCTCGCCGATCGCGTCCTGCGTGAAGGTCACCGTCTGGTAGACCGGCACGATGGTGGCTCCGGTCGCGGGATCGGCCGCCTGGCCGGCGTGGATGGCGCGTGTCTCGAACTTCATGGCCTCACCAGTAGAGTGCGGTGGCGACGACGTCGCCGTGGACGCGGGCGCGGCAGGCGAGGCGCAGCTCCGGGTCCACGCGATTGCGTTGCTTGATGCGCTGCTCGTCCGGCGTCTCGGCGGAGAGCACGCCGGCGCCCTCGACGATGCGCAGCCCGCAACGCGCGCACACGCCGTCGGCTCCGCAGCTGCGCGCGACGGGCAGACCGGCGCGGATCGCGGCGTCGAGCAGCGTGGCCCCTTCGGGCACGTCGACCGCGGCTCCGCTCGGTAGGAACTGAACTCGGTGCACGCGCCGATCATAACGCCGGCGCCGCGCCTCTGGGCGCTGCGCCGGGTCTCTTCTACCCTGCCCGCATGGCGACCGCCGCGATCGTGGTGATCGGAAACGAAATCCTCTCCGGCAAGGTGGTCGACACCAACTCTCCGTACTTGTGCCGCGAGCTGCGCGCGCTCGGCGTCGAGGTGGACCGCATCGTCGTGATCCCCGACGAGATCGACGTGATCGCGCGCGAGGTGCGCCAGCAGAGCGAGACCCACGACTGGGTCTTCACCTCCGGCGGCGTCGGGCCGACGCACGACGACCTCACCATGGACGGCGTCGCGAAGGCCTTCGGCCTGCCCGTCGAGGTCAACGAGGCCATCGTCGCGCGCATCGAGCGGGCGCTGAAGCAGCCGGCCAACGAGAGCCAGCGCAAGATGGCCGCGCTGCCGCGCGGCGCGCTGCTGATCGACGCCGGCGACCTGTGGTTCCCGGTCGTGGTCGTCGAGAACGTGCACATCTTCCCGGGCATTCCGGAGCTGCTGCAGAAGAAGTTCGACGCGATCCGCTCGCGCTTCCAGGGCGTGCCGTTCGTGCTGCGCCGCGTCTACGTGCGCCGCAAGGAGAGCGACATCGCGCACGAGCTGAACGCGCTGCTCGAAGCGCACCCGGAGCTGATGCTCGGCTCATACCCGCGCATCCGCGAGACCGAGTACCAGGTGCTGCTCACGCTCGAGTCGCGCGACGAGGGCTACGTGCAGCGCGCGCTCGAAGAGCTGCTCGCGCGCCTGCCCTCCGACGCCGTCCACAAGATCGAGTAGAGCGGACGGGGCGCGTGACCGATCCGTCGGCGCACGATCCCGTGCTGCGCGCGCTCGCGTACCTGCATCCGGCCTGGATGGCGGTGTCGATCGCGATGGCGGCGGTCGCGGCGCGCTCGGGCCTGCGCATGCGGCGCGCGCGCCGACTCGGAACGCGGCGCGATCGCGCCGACCGCGGCCGCCACCTGCGCGTCGCGAAGCCGGCGGTCGCGCTGATCGCGATCGGCGCAGCCGGCGGGCCGCTCTCGATGGCGTGGCTGCGCGGCCGCGATCCCTTCGAGACGGCGCACGCGGCGGCGGGCGTCGTCGCGCTCGCGCTCTTCGTCGCGGCCGCGCTGCTGGGCCGCGCGCTCGAGCGCGGTCGCGGGCGTCCGCGGGACGCGCACGCGCTGGTCGCGATGCTGGCGCTGCTCGCGAGCGGAGTGGCGGCGCTGACCGGCTTCGTCCTGCTGCCGTAGCGGCGCCGAAACGCGGAAGCGGGCGCCGGCTCGCGCCGGCGCCCGCTTCGTTCTCCATGCGAGGAGTCCGGGCTCCGCCCGGACTCCGGCTACGGCGCCAGGTTCGCGAAGAGCGTCAGGAACTGGCCGTTCCGCGACACCTCGACGCCCTGCAGGCTCAGGCCGAAGAACTCGGGAAGCGGGAACGCTCCGAGTCCGTCGCCGAGCGCCGGCAGCACGTCCGGCAGCAGGAAGTTCAGCACCGTCGCGACCTGCGCTTCGTTCGCGCTCACGTTGTTCTGCAGGAACGCGATGTTGAGGTCCGTCACCGACGACACCGAGAAGGCGAGCTGGCTCGTCAGGTTGTCGAAGGTGAGGCCGAGGCCGGCGCGCATGTCGAGCGCGCCGCGCATCACGAGACCCGTGTTGCCCGGGTGCGCCCCGTCGTTGATGTGCACCTCGAGCTCGAGCTGCGGGATGCGGATCTCCGCGATCTCGCCGCCCGGTCCGGTGGCGCCCGTCAGATACGGCGCGACCGTGGGCTCGAGATCGAGGCGCATCGGCAGATCCGGATCCCAGGTCGCCAGCGTCGGCAGGAAGAGCGAGAGCGTGCCCGCCGTGACGGGACCCAGACCCGAGCCGAGGTCGATCTCGGTGATCGACGTGCGCAGCAGGCCGCACTCGATCTGCGCCTTCAGGAGCTGGTTGAAGGCGGAGGTCGAGATCGACACCGCGAGGCCGTAGGGCAGGCCGCCGACCGGCGTGGTCGCGCCGAACGGCGGGAACGCCTCCGTCACGTGGTACGACGCGGGGAGGTCGGGAGAGCCGGCGGGCGCGTCGCACTGGCCGACGCCGGTGCCGATCTCCGCCGTGATGCGCGCATCCGAGCCGAGCGTGATGCCGGCCGTGTCCTCGGCGACGTCGAACAGCGGCGACTCGAAGTTCACGGCGAGCGCATCGCCGATCGGGCCGGTGATCGTGATGTTGGCGAGCGCCGTCTCGATCGCGTCCGCGACCGGCGAGTCGAGCGGACCGCCGCCGTCCGGGTCGGCCAGCGCGCTCTGGAAGCCGCTCACCACGGTCGGCTCGACGTTGCCCACGATCAGCTGGATCAGGTCGCCGATCAGCGGGAAGTCGCACAGGCCCGAGGTGAACTGCTGGTTGAAGTTCGAGAACGACACGACCGGGTTGCCGATCTGGTTCACGTTCACGTTGGACGCGTCGACCGTGTCGGGGAGCAGCGCGTAGTCGCCGAGGATCTGCGTGTTCGAGGCGGTCAGACGCAGCCCGCAGCTCGGCGCGATACCCGAGCCTTCGAGGTTCAGGTCGATGCGGAGGTTGAAGACGTCGACGTCGCCCGCCACGAAGTTGGTCATCGAGTCGGCGTCGATGGCGAAGCCGGAGATGCTCGGCGGCGGGTTCGCGACGCGCGCGGTGATGCGGCCCAGGCAGGAGCCGAACGGGCCCCCGATCGCGCAGTAGTTGCTCACCACCACCGATCCGACCGGGAGCAGCGTCGCCGGGTTGATCGACACGCCGCTCGCGATCAACGGCTCGAGCGTATTCAGGCCCGTGTCGTTGATGCGCAGCGCCACGCCGTTCAGCGAGAAGGCGCCGTCGGCGACCGACTGGCCGCTGATGACGACGATGCGCCGGCGCTTGAGCACCACGCCCGACACCGTGCTGCGGAGCTCGGCGTACATGGGGTTGATGGTGCCGGTCGTCGGGCTGATCGGGGCCGAGATCGACCACGTCCCGTTGGTGGTGTTGAGCGACGCGGGCACGCCGTTCACGACCACCTGGTGATTGGCGAAGTTCACGTTGGCGATCGTGCCGGTCACGGTGACGTTCGCCGCCGTGCTGAAGCTGCCGTGCGCCGGCGAGGTGATCGTGAGGTTGGGCGGCTGTTGTCCGCAGACCGCACCCAGCAACAGGGCGGGGGCCAATGCCACCAGCGCCCGACGAACAATCCGCTGCATTCAATCCCCTTCCGGAAATCCACCGTCCAGCAGAACAGGAGCGATGAACGAGAGAACACCCATGGGGCCCGACGCGGATCAGGCCACCGTGCCCGAACGGGCGCGGCAGTCCCATCTACAACGGTGGCTCGCGCCGAGTCAACGCTGGACGCTCGGTCATCCCTGCGGGGAGCCATTTTGTCAGTTGTGCCAGCCTGTCTCGCATCGAGACTTCTACGCGCTCGCTACCGTGCGCGGCCGTGAGGACCGAGGCGACCGCGGCGGCGTTGGGAACGGTCCTCGGACCGGCCGAGCGCGGCCGCGGCCGGCGCATCGCGGTGCTGAGCCATCCGGCCGGCATGACGCACCGCAACGCGTTCACCGACCAGCTCCCGACCCTCGCGTTGGTCGGGCTCGGCGCGAGCGAGACCTGGATCGGATTCCAGCGCGCTTTCGAGCCGCTCTCGCAGCTGCTCCAGCTCCCGACGCTGCGCATGGTGGGACGCGTGCGCAAGCGCTCGATCCTGATCGCCGGCCAGACGATCGCGGTCGCCGGCGGCGCGCCGCTCGCAGCCTACGGCGCGCTCGCGAGCAGCGGCGGCGACCCCGCGCTCGCGCTGGCGCTCGCGAGCCTCTGGCTCACCGCGGTCGGCATCGTGATCGCGCAGACGGTCTGGTTCCCGCTGCTGCGCTGCTACGTCGAGCCCGGCCGCATCGGCGCGTTCTTCGGCGTGCTGCGCACCGGCTGGCACCTGACGCTGATCGCGTTCTACCTCGGCGCGCAGCGCTGGCTCGAGCGCCACCCGGGCGGCTTCGGCGCGCTCTTCGGCGTCGCGACCGCCGCCGGCCTCGTGCGCCTCGCGATGATCGCGCGGCTTCCCGAGCCCGCCTCGGACGGGGCGCCGCGCCTGCGCGCGCGCGACGCCGTCGGCCTGCTGCGCCGCCACGCCGGCCTGCGCCGCTATCTCGCGGGCATGATCCTCGCGGGCGCGCCGCGCCGCGCGGCGCTCCCCTTCGCGCTGGTGATGATGCGGCGCTCGATGGGCCTCAGCGACGCCGACGTGATGCTCACGACCGTCGCGTCGTTCGCCGGCGGCTTCGCGTCGCTCTACGCGTGGGGCCGGCTCGTGGACCGCCTCGGGCCGTTCTCCGTGTTCGCCGGCACCGCGCTCGCGTCCGCGGCGCTGCTGCTCTGGCTCGCGATCGCGGGATCCGGCGCGACGCTCGCCGCGCTGATCGCGTTCTTCTTCGTGTTCGCCGCGATGTCGGCGGGCGTCGGCGTCGCCGACACGCACGTGCTCTTCGGGCTCTCGCCCGAACGCGAGGCGACGCCGACGCTGGTGATCGCCGACGTCACCACGAGCCTCGCGTACGGCGCGGCGCCCGTGCTCGCGGGCGTCGCGCTCGACCGCGCGATCGCGGGCGGCGTCGACGCGGCGACGGCGTACCGCAGCCTGTTCGCGCTGGCGGCGATCGCGATCCTGTGCGCGCCGCTCCCGCTGCGCGGCCTGCGCCGCGCGTGAGCTACGGAATCAGCAACACGCGCCCGAACGCCGCGCGGCTCTCGACGCGCGCGTGCGCCGCCGCCGCTTCCGCCAGCGGGAAGCGGCTGTCGACGACGACGCGCAGCGCGCCCTTGGCCACGTCTTCGATGTGTCGCGCGATCATGGGATGAACGCGCGCGCGCTGGAAGAACGACTCGGCGCCGAGGAAGACGCCGGTCAGCGAGCGATTGCCGGCGGAGAGGCTCGCGACGTCGAGCTGCTTGCCGCTGCGGCTCGCGTCGCCGACGGTGATGCAGCGGCCGCGGTAGCCGAGGCAGGCGAGGCTGTCCTGGAGCACGGCGCCGCCGACCGAGTCGACGACGAGGTCGCAGCCGCGCCCGCCCGTGATCTCGCGCACCGCGTCGACGAACGAGCGCGCGCGGTAGTCGACGCCGTGGTCGAGCCCGAACTCGTCGCGGAGGCGCGCGAGCTTCGCGTCGCTGCCGGCGGTCGCGATCACGGTCGCGCCCGCGCGCTTCGCGAGCTGGATCGCCGCGAGGCCGACGCCGCCCGCGCCCGCCTGGATCAGCACCGTTTCGCCGGCCGTGAGGCGCCCGAACTCGAAGAGGCAGTCGTCGGCGGTGCCGAACGGATCGGCACGCACGCGATCTCCTCGAGCGACGCGCCCGCGGGCACGGGCCAGGTGAACGCGGACGGCACCGCGACGCGCTCGGCGTGCGAGCCGTGCAGCATCATCGCGACGACGCGGTCGCCGACGCGCCGTTCGGTCACCGCCGGGCCGACTTCGCGCACCGTGCCGGCGCACTGGTAGCCGACGACGTGCGGCGTCGTCGCCATCAGGCCGCGCGCGCGGTTGCCGACGTCGCCGCCCTCGATGGAGATCGCCGCGACGTCGATCACGACGCCGTCCGGCGCGCACACGGGATCCGGCACGTCCTCGTAACGCAGCACGTCGGGCGCCCCGGTCCGGTAGTAGACGGCGGCCTTCACGACCTGTTCTCTACCGGCTGGTACGCGTGCGACCGCATGTCAGGCGAGTGCCTCGTACTCCGGAGTGCTGCACGGCTCGAATCCCTGTGGCCATTTCGCAGTAAGGCTGCAAAGGAGTCGGAACTGGGTGGGGGCCTCCGGATTCACTTGGTTCACTTCGACGGAAACCGCTGCCGGATCCGTTGGTTTCAGCACACTGAAGAAATCAGGAACCAAGTAGCGAGGGCAGTATCCCACCAGTTCGGCCGGCGACTCCGCTCGAAGCGCCAGCGCTAACGGGTCTTTGGTGTTCTGAAAGTCCAGCATCAGGAACAACCGATCTCGTGGCCTGAGCATGCCAATCCGACGCAATGAACCTGGAGCGAGATAACGGATCCCATGGCAGAAGAAGTGCATCCGATAGAGACCCGAGGGATCGGGCTCGGGAAGTGGGAACACCTCGATCGAATCCGTTTCCCGTACGCCACCGGAGCGTGCCAAGAGAGCGATCGGATCCGCCCTCCCTACCAATCCCAGCCAATCGACGAACGATTGGTACTCGGGACGATTCCTGGGAAGTAATCGGTTCGCGAACACGGGGAAAAGCTGCGTCGACTCATATTGCTTTGTGAGATCAGACATTCCGCCGAATGGCACAAAGCTTTGCGAGGAGAGGGCGCCACGCGTATAGACGAAACGGTACACGTCGCCGGATACCGAGAGCCGGCCGACCGGGATCCAGCGTCGATCCTTAGGATCCTGCCACGTAACGACAAGCGTTTTCATTGCATCTCCGCGAAAACCTTCGAAAGACGCGACTTGTTCAAGACAAGTAGGCGGACGGCAAACTCTGCGCTGAAATCGGTAATCCATCCCGTAGGCATTCTCTCGAAGATTGCTCGGATATCGTCCTCTCCGACACTTTCCAGACGCGTCAGCCAAGCAGCGCCACCGCTTGGCGAGCGCGTAACCGCGGCGCGAAATGCGTCGATCGTGCGCAACGGTTGCGAATCCGAGGGCGATGCATAGAGGGCGGAACGAGCGCGACTCACGTAGTTCTCCATCGATCGTCCTCGGTCCCTCGTTGTCAGTCGATCCTTCCGCGAAGAGTCAGTCTCGTTTCGTCCCATGCTGGAAGCGTGATCGAACGACGGCGCCAAGTATCTCACGCTATCTGGCCCTACCACCAAACCCCAATTTTGATGATGGCGATCCTGATTTGCGATCCAAGCATCGAACATCAGATAGCCAATGAATGTGTCTAATGCGGTCACAACGCCGGGAATGAGCTCCCAGCCGATCGGGGGACGGACAGCGGGGTCCTCAACAACCGAAAGCACTCTCTCCAAGGTATGCTCACGGACCCTGAACTGACCGGGGTGCGGGTATGTCGGATCCTCGGTGGCGAGCAGCTCGTTACCGTGGATGAGTGCGCCGTCAGGGGGCACGAACTTGCGTGTGACTACGCCAAGTGTGCTCTTCCACATGGCGAGTTCATACTCAGCGTGCGGGAGGCGGACGAGGTTGCATAGCTCGCAGGACGCTTTCTCGGCCCAGTTCTCGCCCGAATTAGGTCGGCCCGCCTTGAAGAGGAACTCGACTCCGTCCCGATCGCGGAACCAAAACTTCGACCGTGTTCCAATCTGTTCGGTGAGATTCGGTGCGTCATCAGGAACTAAAATCACCGGGAACACGATTATTGATCCCGCCTCGGTTCAGGAGACGCAAGCCCCGGCCTTCACCGCGGGATCGCGTCGAGCGCGCGCTGGCGCAGCCAGTGATCGGCGAGCACCAGCAGCACCATCGCTTCGACCATCGGGACGGCGCGCGGCAGCACGCAGGGGTCGTGGCGGCCCTGCGCCTCGAGCACGACCGGCTTGCCGTCGCGATCGACGGTGTCCTGCGCGAGGCGGATCGTCGCGGTCGGCTTGAACGCGACGCGCACGACGACGTCGTCGCCGTTGCTGATGCCGCCCTGCACGCCGCCCGAGCGGTTGCTCGTCGTGCGCGGGCGTCCGTCCGGGCCGGGCACGAAGGGATCGTTGTGCTCGATGCCGGTCAGCAGCGTGCCGGCGAAGCCGCTGCCGATCTCGAAGCCCTTCGACGCGGGCAGCGACATCAGCGCCTTCGCGAGCTCGGCCTCGAGCTTGTCGAAGACCGGCGCGCCGAGTCCGGCGGGCACGCGCCGCGCGACGCACTCGACGACGCCGCCGAGCGAGTCGCCGCGTCGGCGCGCGGCGTCGATGCGCTGCTCCATCTCGGCGGCGGCGGCCGGGTCGGGGCAGCGCACGGGATTCGAGTCGACCTGCGCGAGCGTCACCGCGCTCGGATCGACCTTGCTCTCCACCTCGTGCACGCGGCTCACCCAGGCGAGCACCTCGACGCCGCACTGCGCGGCGAGCAGCTTGCGCGCGATCGCGCCGGCGGCGACGCGACCGATCGTCTCGCGCGCGCTGGCGCGGCCGCCGCCCTGCCAGTTGCGGATCCCGTACTTGGCGTCGTAGGTCCAGTCCGCGTGCGACGGGCGGTACACGTCGCGCATGTGCTCGTAAGCCTGCGGGCGCGCGTCGGTGTTGCGCACGAGCACGGCGATCGGCGTGCCGAGCGACACGCCCTCGAAGACGCCCGAGAGGATCTCGGCGCGATCGGCCTCGTCGCGCGGCGTGGTCAGATGGCTCTGGCCCGGCCGGCGCCGGTCGAGATCGCGCTGGATCTCCTCGAGCGAGATCGGAAGGCGCGGCGGACAGCCGTCCACGACGACGCCGACGCCGCCGCCGTGCGACTCGCCGAAGGTCGTGACGCGGAAACTCTGCCCGAAGCTGCTCGACATGGCGCCCGCAGGGTATCGCTCGGATTCGCGCGCATCGACAGTCACCGCGTCGCGTAGAATCGCAGGGTGGGCGGAGGAGGGCGCATGGCATGCGACACCGAACGCTCGTGGCGGCATCCGTCGTGGCACTCGCAATCGGGATGGCGACGGCGGAGGGCGCAACGGCCGGTCCGTGCACCGCAGCAGCCGACGAGACCGCGAACATCGTGATCTTCGCCGCCGAGCTGGCGTTTCCCACCTGGTCCGAGGAGCCCGCCGGTCTGCTCGAGCCGTTCGCCGCGCTGTACGCGCCGACGCTCGGCATCAACGGCGACGGCTGCGGCGACGCGTGCCCCTTCTCGAACGACGGCGGCGACGTGACGTGCGGCGATCTCTCGCAGGAGCCGCTCGGCTTCAGCCGCGTGGTCGCGCTTCCCGAAGTCGGCGGAAGCGCCTACGCCTTCAGCGAGATCTCCGGCGCCCTCGCGCAGAACGGCAAGCTCGCCGTCGGCGCGGGAGGCTTCATCTCGACGCAGGCCGGCGCGGCGCGCGACGCGACGCGCACGTACGCGAACTTCCAGGCGGGCTGGCGCGACGTGCTCGAGATCGCGTCGAGCGCGACGGAGCCGCAGCCGCTCGACTTCAACCTGCGCATCCAGCGCGGCGACACGAACGGCTTCGACGGGATCCTGTGCACGGGCGACTTCCTCCGGAAGAACGTGGTGCCCGCGCTGCGCTTCCGGGTGCGCGACTCGGTGGAGCCCATCGGCGAGCCGCTGCTGATCGACGCGGACTCGGAGGACCTCGCAATCGGCGACAACTTCTTCTCGGTGGACGTGAGTCCCGACGCCGTGCTCTACGTCGACGTCCATCTCACCGCGCAGGTCGAGGCGACCGGCGACAACGCGGATTTCACGGGCGCCACCTGCGACGGCGGAACCGCCACGCTGGATTTCCGTCCGACCAGCGGCGCCGATCCGCTCGACGGGCTCCAACTCTTCCTCTCGGGCGGGCCGGGCGTCACGGTGATGTCGCGCAGCGGGTTCGCGTACCAGCCGGTGCCCGAGCCGGGCGCGCGCGCAGCGGGGTGGATCGCGGCGGCGGCGCTCGCGCGTTGCGCGACGCGCCGCCGCCGCAAGCAGCCGCAGCATCCGCAGCGCGCTTGACTTAGTTAACTCAAATGTGAAATATAAGGGGCGCGGGGGCGACGACCACAGCGAGGAGGATCCGCATGAAACCGACCCCGGCCGGCTGGCCGCGCATCTCGACGAGTCTCTACTACGACGACCCGCGCAAGGCGATCGACTGGCTCTGCAACGCCTTCGGCTTCGAGGTGCAGCTCCTCGTCGAAGGCGACGGAGGGCGCATCGAGCACTCCGAGCTGAAGTACGGCGACGGGCTCGTCATGGTGAGCGGCACCGACAAGGGCGAGCGGATGCCCTGGGCGCGCTCGCCGAGCCAGGTGGGCGGCGCCAACACGCAGAACCTGATGCTCTACGTGGACGACGTGGAGGCGCACCATGCGCGCGCCATCGCGGCGGGCGCGGTCATCGTGATGGAGATGGAGACCCACGACTACGGCGCCGACCACTGGGCCGACCGCGGCTACGGCTGCCGCGACGTCGGCGGCCATCACTGGTGGTTCTTCCAACGCGTCGCGACGGGCGGGAAGCCGGAGGCGTGAGCCTCGACGCCACCTTCGCCGCGCTGTCCGATCCGACGCGGCGCGCGGTCGTGGATCTCCTGCGCCGCGCGCCGCGCCGGGCCGGCGAGCTCTCGGAGGCGACGGGCACGAGCGCGCCGGCGATGAGCCGACACCTGCGCGTGCTGCGCGAGTGCGGGCTCGTCGAGGAGGAACGCCCGCAGGAGGACGCGCGCGTCCGCATGCTGCGGCTGCGCGCCGAGCCCTTCGACGAGCTGCGCCGCTGGATCGCGGAGGTCGAGCAGTTCTGGAGCGGCCAGCTCGCGTCGTTCGCGGCGCACGCCGAGCGCTCGCGCGGCGCGCGCCCGCGGAAGCGGCGGTGAGCGCGCCGGGCGACGGCGCGACCGTCAGCGTCTCGGTGCGCGTCCCGCCCGCCGACGCCTTCGAGATCTTCACGCAGGAGATCGACCTGTGGTGGCGGCGCGGACCGGCGTTTCGCATCGCGGGCAAGCGGCCCGGAACGCTCGCCTTCGAGCCCGGCGTCGGCGGCCGTCTCTTCGAGACCGTCGAGCTCGACGCCGGCCCGCGCGTCTTCGTGATGGGCACGATCCTCGAGTGGGAGCCGCCGCACCGGCTCGCGTTCGAGTGGCGCGGCGTGAACTTCGCGAAGGACGAGTCGACGCGCGTCGAGGTGAGCTTCCGCGCGGCGGGCGCGTCGACGCTCGTCACGGTGCGCCACACCGGCTTCGCCGCGCTGCGCGACGATCATCCCGTGCGGCACGGCCACGCGGGCGCCGCGTTCAGCCGCTTCATCGGGCTCTGGTGGGGCGAGCTCGCGACGTCGCTGCGCGAGCACGCCGCGCAGCGCGGAGCCGCGCGCGGCTGAGCGCCGCGTCGGCGCAGTCACGTGCTCGCGCGGTCGCTGCGCAGCGTCGCGGCGACGACTCCGCGCAGCGCCGCGGGCGTCACGGGCTTGGCGACGAAGTGTTGGAAGCCCGCGTCGTAGGCGGCGAGCCGGCTGCCCGCGTCGGCGTGCGCGGAGAGCGCGATCGCGGGGGCCGCGAAGCCCTGCGCGCGGAGCTGCCGCAGCAGCGCGTGTCCGTCGAGGCCGGGCATCGCGAGGTCCAGCACGAACAGGTGCGGCTTCCAGTCGGAGACGATGCGCAGCGCGTCCTCGGGACTCTGCGCGGTGCGCAGCTCCGCACCGGCGGTGGCGAGCGCGGTGCCGAGCACCTCGAGCGCGTCCGCGTCGTCGTCGACGAGCAGCACGCGCGCGCCGCCGAGATCGGGCGCCGCATGCGCCGCGCGCTCGCGGCGCGCCGGCAGCGCGACGTCGCGCGCCAGCGGCAGGCGCACCGTGAACGTGGCGCCGCGGCCCACGCCGTCGCTCGCGGCGTGCACCGAGCCGCCGTGCAGCTCGACCAGGTGGCGCACGATCGCGAGCCCGAGGCCGAGCCCGCCGTGACGCCGCGAGATCGAGCCGTCCTCCTGCCGGAAGCGGTCGAAGACGTGCGGCAGGAAATCGGGCGCGATGCCCTGGCCGGTGTCCGCGACGACCAGCTCCGCGTCGGCGCCGTCCGCGCGCAGCGAGACCTCCACGCGGCCGCCGGCGGGCGTGAAGCGGACGGCGTTCGAGAGCAGGTTCGCCGCGATCTGCGTGAGGCGCGGCCCGTCGCCGTCGACGTAGGTCGGTGTATCCGGGGCGCGATAGCGGAGCTCGATCCGGTTGGCGTCGGCCGCCGGCCGGACGGCGTCGACCGCGTCGCCGACGAGCCGCGCGAGCTCGAGCGGCTCGCGCTCGAGCCGCAGCTTGCCGGACACGATCCGCGAGACGTCGAGGACGTCCTCGATGAGCCGCATCTGGCGCTGCGCGTTGCGCTCGATCACGTCGTAGCCGTGCTCGATCTGCTCGGGCGCGAGCCGCTCGCTGCGCAGCAGCGCGGTCCAGCCGACGATCGCATTGAGCGGCGTGCGCAGCTCGTGCGAGAGCGTGGCGAGGAACTCGTCCTTCGTGCGGTTGGCCGCCTGCGCCTCGGCGCGCGCCGCCGCCTCGCGCTCGAGCAGCCGCGTCTGCTCCTCGACCAGGCTCTGGCGGCGCTGCTCGACGATGCGCTGCTCGGACACGTCGCGGAACACGATCACGAGCCCGACGATCTCGCCGTCCTCGCTGCGGATCGGCGCCGCGCTGTCGTCGACCGGGATCTCGCGGCCGTCGCGCGCGACGAGCAACGTGTCCTCTCCGAGCCGCACCGCGGCGCCGCTGCTCCGCACGCGCGCGCCCGGGTCGGCGAGCGGCTCGCGCGTGCGCTCGCTGATCGCGCGGAACACCTCGCCGAGCGACCGCCCGACCGCTTCCTGCGCGCTCCAGCCGGTGATGCGGATGGCGGCGGCGTTGAGGAAGAGCACGCGGCCGCGCGCGTCGGCGACGAGCACCCCGTCGCCGATGCTGGAGAGCGTCACCTCGTTCCACACGCGCAGCGCGCGCTCCGAGCGCTCGCGCCGCAGCCGCATCTCGCCGAGCCCCGCGAGCAGCAGCGAGACCGACGCGAACGCGATCAGCCGCACCGCGCCCTCCCACGTCGGCAGCTCGCCGGCCGGGCCCATCAGCCACGTCGCCACCGCGTAGCAGCCGGCGGCGGTCGCGAGCAGCGACGGACCCAAGCCCGCGAACGTCGCCGTCAGCGCGACGACGGCGTAGAAGAGCGCGATCGTCGGGCGGTTCGCGGACCAGGGGAGCAGCAGCGTCGCCGCGTACGCGATCCCGACGAGCACCAGCGCGATGCCGTACTGGATCCAGGCGGGCCGCCGGTGAGCGACGGGAAGTCGTTGGGGCAAGCGTTCCTCCGGCGCATCACCATCATACGGCGGCTGCGCGGCGGCATCTGCCGCGGCGCCGACGTGCGAGCCGGCCTGCTAGCTGCGCCGCCGGCGACGCAGCAGCACGTAGGTGGCGCCGCCGCGCCGGTCCGCGGCGGCGGCGAACGCGAGGACGCGCGGCCCGTGCGGCTCCTCGGCGAGCCAGTCGGCGAGCGACGCGCGCAGCACGGGGCCCGCTTCGGAGCGGTTGCCGCGCCCGTGCACGACCAGCACGCAGCGCGCGCCCGTCTCGACCGCCTCGCGCAGCAGCGCGCGCAGCGCCCGGCGCGCGTCGGCGCGCACGAGACCGTGGAGGTCGACCTCGAGCTCGGGCTCGACGGCGCCGCGGCGCAGCGCGCGCAGCTCGCGGCGGTCGAAGCCGGAGGCCCAGCCGTCGACGCCGTCCGGTCCGCGGTCGTCTAGCGTGAAGCGCGCCGCCGCCACGGGAGCACCGCGCCGAACGCGGCGGCGAGGAGTCGGCTCATCGTGCCTGCTCCTGGAACAGCGCCAGCGCCTTCTTCGTGGCGTTGCCGCAGGGAATGCCCTCGAAGCGCGCGGGCGCGAGCCAGCGATGGCGCTGCCAGCCGTCGAGGCGCAGCCGCCCGCCGACCGCCTCGCAGCGGAACACGCGCAAGCGCAGGGTGCGGTGCGTGAAGAGGTGCTCGACGTCGCCGGCGCGCGCGACCGACGCGACGGCCAGGCCGGTGCGCGCGCGCAGCAGCTCGGCGACGGACGCGGCGCCGCGCCGCGCCGCGTGCACCTCGCCGCCCGGCAGCTCCCACAGTCCGCCGAGCAGGC
>QEVM01000324.1 GCA_003576805.1 Pseudomonadota bacterium | reverse complement strand
GCCGCGGACGCAGCCGCGACGAGTGCGAGCGCGAGCGCGAGCGGCGCCGTTCGCGTCGGGCTCATCGCATCCTCCTCCGGCGTTCGAACCCCGAGCGGCCGGCCGGGTTCGCAGCGCCGAGCAGGAACAGCTCGACGACGCGCCGCGCGACCGCGTCCGCGTCGTCGTCGGGCCGGCGCGCGCGGTGCGCGGCGCGCAGCATCCCGAGCAGCAGCTCGGCGGTGAACGCGGCGTCCTGCGGCCGCAGCACGCCCTCGGCAATCGCGCCCGCGACGACCGCCGTCATCGCCGCCTCCACCTCCGCGCGGCGGCGGATGCGCTCGCGTCCCTGCGCGCGCGGCAGCGCGTGCTCGTGCTCGTGCAGCAGCGCGAGCAGACGGCGACGCGCCCACAGGTGCGCGAGCACCGCGCGCACCACCGCCTCGATGCGCGCGATCGGATCGCTCGCGCCCGCGGCCGCCGCCGCGATCTCGCCGCGCAAGCGGTCGATGCCGCCGAGCAGCAGCGCCGCGTAGAGCGCCTCCTTGCTCGCGAAGTAGCGGTACAGCGTCCCCTTGCCCGCGCCGCTCGCGCGCGCCACGTCCTCCATGCGCACCGCGTGGAAGTCGCGCGCGAGGAAGATCGGCTCCGCCGCGCGCAGAATGCGCTCGCGCAGGCCAGCGGTGGGCGGCCGGCCGGGCCGGGGCCGCGCCGTGCGGCGCGCGGGCTGCGGGATGGGTCTCGCCAGAGCGGCTCTCCGTCCTTCCGCCAATTTCGAGACCAGCGGGTTCCGAAACTAGCCGGGGGCGGTGCGGGTGCAAGCGCGGGCGAGCGATGCGGTGCGGCGCCGTCCCCGACACCGCGAAGTCAGCCGGGGCGATGAGCGTCGGCGCGGCCCACCGCGCCGCGCAGCGAGGGCTGACGTGCCTGGCGCCTTCTACGCGAGCCGCCTGGCTTCATGGGGTCCCGGCCGCTCGAGTACTAAGCGGCCTTCCACTTCATCGCGGGCCGTTTCCGCGTTCGCGCGCATTCGCGCAAGTACAGATTGATCAGCGTCTGGTAGGGGATCTCCGCATCTTCGGCGAGCTTCTTGAAGTATTCCAAGGTGTCCTCGTCGAGGCGGATCGTGATCTGCTTCTTCAGGCGCTTGGCGTACGGGTTTGGTCGGGCTTTCGAGAAGTCGTATCGCTTCCTCATTTCTTCCACCTTCGTTCGTAGGTTGCGCGCTCGGTGCGGTCCGCGCGGCGCGCGGAGATGATGCGAATCACGGAATCACGGCGCCGATAGCAATGGCAAACCACCAAAGTGCGCAGGGTGCCACTGAGTCCGAGCAGCAGGAATCGCTCTTCCCCGTGCGAATCATCGGGGTCCTCGACCAAGAGGGCGCGTTCATCGTAGAAGACGCTCTGCGCCTCCTCGAAGGAGACGCGGTGCTTCCGCTGGTTCTCGAGGTTCTTGTCTTCGTCCCACTCGAATCGCAGGTCGCGCACTGGCATCGAGGGTAACTACGGCGTAGCTACGTCTCAACCGCCGCCGCACGACGAGACCTGACGCAGGCGGGCAAGGACTCCTCTCGAGCTGGGAAGACGCCCTGCTGGCCTTCTTTGGAATGTGGCGCGGCGTCGTCGGCAGTGTAGGGTTCGCCTCGGTCGGTGCTCAGCGGCCGCTGGGCTGCGCAGGTGAGCGCCAATTCGTTGGACGCCGAGGATGAACGACCTTCTCGACCAGTGGACTGCGACGCATCGCTTCCTCGAGGAAGCGCGGTCGTTTCTTCCGGGCTGCTCGGATCCTGACCGTCTGCGGTGGTACGGCGAGTTCCTCGAGCACAACGAGCTCGAGTCGGCATTGGAGCAGCTCGAACTCGCGGCCCGCGGCAAGTCCTGCTCGCCATGCTTCTGGCGTGCTCTTCTTTCCGCCTCGGAGTCGATGGGCCTCGACGACCACTCGTGCCGATTTGCAGATGCGCTGCGCCAAGCAGAAGAGCTCGCAGGCTGACCAGTGCGGCCGACCGGGTCGGTCTCGGGTCCTGCACGGGCTTGGTAGCGTCGGGGCGTCGCACTCAGTTGGCAGTGGGTCGATTGGAGGCCGGGGCCCGGCAACCTGAAAGCACGAGTTCGGAGGGTTCGGAGGGCGACGAGCGATGCGCGTCTGGATGCCACTCTTCATCGGGGCCATGGCGGGCATGGCGTGTGACCAGCGAGCGCCGGAATCCGCTGCGTGTGCAGAGCGCGCACTCGAGCAAGTGGCTTCCGTGCACGCCCTGCGCGAGGCGGAGAGTGGATCGCTCGAGTTCGATCTCTGGGTTCGCCCGGATCCGCCCACCATCCGGGTTCCTGCGGCGCTGCAGGTCGGCGGCGACCCGGTCGTTCTGCGCGTCGCAGCCTGTGAGCTGCTCGGCTCGGAGAGCGTCGTGCTCGCGCTCCAGAAGGCGCTGGCTGACACCTGTGGCTTGGGAATCGGCGTCGAGCGGACGGGCGAGTCTTGCGAGCAACTGCCCCTTCGGACCCCTGGCCTCGGATACATCGTGGACGACCCCGAGTAGCCTGCTCGAGCGCGCCGCTCGTGCGACCTCCTCCGCAGGCGAGCGGCGAGGTCACCCATCCCGCGTAGCGAGCCGCAGGCGAGCGGCGAGGTCCCCCATCCCGCGTAGCGAGCCGCAGGCGAGCGGCGAGGTCACCCCATCCCGCGTAGCGAGCCGCAGGCGAGCGGCGAGGTCCCCAAGATGGAAGTGAGCTGGTTCTCCGCGCTCTGCGACGACGACTACGAGTTCCTCGGCGTCCCCGATCCCGCGCTGCACGCGAGCTGGGAGCACTGCCGCACGATCGCGCTGACGGCGGATGCGCGCGGCTTCGACAACCTGCTCTTGCCGTCGGGCTACGCGCTCGGCATCGACAACGTGGCGTTCGCGGCGGCGCTGGCGCCGCTGCTGCGCCGCATGCGGCTGCTGCTCGCGGTCCGCTGCGGCGAGCTGTGGCCGCCGCAGGTCGCGCGCCAGATGGCGACGCTCGACCAGATGCTCGGCGGGCGGCTCACGATCAACGTGATCTCGTCGGAGCTGCCGGGCGAGTCGCTGGCCGCGGGACCGCGCTATGCGCGCACGATCGAGGTGATGGAGATCGTGCGCACGCTGCTCGACGGGAAGCCGCTCGACTTCGACGGCGCCTTCTACCGGCTGAAGCTCGACCCGCCGCGCGTGCGCACGCTGTCGGGGCGCTGCCCGCCGCTCTACTTCGGCGGGCTCTCGGAGGAGGCGCGCGAGGCGGCGGCCGCCGGCTGCGACGTGTACCTCCAGTGGCCCGACACGATGGCGAACGTGAAGGCCGTGATGGACGACGTCGACGCGCGCGCCGCGAAGCGCGGGCGCACGCTGCGCCATGGCTATCGCGTGCACGTCGTGGTGCGCGAGACCGAAGCCGAGGCGCGCGCGGCCGCCGAGCGGCTGCTCTCGAAGCTCGACGACGCCGCCGGCGCCGCGATCCGCGCGAAGTCGCTCGACGCCACCAGCGCCGGCGTGCGCCGACAAGCCGAGCTGCGCGGGTCGTCGTCGCGCGACGGCTACGTCGAGGAGCACCTGTGGACCGGCATCGGCCGCGCGCGCTCCGGCTGCGGCGCCGCGATCGTCGGCGACCCCGACCAGGTGCTCGCGAAGCTCGAGGCCTACCGCGCCCTCGGCATCGAGGCCCTCATCCTCTCCGGCTACCCGCACGCCCGCGAGGCGGACCTCTTCGGCCGCTACGTGTTGCCGCGCCTCGCGCACGGGCCGCTCGAC
>QEVM01000323.1 GCA_003576805.1 Pseudomonadota bacterium | reverse complement strand
AGCTGCGCCGTCGCGCGCGCCTGGTCGATCGCGAGCGCCGCCAGGCGCGCCGCCGTCGACGACGCCGGCGTCGGCGACATGCGCCGGCGCTCGGGATGCCGCGCGCGCACCGGGCCCGCGCCGGGCGCCCCGGTGGTGAGCGCGTCGAGGATCGCGACCGAGCCGACGCCGTCCACCACCGAGTGGTGCAGCTTGAAGAGGAAGGCGCTCCGGCCGCCTTCGAGGCCGTCGATCCAGGTCGCCTCCCAGAGCGGGCGCTGGCGGTCGAGCGGCGTCGCGAAGATCGCGCCGACGAGATCGAGCAGATCGCGCATGCCGCCCGGCGCCGGCAGCGACACGTGGCGCAGGTGGTAGGCGGCGTCGAAGTGCGGATCGTCCTGCCACTCCGGAAGGCCGAGCTGGAGCGGCGCCTCGACGACGCGCTGGCGCAGCCGCGGAACGGTCGCCACCGCGAGCTGCGTGCCCGCCTCGATCTGCTCGCGATCGGGCGCGCGGCCGAGCACGTAGAGCCCGGCGATGATCGGCCGGAACTCGGGCAGCGCGGACTCGGCGTACCAGAACAGCGCGTCCGTCGGCGCCATGCGCGTCGCCAGCGCGAGCGGCGCGGGCGCAGGCGGGCGCCGGCGCGATCCGCTGCGGGTCGGGGGGTTCATCGCGTCTCCTCGGGAGTCAGTGCACGCCGACGATCTCACCGTCGCGCAGGTCGATCGACTCGGCGAGGGGCCGGCGCGGCAGGCCGGGCATGCGCAGGATCTCGCCCGTCAGCGCGACCAGGAAGCCGGCGCCGGCGTTGATCTGGATGCTGCGCACGGTGACGTCGAAGTCGCGCGGCCGCCCGCGCAGCTTCGGGTCGTCGGAAAGCGAGGCCGGCGTCTTCGCGATGCAGACCGGCAGCGATTCGTAGCCGAGCCGGCGCAGCTCGCGCAGGTCGCGCTGCGCCTCCTTCGTGAGCACGACGCCGCGCGCTCCGTACATCGCGCTCGCGACGGCCAGCACCTTGTCCGGGAACGAGGCGTCGAGCTCGTACAGCGGCCGGTACGCGGGGCGCGCGCCGTGCGTCTGCTCGCGCACGACGCGCGCGAGCTCGAGCGCGCCGTCGCCGCCGCGCGCGAAGTGGTCGGAGACGGCGAACGGAACGCCGAGCGCCGCGCAGCGCTCGCGCACGACCGCGATCTCGTCGTCGGCGTCCGCGGCGAAGCGGTTCAGCGCGACGATCGGCGGCTCGCCGAAACAGCGGATGTTCTCGACGTGCTTGTCGAGGTTCGGCAGGCCGCGCGCGACGGCGGCCGCGTCGGGCTTCTCGAGGGCGTCGGCCGGCGCGCCGCCGTGCATCTTGAGCGCACGCACCGTCGCGACCAGCACGACGGCGTCGGTCGCGAGCCCCGCGGCGCGGCACTTGATGTCGAAGAACTTCTCGGCGCCGAGGTCGAAGCCGAAGCCCGCCTCGGTGATCGTCCAGTCCGCCAGGTGCATCGCCATGCGCGTCGCGATCGCGCTGTTGCAGCCGTGCGCGATGTTGGCGAACGGCCCGCCGTGGACGAGCGCCGGCACGCCCTCGCCCGTCTGCACCAGGTTCGGCCAGAGCGCGTCGCGCAAGAGCGCGAGCATCGCGCCCGCCGCCGACAGCTTCGCCGCGGTGACCGGCTCGCCGTCCGCCGTGAACGCGACCAGCAGCCGCTCGATGCGCGCGCGCAGGTCGGCCTCGTCCTGCGCGAGGCACAGCATCGCCATCACCTCGGACGCGGCGGTGATGTCGAAGCCGGTCTCGCGCGGCACGCCCTGCGCCGGACCGCCGAGTCCCACGATCACGCCGCGCAGCGCGCGGTCGTTCATGTCGATCACGCGCTTCCAGCGCACGCGGCGCGGGTCGATGCCGAGCGCGTTGCCCCAGTAGAGATGGTTGTCGAGCAGCGCGGCGAGCAGGTTGTGCGCGGAGGTGATCGCGTGGAAGTCGCCGGTGAAGTGCAGATTGATGCGCTCGGACGGGACGAGCTGGCTGCGGCCCGCGCCCGTGCCGCCTCCCTTCATGCCGAAGACCGGCCCGAGCGACGGCTCGCGCAGCGCCAGGCACACCGACTCGCCGAGCCGCGCGAGGCCCTGGGCGAGGCCGATGCTGGTGGTCGTCTTGCCCTCGCCCGCCGGCGTCGGCGTGATCGCCGACACCAGCACCAGGCGCGCGCGGCCGTCGCGGCGGCGCAGCGCCGCGAGCAGCGCGGGATCCACCTTCGCGACGTCGCCGCCGTACGGGCGCCACTCGGCGGGCGCGAGGTCGAGCGCGGCGGCGACGTCGGCGATCGGGCGCGGCGCGCCGTCGGGCGGCGGAGTCGGGTTCGGCATCGGGCCAAGGTATCGCGGGCGCCTGCGAGTTGGTCGGCCGCCGACCGACTGGTAGGCTGGCGCGACCCCCGCCGACGGAGCTCCTCGCCCATGGCCGTCCCCCTGCCCGACCGCCACCCCGCCTCGACCGAGGGCGTCCGCACCGCCTTCGAGGCCGTCTACAACTGGAACTACGAGCCGGAAATCGACGAGCTGCGCACGCTCTACGCGAACGCGCTCGACCGCCAGTGGATCGCGCTCCGCCAGCTCGACTGGGACCGCGAGATCGACCGCGACGCCTTCTCGCGCACCTTCTCGCTGGGCGGCATCCCGATCCAGCACACGCAGTTCTGGAAGAACCTCGAGCCGGGCCTGCGCTGGGAGGTCGCGCGGCGCAGCGCGCTCTTCATGCTCTCGAACTTCCTGCACGGCGAGCAGGGCGCGCTGATGGTGGCGGCGCAGCTCGTGAACGCGGTGCCCGACATGGACGGCAAGTTCTACGCCTCGACGCAGACGCTCGACGAGGCGCGCCACGTCGAGGTGTTCGCGGCGTACATCCACAAGCTCGGGCAGGTCGTGCCGATCGCGCCGGGCCTGAAGCGCCTGCTCGACGACGTGCTCGCCGCCGGCGACTGGAAGCTGAAGGCGGTCGGCATGCAGGTCGTGACGGAGGGGCTCGCGCTCTACTCGTTCCGCGACATGCGCAACGCGACGAAGGAGCCGCTGCTCAAGGACCTCCTCACCTACGTGTCGCGCGACGAGGCGCGCCACACCGGCTTCGGCATCAAGTACCTCTCCCACGTCGTGCCGACGCTGTCCGACGCCGAGCGCGCCGCGATCGAGGACTTCGCGTTCGAGGCGGCGCGCAACCTGCTCGACTCGCGCCGCGGCGGCACGATGCGCGAGAGCGTGCTCGCGCTCTGGAAGGAGGCCGGCCTCGACCCGATCTGGGCGATCGGCGAGATCGCCAAGGAGCGCGAGACGGTCGCCGCCGCGCTCGCGCAGAGCGGCGGCATGCGCGGGCCGGTGCGCGGCTTCGTGATCCCGACGCTGAAGGCGATCGGCCTGTTCAGCGAGCGCATCGGCCGCCACTTCGACGAGATGTTCGAGACGAACGTCGGCCCCGGCGTCGGCGGCTCGTACGACGACCCGCACGGGCTGCCCGACGACCTCGAGGCCTGGGTCGAGTCCACCGGCTAGGCGGGTCGGCGCCGCGCTACTCGCGCGCGCCTCCGCCCTGCGCTTCGCCCGGCCCCGCCTTCGTGCCGGCCGGCGTGACGAGGTACCACTCGCCGCCGAAGCCGCTCTTGTCGTGGCCCGTCGCCGCGCCGGGCGCGTCGTCTTTGGCGAAGTGGTAGAGCGGCCAGCCGTTGTAGGTGACGTGATCGCCGCCGTCGCGGCGGATCGTGCCGAGCAGCGCGCCCTGCACCTGCGCGCCGGCT
>QEVM01000322.1 GCA_003576805.1 Pseudomonadota bacterium | reverse complement strand
CCGGCCGCCGTCGCGTCGCCGCGCGCCGCGCCCAGCGCGCGCTGCTCGGCGCGGAAGCGCGCGACGAGCAACCGGTCGTGCGCGAGCAGCTTGCCGAGCACGTCCACGCGCTCGAGCAGCTCGCGCACGCTCTGCGACGCGAACACGAGCTGCGCCGGGCCCAGCTCGCCGGTCTTGTAGAGCGCGACGACGCGCGCGGCCATCGCGGCGCGCGTGCGCGCGAGCCGCGACTCGAGATCGGGCAGCTGCGCCTCGAGCCTGCGCAGCGCGGCCTCGGCCTCCGCCGCCTCGCGCGCGCGGCTCGCCGCGACCTCTTCGTGCGCCGCGACGGCCTGGTCGATCGCCTCGAGCGCGGCGAGCAGACCCTCGTGCTCGCGCTCGAACGCCTCGATGCGCTGCTTGCGCTGCTCGATCGCCTGGCGCAGCGATTCGAGCTCCTGCTCGCGCGCGTCCGCGGCCCGCGCCGCCGGCGCGAACGCGAGCGCGGCGGCCAGCGCCAGCGCCGCGGCGCGCGTCACGACACGCGCGTCCGCAGCGCCGCGACGCCCGCGCCGGTCAGCCCGAACGCGGCGCCTCCCGCCACCAGGATCGCGACGTTGCGCGGCGAGAGGAAGGAGGGGTCGGACCAGCCGAGGAACAGCTCGAGCGCGTCGCGCAGCTGCGGCACCGCGACGTGGAAGATCGCGAACAGCAGGCCCACGCCGAGCAGGCCGCCGATCGCGCCCTGCACCACGCCCTCGAGCAGGAACGGCACGCGCAGGTACGTGCGGCTCGCGCCGACCAGCGACAGGATCTCGAGCTCGTCGCGGCGCGCGTAGACGGCGAGCCGGATCGTGTTGGCGACGATCAGCAAGGTCGCCGTGGCGAGCACGAGTCCGAGGCCGAGGCCCGCGCTGCGCACGAGCCGCAGCGCGCGCCCGTAGCCTTCGATCCAGGTCTCGCCGCCGGCGACGTCCTCCACGCCGGGCAGCGCGTGCAGCGCCTCGGACACCCGCGCGACGGCCTCGGGCGCGCGCGCCTCCTCCGCGAGCGCGATCGAGAGCGATGCGGGCAACGGATTGGTCTCGAGCGCCTCCAGCAGCGCCGTGCCGCCGAGCCGCGTGCGGAAACGCTCGAGCGCCTCCTCCTGGCTCACGAACTCGACGCGCTCGACGCCGTCGATCGCCGACGCCTTCGCGGCCAGCGACCGCCCTTGGTCCGAGCGCACCTTCGGATCGAGGAACGCGGTGAGCTGCAGCTCGCTGCCGAACTGATCGAGCAGTGCGCGCATGTTGCCCGTCACGACCCAGAGGCCGCCGAGCGGGATCGTCGCGACCGCGATCGTCGCGATGCACACGCCCGTCGTGAGCGGGCTGCCGCGCAGGCCCGCGATCGCCGAGCGCACGAAGTAGTAGACCTGGAACAGCGCGCGCGTCACGCGGCGGCGCCGCCCGGCAGGTCTTCGACGAGGCGGCCGCCGTCGAGCTTGAGCACGCGGCGCGCGTAGCGCCGGACCAGCGACGGGTCGTGGCTCGCGACCAGCACGGTCGTGCCGCGCGACGCCGCCGCCGCGACGAGGTCCATGATCTCGAGCGTGAGCGCGGCGTCGAGATTGCCGGTCGGCTCGTCGGCGAGCAGGATCGCCGGCTCGTTCACGAGCGCGCGCGCGAGCGCGACGCGCTGCTGCTCGCCGCCCGAGAGCGCGGCCGGCCGGTGATGGCGCCGGTGGTGCAGGCCGACGCGCTTCAACATCGCGAATACCTTCGCGCGCGCCTCGCGCGGCGGCGTCCCGATCACTTCGAGCGTGACCGCGACGTTCTCCTCGACCGTGCGCGACTGGATCAGCTTGAAGTCCTGGAACACGACGCCGACGCGCCGACGCAGCTGCGGGATGCCGCGCTCGCCGACGCGCGCGACGTTGCGGCCGAGCACGAGGATCTGGCCCTCGCTCGGCCGCTCGGCCGCGAACAGCAGCTTCATCAAGGTGGTCTTGCCGGCGCCGCTGGGCCCCGTCAGGAACACGAGCTCGCCCTTCTTCACCTCGAGCGAGACGTCGCGCAGCGCGAACTGCCCGGCGGCGTAGGACTTCGAGACGTGGAAGAGCCGGATCAGCGGATCGCCGCCGGGGCGCGGAGCCGGCGCTGCCGCCTCGGCCGCGGGGCGCGCGGCGGGCGGCGCGCTCATTCCGCGGGGCGCTTGCGGCGGCGCGCGGCCTCGACGAGGTAGTCGAGGATCAGCTCGTCGAGCGGCTGCTCCGGCCCCGTGCCCGCGGGCGCGCTGGTGCGCGCCGTCACGGCGGGCGACGCGGGCGCGGGCGCCGCGGCGCGCGACGCCGACGTGCCGGCGCTCGCCGGCCGCAGCGTCTGCTCCGAGCCGCCGCTGGCGGAGCGCTGCGTGTTCGCCGCCGTCTTCGACTTGTCGCTCGCCGAGAACACGTCGGCGCCCAGCCGCTGCTCGATCTGCTCGTCGAGCTCGCCGCTGGCGAGCCGCTTCAGCATCGCGCGGTGCATGTGGTCCATCAGCTCGCGCACGCGCGCCGCCATGTCCGGCGCGCTCACCCACTCGGCGTAGCTGCTCTTCTCGGACGCGAGAATCGTGCCGCCGTGATAGAGATGGGTGATCACGTGCGGGTGCGCCTTGCCACTGTCCTCGGTCTGGACGTGGAACAAGACGCCGCCGTGGCGGATGTTCGTGTTCGAGCCCGGGAGCATCCGGGGCATCACCCCCCAAAGTCCGCCCAGAAGAAGACGTAGAAGAAGTCGGCCCAGACGGTCCGCACGGGTCGAGCCAGTTTGCGCGACGGCATGGGGACCTGCAACGACCCTTGCCCATCGGTCCGCCGCCGCGCGCGCCTGAGCGAGCCGCGGCCGACTGCGCACAGGAGGCGTCCCGGCCGCCGCGCCATGCGGAGACCGGGACGCCGGGCGACGGTCGCAGGGGGGCTGGACTTCCGTCGCCAGAACCAGTGCGGCGCTTCGTCAGCGCAGCGCGTTGCGACGGCGCGCGAGCGCCGCGAGGCCGAATGCGGCGAGCGCGGCCGTGCCGGGCTCGGGGATCGCGGCGAGCGGCGCCGTGCCGGGCGTCGGCGCCGCGAGCACGACGAAGTCGAGCGCGTTGTCGTCGCCGTCCACGTCGGCGAAGCGGCGCGCGAGGCTCTCGCCCGGCGCGACGTCCGGCGCCGGAGCGCCCTCGCCCGCCGCGACCTGCTCCGGAGCGAAGACGCCGTACGCGAGCGCGTCCAGCACGCCGCTCGCGCCGAGCAGCACGAGCGAGTCGGGTCCGTTCTGGAAGTCGAAGTCGAGCAGCAGGTCCGCATCCGGCACCTGGGTCGCGCCGGCCGCCGTGCGATCGGCCACCACGAAGAGGCCGTCGGCGCCGAACGTGCCCGAGAGCACGAGCCGCGCCGCGACCGCGCCGCCGTCGCCGTTCACCGACTCGAGCCGCAGCCCGTCGAGCGACGCGCCCGGCGCTCCGTACAGCTCGACGAACGACCATCCGTCGTCCGACCCGACCGCGTCGTAGAAGAGCTCGGAGATGACCGGCATGGCGGATGCCGCCGGCGCCGTCGCGAGCCAGGCGAGCGCCGCGGCGCTCGCGCAGCGCAGCCGCTGGAGTCGAAGCATGCGATTCCTCCCGATGGGGTGAAGAGCGTTCACGGCGGCGGACACGCGCTGCGCGCGCCGAACCAGCCGTCGGTCCAGGCGTCGATGCCGGCCGCGAGCTCGGCGGCGCGCAGCCGCTCGTGCAGCGCGCCGGGCGTGCCGGGCGCGGCCGCCGCGGCGGCGA
>QEVM01000050.1 GCA_003576805.1 Pseudomonadota bacterium | reverse complement strand
GCGCGCGCATCGCCGCCGCCGCGCGGCGCGCGGGCCGCGATCCGGCGGCGGTGCGCCTGGTCGGCGCCGCGAAGAAGCAGCCGGTGGAGCGCGTCGCCGCGGCGCTGCGCGCGGGCCTGCGCGATCTCGGCGAGAACTACGTGCAGGAGGCGGTCGCGATGCGCGACGCGCTCCGCGCGCAGGAGCCGGCGCTCGCGCGCGAG
Organism: Pseudomonadota bacterium; assembly: GCA_003576805.1. Taxonomy (GTDB): domain Bacteria; phylum Myxococcota_A; class UBA9160; order UBA9160; family PR03; genus PR03. Next base: position 31,193 of record QEVM01000050.1, on the reverse strand, counting down.
ATCACCTGGCACGGCATCGGCCATCTGCAGACCAACAAGGCGCGCGACGCCGCCGCCTGCTTCGACTGGCTGCACGGCGTCGACTCGGCGCGCCTCGCGCAGGGGCTCGCGAAGCACGCGGCCGCGGCGCAGCGGACGCTCGTCGTGCTGCTGCAGGTGAACCTCTCGGGCGAGGCCACGAAGAGCGGCGTCTCGGAGGCGGAGCTGCCCGCTCTGCTCGACGCGGTGCGGGCGCTGCCCGCGCTGCGCGCGGCCGGGCTGATGACGATGCCCGCGCCGTCGCCCGATCCCGAGGCCGCCCGGCCCGTGTTTGCGAAGCTGCGCACACTCTGCGATCGACTCGGTCTCGAAGAGCTCTCGATGGGCATGTCGGACGACTTCGAGGTGGCGGTCGAGGAAGGCGCGACGCTGGTCCGCATCGGCACCGCGCTCTTCGGCGAACGCGGCTCGGCGCAGGGGGACGCGACGTGATGAATCTCCAGGGCAACCGCATCGGCTTCCTCGGCGCGGGCGCGATGGGCGAGGCGCTGGCCGGCGGCCTGCTCGCGGCGGGCGTCGCGCGCGACCACGTCCAGCTCGCCGATCCCGATCCGGACCGACGCGCCGAAGTGTCGCGCAGGCTCGGCGTCGAGACCTTCGCGGACAACGCGGCGCTCGTGCACGAGAGCGACGTCGTCGTGCTGGCGGTGAAGCCGGGCCTGCTCGGGCGCGTGCTCTCGGAGGGCGGCGTCGCGAGCGCGCGGCCGCTGTGGATCTCGATCGCGGCGGGCGTGTCGATCGCGAAGATCGCGGCGGCGCTGCCCGAGGGCGCGCGCGTCGTGCGCGCGATGCCGAACACGCCGGCGCTGGTGCGCTGCGGCGCGACGGCCTTCGTCGCGAGCGCGAACGCGAGCGCGCAGGACCGCGCGCTCGCGCAGTCGCTCTTCGAGTGCGCCGGCCTCGCGTGGGAGGCGCCCGACGAGTCGCTGCTCGACGCCGTCACCGGCCTCTCCGGCAGCGGGCCGGCCTACGTGTTCGTGTTCCTCGAGGCGCTCGCCGACGCCGGCGTGCGCGTCGGGCTGCCGCGCGACGCCGCGCAGCGCTTCGCGATCCAGACCGTGCTCGGCTCCGCGCAGCTCGCGCGCGATTCGGGCGCGCACCCGGCGCAGCTCAAGGACCGCGTCACGTCGCCCGGCGGCACCACGATCGCAGGCCTCGCGCGCCTCGAGGCGAACGGCTTCCGCGCCGCCGTGATCGACGCGGTGGAGGCGGCGACGCGGCGGTCGAAGGAGCTCGGCGGGGACTGAAAAGCGGACCACCGAGGTTCGCGACCGCGAGCCTGATGGGGTCGGCCCGCTCGCCTGCGGCTCGCTACGGCGGAAACGAGCCGCGTGCCTGGAAGTTGCTTCGGCGATTCATTTGCGATCGTGGGAAGTGCTCAAGCGGCCGCGGAGTTATGACGATCGGTTGCAGCGGAACGTGAGACCGGAGGCCGATCCATGCGACTCACCCCGCTCGACATCCAGAGCCATCACTTCGCCCGCCGCCTGCGCGGCCTCGACCCGCAGGAGGTCGAGACGTTCCTGCGCATGGTCGCCGAGGACTTCGAGGGCGTGATCCGCGACGTCGAACGCCAGCGCGACCGCATCCGCGAGCTCGAGGCGCGCGTGTCGGAGCTCGACGCGCGCGAGGAGACGCTGCGCTCGACGCTGATGACCGCGCAAGAGGTCAGCGACGATCTGCGCCGCACCGCCGCGAAGGAGGCCGAGGTGCTGCTGGCCGAGGCGGAGGTGAAGGCCGAGAAGGTGCTCGACGCGGCGCACCGCCGCGTCGCGAAACTCGCCGAGGACATCCGCGAGATGCGCCAGCTGCGCACGCGGCTCGCCGCGTCGGTGCGTTCGGCCGTCGAGACGCACCTCGCGTTGCTCGAAGGCCTCTCGAGCGACCTGCCCGAGGATCCCGTCCTCGACGGCAAGGTCGCGTTCCTGACCGGCTCGAAGAGCGCGGCGAAGCGCGCACCCGCCCCCGCGCCGGCGGCGACGGAAGCCGGAGGCGCTTGACGGACGCAGCGCCCGGCATCAGCCTTCGCCGGTCTTCGGACGGGATTTCCTTCTGGATCCACGTCACGCCCCGGGCCTCGCGCGAGCGGGTCGGGGGCCTCCACGGCGATGCGCTGCGGGTCGCGGTCCAGGAGCCACCGGTCGAAGGCGCGGCCAACGCCGCCTGCGTGCGCGCACTCGCGCGTGCGCTCGGCGTCGGGCGCGGCAGCGTCGAGATCGATCCGGGCGCCAAGGGTCGGCGCAAGCTGGTGCGGGTCCATGCGGCCCCCCCGCGCTGCGCGGACCTCGAGGCGGCCGTGCGCCGACTGGCCAGCACGTAGCGCGAAGAGGAGAGCACGGGCCCATGCCGATCTACGAGTACCTGTGCGAGAAGTGCGGGCACGAGTTCGAGCGCGAGCAGCGCATCACCGAGGATCCGGTGAAGGTGTGCCCGGAGTGCCGCGCGAAGAAGGTGCGCCGGCTGATTTCTCGAACGGCGTTCGTGCTGAAGGGCGGCGGCTGGTACTCGGACCTCTACTCGAGCGCGAAGTCCGACGCAGGCGACAAGGGCGACAAGGCCGACAAGGGCGAGGCCAAGGAAGCGAAGGACACGAGCAGCGAGACGAAGGCGGACGCCAAGCCTTCGAGCGACGCGGGCTCTGCGTCGAGCGCGTCGCCCGGCAAGCCGGGCGGCAAGGGCAAGGGCAAAGGCAAGTCGAAGGCCGCGTAGACCCTTCGGCGCTTGCTTCCGCCGTTATACTGGGCGCCCTCCGGCCGGAGGGAATCGCCGTCATGACCGCCCCCCGCGAGCGCACCGTCGTCGTCGACGGCAAGGCGCTCGCCAGCACGCTCCGCAGCGAGATCCAGCACGAGATCGCGCGCCTCGTCGCGGCCGGCCACCGCCCGCCGTGTCTGGCCGTCGTGCTCGTCGGCGACAACCCCGCGAGCATGTCGTACATCAAGGGCAAGCGGCGCGCGTGCGAGCGCGCCGGCATGACGTCGCGCGAGCACGACCTGCCGGCCGATGCGACGCAGGAAGACGTCGTCGATCTCGTCGAGGCGTTGAACCGCGACGCGTCGGTGGACGGCATCCTGGTGCAGCTCCCGCTGCCGAAGCCGCTCGACGCGTCGGCGGTGATCGAGGCGATCGATCCCGCCAAGGACGTCGACGGCTTGACGACGCACAACGCGGGCCGCCTCGTCGCTGGCTTGCCCGGACTGCGGCCGTGCACGCCGCTCGGCATCCTCGCCGTGCTCGAGCGCCACGCGGTGCCGATCGAGGGCGCGAGCGCCGTCGTGATCGGCCGCAGCATCCTGGTCGGCAAGCCGATCTCGCTGCTGCTGCTCGAGCGCAACGCGACCGTCACGATCTGCCACTCGCGCACGCGCGACCTGGCCGGCGTCGTGCGCGAGGCCGACATCCTCGTCGCCGCCGCGGGCAGCCCGCGGCTCGTGAAGGGCGACTGGATCCGCCCCGGCGCCGCCGTGATCGACCTCGGCGTGAACATCGTCGACGGCGTGCAGCACGGCGACGTCGACTTCGACGCGGCGCTCGGGGTCGCGGGCTTGCTCACGCCTTCGCGCGGCGGCGTCGGCCCGCTCACCATCACGATGCTGCTGCGCAACACGCTCGAGGCCTACCAGACGCGCCACGGCCTGCGCTCGTGAGCGCGCTCAAGCGCACGCCGCTCTACGACGCCCACCGCGCGCTCGGCGCGCGGCTCGTCCCGTTCGCCGGCTGGGAGATGCCGGTCCAGTACCGCTCGATCCTCGAGGAGCACGCCGCCGTGCGGAGCGCGGCGGGCCTGTTCGACGTCTCGCACATGGGCGAGATCCACGTGTCGGGCCCCGGCGCCGTGGCGAGCGTCGAGCGCCTCGTCACGTGTCCCGTCGCGTCGCTGCGCGCCGGCCGCGTGCGCTACGGGCTGCTCTGCAACGAGGACGGCGGCGTCGTCGACGACGTCACGGTGTACCGGCTCGCCGACGACCACCTCTTCCTGTGCGTGAACGCGTCCAACATCGAGAAGGATTACCGCTGGATCGCGCGCCACGCGCTTCCGGACGCGCGCGTCGAGGACCGCAGCGACCGCACCGGGCTGCTCGCGCTGCAGGGACCGGCGAGCGCGGCCGTGCTCTCGCGCGTGTGCGACGTCCCGCTCGCCGGCATGAAGCGCTTCACGTTCGCCGAAGGCGCGGTCGCGGGCGCCGGCGCGCTCGTCTCGCGCACCGGCTACACCGGCTCGGACGGCTTCGAGATCTACCTCGACGCCGCCGACGCCGAACGCGTGTTCGCCGCGCTGCTCGACGCCGGCAAGCCGCACGGACTCGCGCCGTGCGGGCTCGGCGCGCGCGACACGTTGCGCCTCGAGGCGGCGCTGCCGCTCTACGGTCACGAGCTCGACGACACGACGTCGCCGCTCGAAGCGGGACTCGGCCGCTTCGTGAAGCGCGAGACGGGCGGCTTCGTCGGCGCCGAGGCGATCGAGCGGCGCGCGCTCGCGGGCCATGCGCGCGCGCTCGCCGGTTTCGTCGTCGAAGGCCGCGGCATCGCGCGCGCGGAGCACGCGATCTTCTGCGGCGGCGCGCGCGTCGGCGTCGTGACGTCGGGAGCGCCCTCTCCGACCCTCGGAAAACCGATCGGCCTCGGCTACGTTCCGCCCGCCCTGGCGGCGCCCGGCACCGAAATCGAGATCCACGTCTCGCGGCCGTCGGGTTCCCGCACGGGAGATCGCGCGATCGCCGCACGCATCGTGGACACGCCGTTCTGGAAGCCGACGCAGCCGACCGGCGGAACGTCGACGAGCGCGCGACCCCACACCGCATGAAGCGCAGCGCTCCAAGGAGGGAGGAAGCGTGGCCGACTACGAAATTCCGAACGACCTCCGCTATACGCGTGAGGACGAGTGGTGCCGCGTCGAAGGGTCGCGCGTCGTGGTCGGCGTCACCGACTACGCGCAGCAGCAGCTCGGCGACATCGTCTTCGTGGAGCTCCCCGCCGTCGGCAGCACCGTCGAGCGCGGCGAGCCGTTCGGCGTGATCGAGTCGGTGAAGGCCGTCTCCGACCTGTACGCGCCGATCTCGGGCGAGGTGGTCGAGGTGAACGGCGACCTCGCCGACCATCCCGAGCACGTGAACGAGGACTGCTACACGGACGGCTGGATGATCACGATCGAGCCGAGCGATCCCGACGAGGTGGGAACGCTGCTCGACGCGAAGACGTACCGCACGCACGTCGAGGAACGCAGCACCGAGTGAGCGCATCCCCCCCGCGCTACATCCCCCACACCGCCGACGACGTGCGCCACATGCTCGGCGCGATCGGCGTCGCCGACGTCGAGGCGCTGTTCGCACCGGTCCCGGAGAAGCTGCGGCTGCGCCGGCTGCTCGCGCTGCCGGAAGCGGCGAGCGAGCAGGAGGTGGCGGCGGAGCTCGCCGCGCTGGCGGAGCGCAACGCGCACGCCGGCTCGCACGCCTGGTTCCTCGGCGCGGGCTGCTACGCGCACTACACGCCGGCCGCAGTCGACGCGCTCGTCTCGCGCGCCGAGTTCACGACCTCGTACACGCCGTACCAGCCCGAGATCAGCCAGGGCACGCTCCAGGCGATCTTCGAGTGGCAGACGATGATCTGCGGGCTGACGGGGCTCGACGTCTCGAACGCCTCGCTCTACGACGGCGCCTCCGCCGCCGCCGAGGCGGTGCTGATGGCGATGCGCTCGACGCGCCGCCGGCGCATCGTGCTCGCGCACGGCCTGCACCCGCACTACGCCGACGTGCTGCGCAGCTACGTGCGCGCGCTCGACGTCGAGATCGTCGCGGCGCCGCGCGCCGCGGACGGCCGCAGCGCGCCGGTGGACGCGCTCGTCGACGCGGACACGGCGTGCGTCGTGCTCCAGCAGCCCGGCTTCCTCGGCACGGTGCAGGACGTCGCGGCCGCGGCCGAGGCCGCGCACGCGCGCGGCGCGCTGCTCGTGGTGGTCGTGAGCGAGGCGCTCTCGATGGGCCTGCTGCGCGCGCCGGGCGAGCTCGGCGCCGACATCGTGTGCGGCGAGGCCCAGAGCTTCGGCGTCGCGTCCAGCTTCGGCGGGCCCGCGCTCGAGACCGTCGACGCGCGCGGCAAGCGCGGCTTCGTGCTGACGCTCTCGACGCGCGAGCAGCACATCCGCCGCGAGAAGGCGACCTCGAACATCTGCACGAACCAGGGCCTGTGCCTGCTGATGGCGACCGTCTACCTCTCGCTGCTCGGGCGCGTCGGGCTCGCGCAGCTCGCGCGCCTCAACTACGCGAAGGCGGAGTACCTGAAGAGCCGCGTGCGCAGCGCGCCGGGGCTCGGGCTGCCGCTCGCGGCGCCCACCTTCAACGAGTTCGTGGTGTCGGTGCGCGATCCCGCGGCGGCGCTCGCGCGCGCCGAGGCGGACGGGATCGTCGCGGGGCTCGACCTCGCGGCGTACGAGCCCGACCTCGGCCCCGCCCTGCTGGTCTGCGCGACGGAGCTCGCGAGCCGCGACGCGATGGACCGCCTCGTCGCGGCGCTCGCGGGGAGCGGCTCGTGAGCGACGAACGCGACGCAGGCCCCGAGCGCCTCGGCTACGCGACGCGCGGCATCGAGTACGAAGAGCCGCTGCTCTTCGAGCGCAGCCGTCCCGGCCGCGTCGGCTACTCGCTGCCCGCGAGCGACGTGCCGGACGCCGATCCCGCCGCGGCGCTCGATCCGAGCTGGCTGCGCAGCGACGTGCCGGCGCTGCCCGAGCTCTCCGAGGTGGACGTGGTGCGCCACTTCACGCGGCTCTCGACGTGGAACGCCGCGGTCGACCTCGGCCTCTATCCGCTCGGCTCGTGCACGATGAAGTACAACCCGAAGATCAACGAGTGGGCCGCGCGGCTGCCGGGCTTCGCGCGCGCCCATCCGCTCCAGCCCGTTGCGCAGTCGCAGGGTCTGCTCGAGCTGATGTGGCGGCTCGAGCAGGCGCTCGCCGAGATCTCGGGCATGGATCGCGTCAGCCTGCAGCCCGCAGCCGGCGCCCAGGGCGAGCTCGCCGGCATCATGATGATCCGCGCCTATCACGAGCACCGCGGCGAGAAGCGCCACAAGGTCCTCGTGCCCGACTCCGCGCACGGCACCAATCCGGCGAGCGCGGCGCTCAACGACTACGAGGTCGAGACCATCCCGTCCGGCCGCGACGGCGTGCTGCACCCCGAGGCGGTGGAGCGCGCGATGAACGAGGACGTCGCGGCGCTGATGATCACCAACCCGAGCACGCTCGGGCTGTTCGAGCCGCACATCGCGGCGATCTGCGACCTCGTGCACGCGCGCGGCGGCCTGGTCTACGGCGACGGCGCCAACCTGAACGCGCTGCTCGGGATCGCGCGCCCCGGCGATCTCGGCATCGACGTGATGCACTTCAACCTGCACAAGACGTTCTCGACGCCGCACGGTGGCGGCGGACCGGGCTCGGGTCCCGTGGGCGTGAAGAACATCCTCGCGCCGTACCTGCCGATCCCGGTCGTGCGGCGGCTCGAGCAGGCCGAGGGCGAGGGCTTCGCGCTCGACTACGAGTTCCCGCGCTCGATCGGCCGGCTGCACGCGAACTTCGGCAACGTCGGAATGTTCGTGCGCGCCTGGGCGTACATCCGCTCGCTCGGTCCCGACGGCCTGCGCCGCTGCGCCGAGATGGCGGTGCTGAACGCGAACTACCTGCTCGCGCGCTTGCGCCACGCGTGGCACGTGCCGATCGACCGCACCGTGATGCACGAGTGCGTGCTGTCGGACAAGGACCTCGAGCCGAGCGGCGTCACGACGCTCGACGTCGCCAAGCGCCTGATCGACTACGGCTACCACCCGCCGACGGTGTACTTCCCGCTGATCGTGCACGGCGCGCTGATGATCGAGCCCACCGAGAGCGAGTCGCTCGAAGGCCTCGACCGCTTCGCCGACGCGCTGCTCGCGATCGCCGACGAGGCCCGGCGCGATCCCGACTGGGTGCGTACGGCGCCGCACCGCACCCGGCTGGCGCGCCTCGACGAGACGCGCGCGGCGCGCCGTCCCGTGCTCCGATGGCAGCCCGCCTCCTCCGACTAGTCTCCGCCGCGGCGCTCGCGTGCGCGGTCGCCGCCTGCATCCAGGACGACGGCAGCCGCTTCGACCCGGTTCCCGGCCGCACGCGCATGTCCGCCGACTCCGAGCGCGAGCTCGGCTGGCAGTTCGACCTCGAGGCGCAGAAGGTGCTGCCGATGATCACGGACCTCGAGGTGCTCGAGTTCGTGAACGACCTCGGCAACGTGATGATCGACGGGCTCGGCGAGCAGCCCTTCGACTACCGCTTCCGCGTGATCGTGAATCCCGAGCTGAACGCCTTCGCGGTGCCGGGCGGCTACATCTACTTCCACAGCGGCACGCTGCTCACGACCGGCGACGTCGAGGAGCTGGCCGGCGTGCTCGCGCACGAGCTCGCGCACGTGAAGGGACACCATCACGCGCGTCTCGTGCAGGAGACCGCGCTGCCCAACCTGCTCGCCTCGCTGGCCGGCATCGCGGCCGGCGCGGCGACGGGGAGCGCGGGACCGCTGCTCGCGGCGCAGGGCGTCAACGTCGCGCTGCAGCTCCAGTACACGCGCCAGTTCGAGGACGAGGCCGACCGCGTCGGCGCCGTCTTCCTGACGCGCGCGGGCTACCGGCCCGACGGCATGGTGCGCTTCTTCGAGCGGATCCTGCTCGAGAAGGACCGCCGGCCCGAGGGAGAGATCCCGTCGTACCTCTACTCGCACCCGCAGGTCGAGTCGCGCATCGACGTCGTGCGCGGGCTCGAGCTCGAGCCGACGCGCACGCCGCCGCGCTTCGCCGAGCGCTTCCGCGCGATGCAGCAGCGCGTCGCGTACCTGGTCGCGAAGGGGCGCGCCGGCCCCGCGTCCGTGGCCCCGCACGACCGCGCGCGCACGCAGCCGTTCCTGGACGCGGCCGCCGCGCGCCGCCGCGCGAACGACGTCGATGGCGCGCTCGCGCAGCTGCTCGAGGCCGAGCGCGCCGAGCCCGGCGACCCGCGCGTGCCGGTGCTGCGCGGCGACATCCTGCTCGAGGCGGGCCGGCCCGCCGACGCGGCGGTCGCGTACCGGCGCGCCATCCACCTCGATCCGAATCCGCCGGCCGTGCTGCTCGCGCTCGGGCGCGCGCACCGCGACGCCGGCGACCGCCGCGACGCGATCTTCTTCACCGAGCAGGCGCTCTGGCGCACCGGGGCGCGCGGCGTGCTGCGCCAGCAGGCGGAGCGCCAGCTCGAGCGCCTGATCTTTCCCGTGATCGCCGAGTCCGGCTTCGGCGACGAGCGCGCGACGCCCGCGAGCGGCGTGCCGCGCCTGCCCGCCGGCGGCGCGCCGATCGACTGGTGGGCGCGCATCGGGCCGCACTACGTCGGCGTGATGGAGTACCTGCGCGTGCGCTGGACGGATCCGTCGGGCGCCGTCGTGCGCGACGAGAAGCCGAAGAAGTCGCAGCGCGTCTACTTCGGCGACCGGCTCGAGACGGGCGACTCCACCCCGGCCCCCGGCGAGTGGAAGGTCGACGTCCTGCTCGCCAACGACCTCGTGCACACACAGCGCTTCGTCGTCGCGGACTAATCGCCCTCTTCGACGCGCTTTTTCGCGACCTCGGCCCAGGCGCCGGCGGGGGCGAACTGGAGGTAGCGGCGCCAGTGCTCGCGCGCGCGGCGGCGCACGCCGAGCTTCTCGTAGAGCAGCGCCGTCGCGAGGTGCGCGTCGGTGTGCAGCGGGTCGCCGCGCAGCGCCGCCTTGTAGTGGCCGAGCGCCGCTTCGAGCCGCTCGTCCTCCTCGAGGATCGCGGCCAGGTTCAGGTTCGACTCGACGTGCGTCGGGTCGCAGCGCAGCGCGCGCTCGTAGCAGGCGCGCGCGGCCTCGCGGTCGTCGCGCTGGTGGTGGATCGCGCCGAGGTTGCAGTGCGCGTCGGCGAACTCCGGGTCCGCCGCGATCGCGCGCTCGTAGGCCTCGGCGGCCTCCGCGAACGTCTCGGGGCGGCCGTCGAGGCGGCAGCCGCGCTCGAACCACTCGAGCGCCGTCTCGGGATCGAGCTGCCCTTCCGGCGGCGGGCGCCGCAACGGCGCGACGTCGTCGGGGCGCGCCGGCGCGAGCGCGAAGTCGATCACCATCTGCCCCGACGCCTCGTAGAGCGCGTCGCCGTGCCGCACGACGACGCGGTCCGAGCCGTCGGTCCACACGCGCAGCTGCGCGACCGGCTCGCCGAGCTCGGGAATGCGCTCGCGCACCTGCTCGACGGTGCGCCGGATGCGCCGCAGCGGAACGCCCTGCTCGAGCAGCACCAGGATCGTCTTGATGCAGACGAGATCGCGGAACCCGAAGCGCGCGCTCTCGTCGTCGCCCGGCGCGCTCGGCCGCAGCAGCGCGCTGCGCTCCCAGTAACGCAGCCGCGCCGGCGAGATGCCGAAGAAGCGCGCGGCGTCGGGCAGCGAGTACGCGGTCATCGCGCGCCATTCTACGCCGCGGTCGCGCAGCGGCGAAGCCGATGCGCGCAAAAATTGCACCGCGCGGCGCGCGCGGTAGCGTGCGCGTCGGAAGCGTTTGCCTCGCTGGTGCAGGCCCCGGACTTCAAATCCGGTGGAAGACGTGGCGACACGGCTTCGGCGGGTTCGATTCCCGTCCGCTTCCGCCACGCGCATGACGACCGCGACATGCGCGCGCGCCGCGCGGCGCGGCGCCCCTCGCGGCGCTTGTGATAGGGTCGACTCCGGATGCGACGTCGGTCCTGGTGGGTGGTTGCGCCGCTTCTGGCGCTCGCGTGGCTCGCATCGTCGGCGATCGCGGAGCGCGCGCGTGCGGACGAGTTCTGCCGCTGCGAGAGCGCGAGCTTCCGCTGGCGCGGCTGCGCCGAGAGCGGCAGCTGCGACGCCGCCGGCTGGACGAGCTGCACGCCGACGGCGGACGACGACTACGAGATCCGCGCCGGCTGTCACGTTTCGGTGTCGGCGCGCGACGACGTCCTGCTCGCCATCCCGCCGCCGCGCCGCATCGCGGTGCGCGCCGGCGGGAGCTTCGCCATGCAGGGGCCCGGCGAGCTGCGCGTCGGGCCGCTCGGATTCGCCGCGGACGCCGGCTCGGTGGTGCGGCTCACCGGCTGCTTCCGCAGCTTCGCCGATCCCGCGCAGTGCGCGCCGGAGCTGTCGCCGGACGCGCTGTTCGCGGCCGGGCGCATCGTCCCCTGCCGCGATGGGAGCTGCGACCAGGGAGCCGACGTCGTCCGCATGCAGTGGTCCGCCGCCGCGAGCCCGGCGCTGCTCGCCCGCGTCGACGCGTATCTCGCCGGGATCCGCGTCGCGCGCGACGTGCTCTGCTTCTGGCAGGAGCGCGACGACTTCCCGGGAGCGGACTCCGGCTACTGCTACAAGATCCGCGGCGTCGGCCTCGGACCGGGCGCGCGCACGCTCGACTTCGACGTGCGCCAGGTGTGGTCCACCGCGAGCGACCAGGCCGGCTACCCGCTCGCGCGGCGCACCGTGCGCGAGCTGACACTCGCCCAGCCGGTCGGGCCGGGCGCGCGCGTGCTGCGCTTCGCCGAGACGGATCTCGTCGTCGGGCGCATCGATCCGGTCGGGCGCTGGATCCGCTGCGGGCAGTCGCAGCGCGCGTACTTGGTCGCGGCCGCGAGCGACTTCCCGGACGGCGACGGCGTGCTGCTCGCCGACGCGCGCGGCGTGGCGCAGGCGTACGGCGGCGGCGCGCGCTGCCATCTCGACTGGGGCTGGTCCGAGGGCGACCGCGCCTTCGTGATGGCGCCCGTGCACGTGACGTCGCACACGCGCCGCGTCGGCGAGGGCGTGCTGCGGCTCGAGGGCGACACCACGCTGCGTGCGGTCGTCGTCGACGGGCTCGGCGGCAGCGGGCGCGAGCCCGCCGTGCAGGTGCGCAACGGCCCGCTCGACTTCGCGCACGTCTGGGTGGTGGATCCGCTCGCGCAGGACCACGCCGCGCTGCAGGCCGACGATCTCCCGTGCGGATCCCGCATCCGACACCTCGTCGTGACGGGCGGGCCGGCGTCGCCGGAGCACGACAAGAACTACGGCATGCTCTGGACCGGCGGGCCGCACTGCAGCTACCGCGTCGAGCACCTCTACACGCGCTTCATGGGGGACGACAACTTCGTGCTCGAGTCGACCGGCGCCGATCCGGTCGGCGCGATCGATCTGCGTTGGGTGCAGGCCGGACCCGGCGCGCGGCCCGGCGACAGCGGCCAGCTCTTCGACTTCGGCACGCCGAACCCGACCGCGGTGTCGAGCGCCGACGCGCTCTGCACCGCGTGCACGTCGGACGACGGCCGCGGCTCGCTGATCGCGCCGTCGGCCGGGCCCGGCGAGGTCTCGGACCTGCTCTGGGTCGGCACGCGGATCGGCGGCATCGTCGCGAGCGGCGACGACGCGAACAATCCCGACTTCGCGCTGCGCCGCTTCGGCGTGATCGGCTCCAACGTGGACGCGAACAATCCGGTCGGCTGGGGCTCGCTCACCGGGCTGGTCTCCGACTCCTTCTACGTGCGCGACGTGGTCGACCCGCGCGCCAACCCGAGCCGGCTCTGCGTGGGACGCCCGCTCGACGTCGGCCTCGGGCCGCAGACGCGCAGCCTCTCGCGCGGCGTGTTCCTCGACGTGGCGCTCGGAGGCCTGCCGTGCGAGGTCAGCCGCGCGCAGCTCTCCGATCTCTACTTCCTCGACGTCGCGCGCATCGGCGAGGCCGGCCCGCTGCTGCTCGTCCGCCCCTGGGCCAGCGACGTCGTGCTCCGCACGCTGACGCTGGCGTTCCGGCGCAGCCCGGTCGGGCTCACCAGCGGCGTGTCGGCGCCCTACGCCGACGCGGCGCCGACGCTGCGCATCGACGGCCCGCTGCTCACCGGCCTGCGCGGCGACGCGGTGGAGAGCGCGATGAACCTCGAAACGCCGTCCAACGCGGCGCAGGCGCACTGGGAGCGGCCGACCTGCTTCTTCGACAACGAGCGCGACGAGAGCCCGGCGGTGCTGCCGGCGTACGGCGTCGCGCCCGTCGTCGCGGCGGCGTCGCCCTTCGTCGACCCGGATGCGCTGCGCTTCGACGTGGCGCCGGCGAGCCCGCTGCGCGCGGTCGGCTGCGGCGCGGGGCGCGCCGGCGTGCCGCGCGCGAACTGGGCACACCGCAAGGCCAAGCTGGAGCCCGTCTACGTGGGCAGCGCCTCGCCGCTCGAGCGCCGCGCGGAGCTCGGCGCCGCGCTCGCGGCCGTCGCGCTGCTGCGCGCGCTCAGCCGAGGATCACGTGCAGCTTCACCGCGAGGAACAGGTTGCCGCGCAGGTGGACGCGGCGGCGCAAGAACGCTTCGGGCGCCGACAGCTCGCCGCGATTGAGCGCGCGCCACGTCGAGACGTCGAGCCGGACGCGCAGGTCCGCGTGCTCGAGCGCGCCGACGCTGCCGCGCACGGCGCCGTCCGCGATGTGCACGCCGAACACGCCGCCGCCCTCGCCTTCGAGCGTGAACTCGAGGTCGTGCGCGCTGGCGCCGAGCCGGTCGCGGCGGCTCGGATCGCTCGCGACCGCGGCGGGCACCCAGTTCGTGAAGAAGCTCTCGGGCGAGATGTCGTCGGGCGGCGCCGCGCGCGAGCTCATCGGGCGCTTCCGCCGAGCTCACCGCGCAGCGCCGCGCCGGTGAGCGAGTCGCGGCTGCGCGCGATCTCCGCAGGCGTCCCCACCGCGACGACGCGCCCGCCGCCGGGCCCGCCGTCGGGTCCCAGGTCGATCACCCAGTCGGACCGGCGGATCCAGTCGAGGTTGTGCTCCACGACGACCACGCTTCCTCCCGCGTCGAGCAGCTCGTCCACGCACGCGAGCAGCACCTCGACGTCGGCCGGGTGCAGTCCCGTGGTGGGCTCGTCCATCACGTACAGCGTCCGCGGCCGCTCGTCGGCGAGCGCCGCGGCGATCCGCAGCCGCTGGCTCTCGCCGCCGGAGAGCGTGGACAGCGGCTGCCCGAGAGTGAGATAGCCGAGGCCGACGCGCACGTACGGCCGCAGCCGCTCCACCACCAGCGGCTCGTCCGCGAACGCGACGACCGCCTCGTCGAGCGTCAGCGCGAGCACGTCCACGATCGAGCGGCCCGCGAGCCGCACGCGCAGCGCCTCGGGCCGGTAGCGCGATCCGCCGCACGCGTCGCACGGCACGCGCAGGTCTTCGAGGAAGTGCATCTCGACGACCACCTCGCCTGCGCCTTCGCACGCCTCGCAGCGCCCGCCCGGCCGGTTGAACGAGAACCAGCCGGCGTCGACGCCCAGCTCGCGCGCCTTGCGCGTCGCGGCGAAGCGCTTGCGGATGCCGTCGAACGCCTTCGAGAGCGTGGCCGGATTCGAGCGCGGGCTGCGCACCGGCGGCGTCGGATCGACCACGATCACGTCGTCGATCGCGCCCGCGCCCTCGATCGCGTCGCACGCGCCGCGATCCGGGTCGCGCGTGAGCTGACCGACCAGCACCGAGCGCACCAGGCTCGACTTGCCCGCGCCGGAGACGCCGGTCACGCACACGAGCTGGCCGAGCGGGATCTCGACCGTGACGTCGCGCAGGTTGTGGGCGCGCGCGCCGACCACGCGCAGCCGCCCGCTGGCGCGGCGGCGCGGGCGCGGCCGCGTCGCGAAGTCGCCGCGCAGGACGCGCCCGGTGAGCGACTCGGGATGGCGTCGCACGGCGTCGACCGTGCCTTCGACGACCAGCCGGCCGCCGAGCCGGCCCGCGCCCGGCCCGAGGTCGATCACGTGATCCGCCGCGGCGACGATCTCGGGCGCGTGCTCGACGACGACCACGGTGTTGCCCTGGTCGCGGATCGCGCGCAGCACCGCGAGCAGCCGCGCGACGTCGCGCGCGTGCAGGCCGACCGACGGCTCGTCGAGCACGTACAGCGCGGCGGTGAGCGTGCCGCCGAGCGCGCTCGCGAGCTGGATGCGCTGCGCCTCGCCGCCCGAGAGCGTGCGCATCTGGCGGTCGAGCGCGAGGTAGCCGA
The DNA here is from genome assembly GCA_003576805.1 of Pseudomonadota bacterium. Taxonomy (GTDB): domain Bacteria; phylum Myxococcota_A; class UBA9160; order UBA9160; family PR03; genus PR03. Next base: position 16,148 of record QEVM01000050.1, on the reverse strand, counting down.
GCCCGACGTCGTCGGCGGTGGCGACGCGCGCGCGCAGCGCGTCGAGCAGCCGCCCGCTGCGCGCGTGCTCCGCGGGCGGCAACGCGAGCGCGCCGAGCCACGCGCGCAGCGCGGCGATCGTCATGCGCGACGCCGCGCCGACGTCGATGCCGCCGACGTACACCGAGAGGGCGTCGGCGCGCAGCCGCACGCCGTGGCAGGCCGGGCACGGATCGAAGCGGCGGTAGCGGGCGATCAACACGCGCGCCTGGACCTTGTAGCGGCGCCCCTCGAGCCAGTCGAAGAAGCCGCGCACGCCGTACCAGTCGCCGCCCTCCGCCTCGTCGCCTTCGACCACGAAGCGGCGCTGCGCGTCGGTGAGCTGCGCCCACGGCACGTCGGTCGGAACGCCGGCCGCCTTGCAGCCGCGCACGAGGTCGCGCTGGCACGCCTTGCCGCCCGGCGTCGCGAAGGGCGCGATCGCGCCGCGGGCCAGCGTCGCGTGCTCGTCGGGCACGACGCGCGCGAGGTCGAGCGCCGCGACGCGGCCGAAGCCCTGACACGTCTCGCAGGCGCCGAGCGGGCTGTTGAACGAGAAGCGCGCCGGCTCGGGCGGCGCGAAGCGGCGCCCGCAGCCGGGGCACGCGAAGCCCTCGCGCAGCTGCACGCGCTCGCCGTCCTCCGCGAGCAGCAGCGCCTCGCCGTCGCCGCGCGCGAACGCGGCCGCGACCGACTCGACGAGGCGCGCGCGCTCGCCGTCGCCGCGCAGCGCGAGGCGGTCGATCAGCAGCAGCAGGCCGTCGCGGCGCCGGCCGAGCTCGCGCAGCGTCAGCTCGCCGAGCTCCACGACCTCGCCCTTCGCGTCGAGCAGGCGCGTCCAGCCGTCCGCCAGCAAGCGGTCGCGCAGCGCGCCCGCGGCGCTCTTCGGACCGTGCGGAAGCGGCGCGCCGAGCGACACGCGCCGGCCGTCGAAGCGCGCGAGCAGGCGCGCGGCGACCGACTCCGCGTCGTTGTGCACGGCGGCGACGCCGCACGCGGGGCAGCGCGTCTCGCCCGCCTTGGCCCAGAGCAGCCGCAACAGGTCGAGGATCTCGGTCGCCGTGCCGACGGTCGAGCGCGCGTTGGTCACGCGGTTGCGCTGCTCGATCGCGATCGCGGGCGGCAGGTGTCCGATCGAGTCGACCTCGGGCCGCGGCAAGCGCTCGAGGAACTGCCGCGCGTAGGTCGAGAGCGACGCGACGTAGCGGCGCTGGCCTTCGGCGTAGAGCGTGTCGAAGGCGAGCGTCGACTTGCCCGAGCCGGACACGCCGGTCACGGCGGTGAGCTGGCGCAGCGGGATGCGGCACGAGACGCCGCGCAGGTTGTGCGAGCGCGCGTTCTCGATCGCGATGAAGCCCGCGGGCTCCGGGCGGGCTCCCCGTGCGTTCAAGGCTGGATCAAGCGAGCGGATCGGGCTCGTCGACGATCACGACGATGCTGATGCAGTCGCCCGACTCGCTCTGGCCCATGTGCACGATGTCCACGCCGGGCCGCGCCGCGAGGAACTTGTTCAGCTCCTCCTCGACTTCCTTGGGCAGGCCTCGGATCACGAAGCTCCGCAGACTCACGAGTGACCCTCCGCGCGTTCCGCGAGCCGCAACGCCTGGGCCGCGTAACGCTCCTTGCCGGCGGCGGCCGCCGCCGCCGCGACCCGCCGCCAGCGTTCGGCCGGCACGTCGTCGCGCAGCGCGCGCGACAGCTCGCGGACGAGGAAGGTGTCGCCCGCCTGCTCCGCCTCCTCGCGCAACGCGGCGAGCCGGTCGCGCGCATCCGCCTTGACCAGGAAGGCGATCGCCTCCCAGCTCCGCCCCTCGGCGACGTACGCGTCGGCGAGCCGCAGCGACTGCTCCGCGGGCGTGGCGCGTTCGATCAGGTGACGCCGCTCGAGCGGGTTCGGGATGGCGTTCTTCTTGGGCACGACACGAGCACTCCCCGCCGCCTAGTAGCGCGGCACGTCCGGATCGACCGTCAGCGACCACGCGTCGATGCCGCCCGCGAGGTTCCACACGTCGGTGAAGCCGTGCTGCGCGAGCAGCTTGCACGCGCGCGCGCTGCGCGCGCCGCTGCGGCAGTGCACCACCACGGTGCGGTCCTTCCACGCGGCGAGCTCGCCGACGCGTCCCTCGAGCTCGCCGAGCGGCACGAGCTGCGCGCCGTCGATGCGCGCCTTCGCGAACTCGTCGGGCTCGCGCACGTCGAGCAACAGGAAGGCGTCGCCGCGCCCGGGCATCGCCGCCACGTCGGCGGCGCTCTTCTCGCGCACCGGCGCTTCGCCGCGATCGTGCGCGGGCATGCCGCAGAAGCCTTCGTAGTCGATCAGCTCCGTCACGGTCGGCGCTTCGCCGCAGACGGGGCACGCCGGGTCCTTCTGCAGCCGGAACTCCTGGAAGCGCATCTCGAGCGCGTCGTACTGGAGCAGCCGGCCGACCAGCGGCTCGCCGAGGCCCGCGAGCAGCTTGATCGTCTCGGTCGCCTGCACGAGCGCGACGATGCCGGGCAGCACGCCGAGCACGCCGCCCTCCGCGCACGAAGGAACGGCGCCCGGCGGCGGCGGCTCGGGGTAGAGGCAGCGATAGCAGGGCCCGCGCCGCGCATCGAAGACGGTCGCCTGCCCTTCGAAGCGGAAGATCGAGCCGTGCACGTTCGGCTTGCCGAGCAGCACGCACGCGTCGTTCGCGAGGTAACGCGTCGGGAAGTTGTCGGTCCCGTCCACGACGACGTCGTAGTCGGCGAAGATCGCGAGCGCGTTGTCGGACGCGAGGCGCACCCCGTGCACCTCCACCTTCACGTCCGGGTTCTGCGCGAGGATGCGCTCGCGCGCGACGTCGGCCTTCGAGCGGCCGACGTCCGCGGTGCCGTACAGGATCTGGCGTTGCAGGTTCGAAGCGTCGACGACGTCGTACTCGACGAGCCCGAGCGTGCCGACGCCCGCCGCCGCGAGGTACTGCGCCGTCGGACAGCCGAGCCCGCCGGCGCCGATCAGCAGCACGCGCGACGCGAGCAGCTTCTGCTGCGCGGCGAGTCCGAACTCGGGCAGCGTCAGGTGACGCTTGTAACGCTCGAACTGATCGGGACGCAGCGGCGGACGGGCCATTCGCGGAGCCTATCGGAAGGGGGTGGCGTCGCAACGATGCGCGCGCAAAAGGAAACGGGGCTCCCCGCTGCGCGGAGAGCCCCGTCGAGTGACGCGCGACGCGTCGCGTGTTGCTACTGCACGTCTTCGCCGACTTCCTCTTGCGGCGGCAGCACGACGACCTTGTACGCCTTGCGCGGGTTGTCCACGAACTTCCAGTGGATGGTCACCCAATCCTTGGCCTTGAGGTCTTCCCACTTGGCCTTCTCGCCCTCGACGACGGTCTCGTCCAACTTGTTGAAGGACACCTTGTCGCCCTTGCGGTTGTCGACGATGACCTTCTTCTCCTGGATCTTGTCGACCTGGCCGGTGAACTCACGCATCTGTGCCGACGCGGACGCGGCCCACAACGTCGAGGCGACCAGAGCCAGCAACAACGTCTGGCCGGCCTTCCGAGCAATTCGCAACATCGACCTCTCCTTCTGGTGTGGAGCGCCGCGTTTGCGGTCGCATCCGCTCGAACGGCTGGACGCCCGCTTCGACGGACGTTCCTTCGCGCTATTCGAGGCGCCGCGTGCGTGCGCCGCCGATGGTGCCGGAGGTGGGACTCGAACCCACACGGCCACGAGGGCCGGGGCATTTTGAGTGCCCTGCGTATGCCATTCCGCCACTCCGGCGCGGGGCGGGCGAACATACCATGAGGCCTCCCCGCTTCCAGCAAGTTTCACGGCGGCGCACGCGCGCCGAACACGTCGAAAGCCGCAGCGAGCGCCGCTCTTTACAGTGCCGAGCCACGGCGATAGGTTGCCTCGCCCGATGGGGCTGTAGCTCAGTTGGGAGAGCGCTTGAATGGCATTCAAGAGGTCAGGGGTTCGACTCCCCTCAGCTCCACCATCTAGTTTCTGCGGCCGCGCTGCGCGCGCGCGTCGGAAGATCGCGGAAGAATCGCGGAAGAAGCTCGTAGAAGGGCGGCCGGTGCACTCCGGCCGCCCTTCGCCGTTCTTGCGCTGGCGAGCGTCCGCGCGGGGCCGCCGCGCGCCGCCGGAGCGGCTGCGAAGATTTTTTCGCGCCCCCTGCCACCTGTGCACCCAGGACGCCCACCTACTTGATGTCATGGTCGTATGCGCTTGGTGCAACCGGCAGATCGCTCCCCGGCCTCAGCGGCCCGGGACGGCTCACGCTCACACCGGCGTGAGCCACGGCATGTGCCCGACTTGCCTCCAGGAACGCATCGCCCAGGTCAAGACGTCGGGCCGCGCAGCGTAGACGCGCATTCCTCGGAATTGCAGTAGCCCGCGGGGTCGCACCCACCCCCGCGGGCGCTCTGCTTTTTGGGCTCGGCTTTTCTGGCATCAGCGCAGCTCCGCCGGGGTCTGCCGCTCGGTGACGCGCTGCGCCGCCAGCGTCAGCAGCGACCGCGGCAACAGCCGCATCCCGAGATTGCCGCGCAGCCAGCGCCACCAGCCGATGCCCACCGAGGGCTGTCGTCCGAGCGCCTCGAGCGCCACCGCGACGACGTGCTCCGGCGTCTCGCCCTCGTGGGCGACCTCGCCCGCGACCTGCTGGAACTCGGTGTCCGTCGTCCCCGGCTCGACGACGAGCACGTCGACGCCGCTGCCGCGCAGCTCGGCCCAGAGCGCCTCGCCGAGGAGGCCGACGAACGCCTTGCTGGCGGCGTAGGTCGCGTGCAGCGGCATCGGCTGCTTCGCGGCGAGCGAGCCGGTGAAGATCAGCGCGCCGCGCCCGCGCGCGCGCATGCCGGGCGCGACGCGATGCGCGAGCACGAGCGGCGCCGTGCAGTTGACCTGCACCATCTGGACGAGCCGCTCTTCGCTGCACGCGTCGAAGCGGCCGGCGTGCCCGAAGCCCGCGTTGTTGACGAGCACGCCGAGCTCGAGATCCGACACCGCGTCGGCGAGCCGCGCCGCGCCGTCGGGCGCGGCGAGGTCGATCGGCACGACGCGCGTGCGGACGCCGCGCTCGCGCTCGAGCTCCGCGGCGAGCCGCTCGAGGCGGTCCGCGCGCCGCGCGCTCAGCACCACGGAGAAGCCTTCCGCCGCGAGGGCGCGCGCGAAGGCGGCACCGATCCCGGACGAGGCGCCGGTCACGAGCGCCCACTCGCCGCAGCGCTCGCGCAGCGGACGGCGCGGCGCGCGGAACGCGTCGCGCGCGCGCCAGAGCGCGACGGTGAGCGCCGCGAACGGCGCGAACGCCGCCGCGCCCGCGAGCGCGCCGCGAACGCCGCCGAAGTGCAGCACCGGCCACACCGCCATGCCGATCGCGATCTGCGCGGCGTACACCGACGCCCACGGCCACATCCACGGGCGCATCCGCCAGAAGCCGTAGGTGCCCGCGGCGTAGATCGCCCAGTGGATCGGCTCGGTCGCCTTGGCGGCCCAGCCGTGGAGCAGGAAGCCGAACCACGCTTCGGCGTCGGCCGCGACCGGCTTCACGAAGAAGTCCCACGGCACGTAGACGAACGTCATGTACGCGCAGAACGCGAGCAGCGCGTTCATCCAGGCGGGCCGGCGGCCGAGCACGTCGCGGAGCCAACGCTTCATGGGCGCCACGCTAGCGAAGGACGCTCGTCGGCTCGCCGACCGCCGCGCGCCGCGTCCAGACCGAAGCGTCCGATTCCGCTCCTTGCTTCCCGCGTAGCGAGCCAACGGCGAGCGGCGAGCTCTCATCGAGCTCGGCTAAGCTGCGCGGCCGTGGCGGGCCGGATCCACGTCGAGCGCGAGGGGCCGATCGGGCGGATGGTGTTCGACCATCCCGAGCGTCGCAATGCAGTGTCGCTGGCGATGTGGGAGCAGATCCCCGAGCTCGCGGCGCGGCTCGACGCGGATCCCGACGTGCGCGTCGTCGTGCTGCGCGGCGCCGGCGAGGACGCCTTCGTGTCGGGCGCCGACATCTCGCAGTTCGAGGAGGCGCGCACGGGGAACGCCGCCGCGCTCGACTACGAGAACGGCGCGCTGCGCGCCTTCGCGGCGCTCACCGAGGTTTCGAAGCCGGTGATCGTGGCGATCCACGCCTACTGCATGGGCGCCGGCATGGCCATCTCGCTGACCGCCGACCTGCGCGTCGCCGCCGACGACGCCGTCTTCGCGCTGCCCGCCGCGCGGCTCGGGCTCGGCTACCACGCCTCCGGCGTCGACGCGCTCGTGCGGCTGGTCGGACCGTCCGTCGCGAAGGAGATCGTGTTCACGGCGCGCCGCTACCGCGCCGACGAGGCGCTCGCGCGCGGGCTCGTGAACGAGGTGGTGCCGAAGGCCGGGCTCGACGCCCGCGTCGGCGAGCTCGCGTCCGCGATCGCGGACAACGCCCCGCTCACGCTGCGCAGCGTGAAGCGCATCGTGCGCGAGCTGGCGCGGCCCGACGCCGAACGCGACACCGCCGCGATCCGCGCCTCGATCGACGCCTGCTTCGACAGCGACGATTATCGCGAGGGCGTGCAGGCCTTCCTCGCCAAGCGCAGGCCGAAGTTCCAGGGCCGCTAGGTGAGCGCTGCGCAGCCTTCGCTCGCGCGGCGCGCCGTGCCGCTCGCGCTGTACTGGGCGATCGGCATGGCGCCGTTCGGGCTCACCCTGCCCTATCTCGGGCTCTACCTGCGCGAGAACGCGGGGCTCTCGGGTGCGCAGCTCGGCGCCGTCTTCGGGATCGTGCCGGCGGTCGGCATCCTCGCGCAGCCGATCTGGGGCGTGCTCGGCGACCGCAGCGGGCTGCGCGCGCGCGTGCTGGTCCTGCTCTCGCTCGGCGTCGCGGCCGGCGCGCTCGCGATCGGACGCGCGCAGGGATTCGTCGCGATCGCGGCGTCGATGGCGCTGTTCGCGGTGTTCGCGCGCGCGCTGATCCCGATGCTGCTCTCGGTGAGCTTGTCCGCGCTCGAGGACCACCCGCACGCGTTCGGCTGGGTGCGCGCGTTCGGCACGCTCGGCTTCGGCGCGTCGATGTTCGCGTTTCCCGCGGCGCTCGCGAGCGTCCCGATCGCGGAAGGCGCGGCCGCGCCGGGCGTGTCGCAGCCGGGGCTCGGCCTGCTCTTCCCCACCGCTGCCGCGCTCGCCGCGCTCGCCGCGGGCGCCGCGCTGTTCGTGCCCAATCGCGGCGCGGTCGCGCTGCGCGCGCACCGCGGCGAGTGGAAGGTGCTGCTGCGCAACCAGCGCTTCGGCCGCGTGCTCGCGCTCTGCACGCTGTCGTTCCTCTTCATCAACGGCCCGATGGAACTCTTCCCGATCCTGGTGCGCAGCCGCGGCGGCGACCTCGAAGCCGTGCGCGACATGTGGGTGTTCATGCTCGTGCCCGAGGTGTTCCTCGCGCTCGGGCTCGGCGCGCTGTGGGCGCGGCTCGGCGCGCGCGGCCTGCTCGCGATCGGGATCGGCGCCGGTGCGGCGCGCTGGCTGCTGACCGCGGCGGTGCCCTCGGTGAACGAGCTGCAGTGGGTGCAGACGCTGCACGCGGTGGTCGTGCTCGGCCTCAACATGGGCGCGCCGCTCTACATCGACGCGGTCGTGCCGCCGCAGCTGCGCTCGACCGCGCAGTCGCTGCTCGGCACCGTCGCGGTCGGCATCGGCGGCATGGGCTCGAGTCTGCTCGCCGGCTGGCTGCTCGACGCCGGCGGGCCCGCGGCGCCGTACTGGGTGGGCGGCGCGGGCGCGCTCGTCGTGCTCGCGCTGCTGCCGCGCTGGCTGCCGCCGCTCGAGACGCCGCGCGCGACGGTGGATTGACGCGCGCGCACGCAGCGCCGATGGGCAGTCCGGGTGCAGCGGGTTAGTCTGGCTCGAGGAGCCGCGAGTGGAAGCCAGGCGTGCGCGATTCCGGGACGAACGCAGCGGGCGCGGCGCGAGCGCGCGCAAGCCCGAGTGGCTGCGCGTGCGCATCGCGGAGACGCCGGGTCTGGTCGAGACGCGCGCGCAGATGCGCGAGCACCGGCTGCACACCGTGTGCGAGGAGGCCGCGTGCCCGAACCGCGGCGAGTGCTGGGCGAGCCGCCATGCCACGGTGATGATCCTCGGCGACGTCTGCACGCGCGCCTGCGCGTTCTGCAACGTGAAGACGGGGCGCCCCGGCGCCGTCGACGCCGCCGAGCCCGAGCGGCTCGCGCGCGCGGTCGCCGCGCTCGGCTTGCGCCACGTGGTGATCACGTCGGTCGACCGCGACGACCTCGCCGACGGCGGCGCGGCGCACTTCGTCGCGTGCATCGACGCGGTGCGACGCCGCTCGCCGCACATGACGGTCGAAGTGCTGACGCCGGACTTCCGCCACAAGGACGGCGCGATCGACGCGGTCGCCGCCGCGCGCCCCGACGTCTACAACCACAACCTGGAGACCGTGCCGCGCCTGTACGGCGTCGTGCGTCCGGGCGCGAGATATCGCGACTCGCTGGCGCTGCTGGCGCGCGTCAAGCAGGTCGCGCCCGGCGTCTTCACGAAGTCCGGCTTGATGGTGGGCCTCGGCGAGCGCGAGGACGAGGTGCTCGCGGTGCTCGACGACCTGCGCGCCGCCGGCGTCGACTTCGTCACGATCGGGCAGTACATGCAGCCCACGCTGCGGCACATGGCGGTGGCGCGCTGGGTCGAGCCGGCCGAGTTCGAGCGCTACCGCGAGGCCGCGCACGCGCGGGGCTTCCTGGTGGCGGCAGCTTCGCCGCTCACGCGATCGTCGTATCACGCCGATGCGGACTTCGAGCGCCTGCGCGCCGCGCGCGAGGAGCAGCTCGCAATCGGTTGACGAGGACATCCAACGGGGATCCGAACCGCATGGTCGACCGCGACACCGACAACGATCCGCAGGAGACCCGCGAGTGGCTCGAGGCGCTCGAGTCCGTGCTCTCGCACGAGGGACCCGAGCGCGCCCACTACCTGATCGAGCGGCTCGTCGACCAGGCGCGCCGCACCGGCGTGAACCTCCCCTACTCCGCCACCACCGCGTACGTCAACACGATCCCGCGCAGCCACGAGCCGCCGATGCCGGGCGAGCCCGGGCTCGAGCACCGCATCCGCTCGCTGGTGCGCTGGAACGCGCTCGCGATGGTGGTGCAGGCCAACCGCGAGAACAGCGGGCTCGGCGGCCACATCGCGAGCTTCGCCTCCGCCGCGACACTGTACGACGTCGGTCTCAACCACTTCTTCCGCGCGCCGCACGACGGCCACGGCGGCGACCTCGTCTACATCCAGGGCCACTCGTCGCCCGGCATCTACGCGCGCGCGTATCTCGAGGGCCGCCTCGGCGAGGAGCAGCTCCGCAACTTCCGGCGCGAGGTCGACGGGCGCGGGCTCTCCTCGTATCCGCACCCGTGGCTGATGCCGTCGTTCTGGCAGTTCCCCACCGTGTCGATGGGCCTCGGCCCGATCATGGGCATCTACCAGGCCCGCTTCATGAAGTACCTGCACCACCGCGGGATCCTCGACGCGGGCGATCGCAAGGTCTGGGTGTTCCTGGGCGACGGCGAGACGGACGAGCCCGAGTCGCTCGGCGCGATCGGCCTCGCCGCGCGCGAGAAGCTCGACAACCTGATCTTCGTGGTGAATTGCAACCTGCAGCGCCTCGACGGACCGGTGCGCGGCAACGGCAAGATCATCCAGGAGCTCGAGGGCACCTTCCGCGGCGCGGGCTGGAACGTGCTGAAGGTGATCTGGGGCTCGCGCTGGGACGCGCTGCTCGCGAAGGACAAGAAGGGCCTGCTCGTGCAGCGCATGGAGCAGGCGTGCGACGGCGACTACCAGGCCTACAAGGTGCGCGGCGGCGCCTACACGCGCGAGCACTTTTTCGGCACGCACCCCGAGCTGCTCGCCATGGTCGCGCACCTGACCGACGACGAGATCTGGCAGCTCGACCGCGGCGGCCACGACCCCGCGAAGATCTACGCGGCGTACCACGCCGCGGTGCACCACGCCGGGCAGCCCACCGTGATCCTCGCCAAGACGGTGAAGGGCTACGGCATGGGCGAGTCGGGCGAGGGCATGAACATCAGCCACCAGCAGAAGAAGCTGGCGGAGAAGTCGCTGAAGGCGTTCCGCGACCGCTACCGGATCCCGATCCCGGACGAGCGCATCGAGGAGGCGCCCTTCTACAAGCCCGCCGAGGACGCGCCCGAGATCCGCTACATGCACGAGCGCCGCGAGGCGCTCGGCGGCTACCTGCCGGTGCGCAGCGGCGAGGCGCCCGCGATCGAGCCGCCGCCGCTCGCGCTCTTCGACAAGCTGCTCGAGGGCTCGGGCGACCGCGAGATCTCCACCACGATGGCGTACGTGCGCATCCTCTCGTCGCTGCTGCGCGACAAGACGCTCGGCCCGCGCATCGTGCCGATCGTGCCCGACGAGGCGCGCACCTTCGGCATGGAGGGCTTGTTCCGCCAGCTCGGCATCTACGCCGCCGAGGGTCAGCTCTACGAGCCGGTCGACTCGGACCAGGTGATGTACTACCGCGAGGACCAGAAGGGGCAGATGCTCGAGGAGGGCATCACCGAGGCCGGCTCGATCTCGTCCTGGATCGCCGCCGGCACGAGCTACGCCAACCACGGCGTGCCGATGGTGCCGTTCTACTCCTTCTACTCGATGTTCGGCGTGCAGCGCGTCGGCGACCTGATGTGGGCCGCCGCGGACTCGCGCACGCGCGGCTTCCTGATGGCGGGCACCGCCGGCAGGACGACGCTCGCGGGCGAAGGCCTCCAGCACCAGGACGGCCACAGCCACCTGTGGGTGTCGTCGATCCCCAACTGCGTCGCCTACGACCCGACCTACGCCTACGAGATGGCGGTGATCGTGCACGACGGCCTCGACCGCATGCTGCGCCGCCAGGAAGACGTCTTCTACTACATCACGATGATGAACGAGAACTACGCGCAGCCGCCGATGCCCGAAGGCGCCCGCGACGGGATCCTGCGCGGCATGTACCTGCTGCGCGCGGCGGACGAGGCCCCGGGCCCGCGCATCCAGCTCCTCGGCAGCGGCACGATCCTGCGCGAGGTGCTCGCCGCCGCCGATCTCCTGCGCGACGACTTCGGCGTGCACGCCGACGTGTGGAGCGCGCCCAGCTTCACCGAGCTGCGCCGCGACGGACTCGACACCGAGCGTTGGAACCTGCTCCATCCCGACGAGCCGCAGCGGCGCTGCTACGTGGAGCAGCTGCTCGCCGATCGCCCGGGGCCCGTCGTCGCGGCCACCGACTACGTGAAGTCGTTCGCCGACCAGATCCGCCCATTCGTGCCGGGCCACTACCGGGTGCTCGGCACCGACGGCTTCGGCCGCTCGGACCGGCGCGACCGGCTGCGCCAGTTCTTCGAGGTGAACCGCTTCTTCGTCACCGTCGCCGCGCTGAAGTCGCTCGCCGACACCGGCGCGTTGGCGCCCGCCACCGTCCGCCAGGCGATCGAGCGTTACAAGATCGACCCGGCCAAGCCGAATCCGGCGCGGAGCTGAGCGGTGGCGGCGACCGAGGTCAAGCTCCCCGACATCGGCGACTTCGAGAACGTCGACGTGATCGAGCTGCTCGTCGCGCCCGGCGACCGCGTCGCCGCCGAGCAGTCGCTGCTCGTGCTCGAGAGCGACAAGGCGACCATGGAGATCCCGAGCCCCGTCGCGGGCGTCGTGAAGAAGCTCCTGGTCGGCGTCGGCGACAAGGTCAGCGAAGGCACGCCGCTCGCGCTGATCGAAGCGGAAGCCGAAGCATCGGCCGCCGCGTCCGAATCTCCCGCACCGAGCGCTCCGAAGCAGAAGACCCCGACCCAAGAGCCCGCACCGCCCGCTCCGGGGCAACCCGCTCCGACCGAAGCGCCCGCAAGCGCCGGCGTCTTCGCCGGCGCGCGCAGCGAGCCGCAGGCGAGCGAAGCCCATGAGGCTCGTGGTGGTGCCGGCACGCAAGCCGTTTCGTCACCCGCGACGGCCGCCGAAGCGCCCGCGAAGCCCCACCCCACCGAAGCCGACCTCGCGCCCTACTCCGTCCAAGGCCCGCGCCCCGCCGCGCACGCCGGCCCGTCGGTGCGCCGCCTCGCGCGCGAGCTCGGCGTCGATCTCGCGCTCGTGCCCGCGAGCGGACCGAAAAACCGCATCCTCGCCGAGGACGTGCAGGGCTACGTGAAGGCGCTGATCGCGCAGCGCGGCTCGGCGGCGGTGCCGATCGCCGGCGTGCGCGTCGCCGGCCCGGTCGAGGTGGACTTCTCGAAGTGGGGTCCGACCGAGAGCGCGCCGCTCAACCGCGTGCGGCTCGTCGCGGCGGCCAACCTGCACCGGAGCTGGGTCACCGTCCCGCACGTCACGCAGTTCGACGAGGCCGACGTCACCGAGCTCGAGGCGTTCCGGCAGCAGCACAAGGACGAGGCGGCGCGGCGCGGCACGAAGCTCACCTTCCTCCCCTTCCTGGTGATGGCGGTCGTGAAGGCGCTGCGCGAGTTCCCGCACTTCAACGCGTCGCTCGACCACACGGGCGAGAACCTCGTCGTGAAGCGCTACTTCCACGTCGGCGTGGCGGTGGACACCGAGCACGGGCTCGTCGTGCCGGTGCTGCGCGACGCCGACCGCAAGACGCTCTTCGAGATCGCCGCCGAGCTCCAGGACCTCTCCGAGCGCGCGCGCGCGCGGCGGCTGCGCCCGGAGCATCTGCAAGGCGGCACCTTCAGCATCTCGAGCCTCGGCGGCATCGGCGGCACCCGCTTCACGCCGATCGTGAACCATCCCGAGGTCGCGATCCTCGGCGTCTCGAAGATGGAGTGGAAGCCGGTGTACCGCGCAGGGCCCGAAGGGCATGGCCCTCCGGGTCATCAAGACGGCGCGTTCGTGCCGCGCCGCATCCTGCCGCTCTCGCTCTCGTACGATCACCGCGTGATCGACGGCGCCGACGGCGCGCGCTTCACGGGACGCCTCGCCGCGCTGCTCTCCGACCTGCGCCGGATCCTGCTGTGACCGGCGCGCGCCGCGCCGACGTCGTCGTGCTCGGCGCGGGACCGGGCGGCTACACGGCGGCGTTTCGCGCCGCCGACCTCGGGCGGCGCGTCGTGCTCGTCGAGAAGTACGCGGCGCTCGGCGGCGTGTGCCTGAACGTCGGCTGCATTCCGTCGAAGGCGCTTTTGCACGTGGCCGACGTGCTGGCGAGCGCGCGCCACCTCGCCGACGCCGGCATCGAGTTCGGCGCGCCGCGCATCGATCTCGCCAAGCTGCGCGCGCACAAGGAGCGCGTCGTCGCGACGCTGACGGGCGGCCTCGCGAAGCTCGCCAAGGCGCGCGGCGTCGAGGTCGTGACCGGCACGGCGCGCTTCACCGGCCCGCAGCAGCTCGCGGTGGAGACGGCGGACGGCGAGGCGCCGCTCGACTTCGAGCGCGCGATCGTGGCGGCCGGCTCGCGCGCGGTGCCGCTGCCCGGCCTGCCCGACGACCCGCGCATCCTCGACTCGACGTCCGCGCTCGCGCTCGCCGACGTGCCGCGCCGCCTGCTCGTCGTCGGCGGCGGCATCATCGGGCTCGAGCTCGCCACCGCGTACGCCGCGCTCGGCAGCGAGGTCACGATCGTCGAGGCGTTGGACCGCCTGATGCCCGGCCCCGACGCCGACCTCGTGCGCCCGCTCCAGCGCCAGCTCGAGCCGCGCTGCGCGGCGATCCATCTCGCGACGAAGGTCGCGTCGGTGGAGGCGCGCGCGGACGGCCTGCTCGTCGCGTTCGAAGGCGCGAACGCGCCGGCGAAGGACGTCTGGGACCGCATGCTCGTCGCGATCGGGCGGCGGCCGAACGGCGACCGCGTCGGCGCCGAGGCAGCGGGCCTGCGCGTCGACGAACGCGGCTTCGTGCCCGTCGACGAGCGCCTCGCGACGAACCTCCCGCACGTGTTCGCGATCGGCGACGTGGCGCGCGGGCCGCTGCTCGCGCACAAGGCGATGCACGAGGCGAAGGCGGCGGCGGAGGCCGCCTGCGACCAGAAGGTCGCCTTCGACGCGCGCGCGATTCCGTCGGTCGCCTACACGGACCCGGAGGTCGCCTGGGTGGGCGTCTCGGAGAGCGAGGCGCGCGCGCGCAAGCTCGACGTCGAGGTCGCGCGCTTCCCGTGGAGCGCCTCGGGCCGCGCGCTCGGCATGGGGCGCAGCGAAGGCGTGACGAAGCTCGTGTTCGCGAAGGACGGCAAGCGCGTGCTCGGCGCCGGCATCGTCGGCCCGCACGCGGGCGAACTCATCGCGGAGTGCGCGCTCGCGATCGAGCTCGGCGCGGACGTCGAAGACGTCGCGCTCACCGTGCACCCGCACCCGACGCTGTCGGAGACGGTCGGCCTCGCGGCCGAGGTCGGCGCGGGCACCATCACCGATCTCATGCCGCCGCGCCGCGGCCGCTGAGCGCGCGCCGACGAGCGCGCACCGCGCACGCGGCGGGTCGCGCGCGCCTTGCGACGCCCGTCCGCCGGGGTGAACTTCCGCCCGGCCAAGGGGGGTGCGCCGCATGAGTCTGTTCCGCCGCAAGCCGGTTCGCGATCTCCAGATCGAGGCCGCGTCCGGCCAGCTCCGGCGCGCGATCGGCCCCGGCAACCTCACGGCGCTCGGCGTCGGCGCGATCATCGGCGCCGGCATCTTCGTGCTGACGGGCAAGGCGGCGGCCGAGTACGCGGGCCCCGCGATCGTGTACTCGTTCTTGCTCGCGGCGCTCGCCTGCGCCTTCGCCGGCCTCTGCTACGCCGAGTTCGCGGCGATGATCCCGATCGCGGGCTCGGCCTACACCTACGGCTACGCGACGCTCGGCGAGCTGATGGCGTGGATCATCGGCTGGGACCTGATCCTCGAGTACCTGTTCGCGTCGGCCGCGGTCGCGGTCGGCTGGTCGGGCTACGTGGTGTCGCTGCTGCGGGACTTCGGGATCGAGATCCCGGCGCGCTGGGCCTCGGCGCCGTACGAGCACGTCGTGCCGGCCGACGCCGGCTGGAACGTGTGGCGCATCTTCACCGAAGGCTGGACCACGACGGGCGCGGTGTTGAACGTGCCCGCGATGCTCATCGTGGGGCTCGCGACGATCCTGCTGATCGTCGGCATCCGCGAGTCCACGCGCTTCAACAACCTGATCGTCGCGATCAAGCTGACGGTGATCCTCGCCTTCATCGGCTTCGGCGCGGCCTACGTCAGCGCCGAGAACTGGCAGCCGTTCGTGCCGCCCGCCGAAGGCGACGGGCGCTACGGCTGGGGCGGCGTCGTGCGCGGCGCGGGCGTCATCTTCTTCGCCTACATCGGCTTCGACGCCGTCTCGACCGCCGCGCAGGAGGTGCGCAATCCCCAGCGCGACATGCCGATCGGCATCCTCGGCTCGCTCGCGATCTGCACGGTGCTCTACGTCGCCGTGTCGCTCGTGCTCACCGGCATCGTGGACTACCGCCAGCTCGGCGTGCCCGACCCGATCGCGGTCGGCATCGACGCCGCCGGCGCGGAGCTCGCGTGGCTGCGGCCCGTCGTGAAGATCGGCGCGGTGGCGGGGCTTTCGTCGGTGATCCTGGTGATGCTGCTCGGCCAGCCGCGCATCTTCTTCACGATGGCGCGCGACGGCCTGCTGCCGCCGGTCTTCGGCAGCGTGCACCCGCGCTACCGCACGCCGTGGGTGGCGTCGATCGGCACCGGCGCGACCGCGATGTCGATCGCGGGCCTGCTGCCGATCGGGCTGCTCGGCGAGCTGGTCTCGATCGGCACGCTGTTCGCGTTCGTGATCGTGTGCGCCGGCGTGCTCGTGCTCCGCTACACCGACCCCGAGATCCCGCGGCCGTTCCGCGTGCCCTTCGTCCCGGTGGTGCCGATCCTCGGTGTCGGGTTCTGCCTGTGGCTGATGATCGGGCTGCCCGTCGACACGTGGGCGCGCCTGCTCGTGTGGATGGCGCTCGGGCTCGGGATCTACTTCGGCTACGGGCGGCGACACTCCAAGCTGCGCACGGCGCCGCCCGCGTGAACGTCGGCCGGCCGACGCCGCGTGCAGCCGGCGCGAATCGCGCGGCTGACAACGGCGGCCGTGCGCCTAGGGAACCTCTGAACAACCGGCATCGCAGCGGCCGGAGGCAGAGGGATTGAGCGGTTGACGGAGCGGTGCTTCGCCCATTCGGGGCGTTTTCGGTC
>QEVM01000049.1 GCA_003576805.1 Pseudomonadota bacterium | reverse complement strand
ACCGACTGCGCGGCGCTTCGCTCGCGCGCTTCGCGGCCGAGCCGCTCGACGCGGCGGCGCGCGCGCGGATCGAAGCCCTGCGCGCGGCGCTGCTCGAGGCGGCGGCGGAGCTCACGGCGAGCCGCCGTCCCGACTGGGGCGAGGCGTTCCTGCTCGCGGCGGCGCGGCTCGCGGCGCTCGACGCCTCACTCGCCGCGAACCGGCTGGTGCTGCTCGACGCGATGCCGGCGCACGCGCGGCGTCTCGCGGTCAGCGAGCGGCGCCGGGCGCTCGTGCCGGCGCTCCTCACGGAGGCGCGCCGCGATCTCGAGCGCGCGCGCGACGAAGCGCTCGCGCAGGCCGACTGGCGCGAGCTCGCGTTCGGGGCGCTCGAAGCGGCGGCGAGCCGCGTGGCGGCGCTCGAAGCGGCGCGCGACGGCGCGGCGGAGCTGCCGGTCGCGGTGGGCGCGATCCTGCCCGAAGCGTTCGCCGACGTGCTTCTGGACGTGCGTCCCGCTTCGGCTCCCGGCGCGACCGCGCGCGCGCTCGCGGCGGCGCGCTCGGCCGAACGCGCGCACCGCGACGCGCTCGCAGCGCGCTACGGCTACGACCTCGTCACGCGCAACTGCGTGACCGAGCTGTTCCGCACCATCGACCTCGCGCTCGCGGAGCAGGGCGGCGTCGCGGCCGCGGAGGGCGGCGCCGCGCTGCGCCGTCTCCGCGACGAGTCGGAGCGCCGGCTCGGCGGGCGCGTCGATCCGCGCCGCAGCTTCGTGCCGTTCCTCTCGTCGCGCGCGGTGCGCGCGCATTGGCGCGTCGCCGAGACGCGGCGGCTCGCGTCGGCGCGGCAGCACGCGTTGGCGCGCGACGGCTCGCTCGCGGCGGCGCTGCGCGAGGCGGCGGTGGCGACGTCGTCGTTCCGTCCGGCCGAGGGCGGCGGCTTCTTCCTGCTCTACACCGATCTGCACTGGCCGCTGCGGCCGCTCTTCGGCGCGGTGAACCTCGCCGCCGCGCTCGCGCGCGCCGGGGTCGGCGTCCTCACGCTTCCGTTCGACGGCGGCCGCGGCCTCGTTTCGGGCCTCGACGGCGCGCTCTGGAGCGTCCCCGAGCTGGGCTTCGGGAACGTGCGCAAGGGCACCAGCGAATGGGTGCCGCCCGAGCTGCGCGCGCCCTACGAGTGAGCGGTCAGTCGAGCGACGCGGCCGGCCGCGGCGCCGCGCTCGCCGCCTCGCGCTTCGGGACGAGCAGCGAGCCGACCACGCCGATCGCGATCAGCGAGGCGACGACGCCCAGCGAGACCGCGATCGGGATCGGGTAGACGTCGAGGAGCAGCATCTTGGTGCCGACGAACGCGAGCACCGTCGCGAGCGCGGGCTTGAGCAGGTGGAACTTGCCGATCACGCCCGAGAGCAGGAAGAACATCGAGCGCAGGCCCAGGATCGCGAAGATGTTCGACGTGTAGACGATGAACGGGTCGCGGGTCACCGCGAAGATCGCGGGGATCGAGTCGACCGCGAAGACGAGGTCGCTCCACTCGATCAGGACCAGCACGGCGAGCAGCGGCGTCGCGTAGCGGCGGCCGTTCTCCACCACGGTGAAGTGCGAGCCGTGGTAGCGCGGAACGCACGGCGCGAAGCGGCGGAAGAGACGGTAGACCGCGTTCTGCTCGGGGTGGATGCCTTCTTCCTTCATCAGGAAGAGCTTGATCGCGGTCACGACGAGGATCGCGCCGAAGACGTAGAGCACCCAGTGGAACTTCGCGATCAGCGCGGCGCCGGCGAAGATGAAGCCGGCGCGCATCACGAGCGCGCCCAGCACGCCCCAGAAGAGCACGCGGTGTTGGTACGCGGCGGGCACCGAGAAGTAGGCGAAGATCGCGTAGAAGACGAAGATGTTGTCGACCGCGAGCGCCTTCTCGATCAGGTAGCCGGTGGCGAACTCGAGGCCGCGCTGCGGTCCGAACCAGGCGTGGACGAGCGCGCCGAACGCCGCCGCGAGCGAGACCCAGACGGCGCTCCAGACGGCGGCTTCGCGAATCGTGACTTCGTGCGCCGTGCGGTGGAAGACGCCGAGGTCGAGCGCGAGCATCGCGAGCACGAAGGCGGTGAAGCCGAGCCAGAGCCCGGGCGTTCCGACGGACGCGATCTCCAAGGGGCGCGCTCCTCCCGACCAGCGCGCAACGTATCCACCGCGAAACTGCGCAACGAATAGAAAGATGGAACCAGGCGCATCGGGAAAGGCGATGGGACGGCGCCGCGAGGGCGGCAGGTCGACCGATCGGCCCGCGAGGTGCATCCTGCGGCATCGCCCGAAGGAGTCGTCCGATGCGCAGGCTCTCGTCCGTCGTGGTCGCGTTCGCCCTCGTCGCCGCGCCGCCGCTGCTCGCCGCAGCGCCCGCGCGTGCGCAAGGCGCCGACGTCGTGGTCGGCGTGCCGGTCCGCGACGGGCAGGCCGGCAAGCCGCAGCCCGGCGTGATCGTCGACGTCGGAAAGCAGCGCGAGAAGGAGCGCGTGCCGGCCCCGATCGTGGTGCAGGACGCGCCCGCCGGCGCGACCACCACCGTGCGGCCCAACTTCGGAGGCGGCTACACGACCGAGACGCCCGGCCAGGGCACCACGACGGTGCGGCCGCGCTTCGGCGGCGGCTACTCCGTCGACGAGAACGGCAAGACCACGACCGAAGTCGTGCCGAACTTCGGCGGCGGCTATCGCGTCGAGCGCGCGAAGGACGCGAAGAGCCCGGTCGTCGTCGTTCCCCCCGTGGACCGCTGAGCCGAGCCGCGTCGCAGAGACTTGACTGGACCCCCGGTTCCTCCGTAAACAGGGCTCGGCCTACCAACGGGGGGAATCTCGGATGACGGGGACGGCTCGACGAACGACTCGACGCACCGGAGCGGCGCTGCTCGCCGCGCTCTTGACCGCTTGTCAGGGCACGCCGCAGATGGGGCAGGGCGGCTCGATGGTGAGCGGCTCCGGCGGCTCGGCCGGCGCGCAGGGCGCTTCGATCCAGCTCCAGCGCTGCGCGCGCCCGATCGGGACGGCGGCGCTCGTGGAGCCGCCGGGCGAGACGTCGACCAGCCTCCAGAGCCTCGGCCTCGCGTCGCCGCTCCCGCTGCTGCGCCTCATGATGGCGCAGTCGAACTGCTTCACGGTCGTCGACCGCGGCGCCGCGATGCAGAACATCGAGCAGGAGGAGTACCTGCGGCAGAGCGGCATGCTGCGCTCGGGCAGCCAGACCGCGCGCGGCCGCATGGTGACGACGCAGTACGTGATCACCCCGAACGTGATCTTCTCGAATCCGAACGCGGGCGGCGCGAATGCCGGCGCGCTCGTCGGCGGCCTGCTCGGCGGCGGCGCAGGCGCCGCGCTCGGCGGGGCGATCGGCGGCGCGATGCGCATCAAGGAGGCGCAGACGACGCTGTTCCTGACCGACGCGCAGAGCGGCCTCCAGGTCGGCGTGTCGGAAGGGTCGGCCAAGGTGCGCGACTTCTCCGGCGGCGGCGGCCTCGGCGGCTGGGGCGGCGGCGTCGCGGGCCTCGGCGGCGTCAGCGGCTACGGCAACACGGCCGAGGGCAAGCTGATCGCGGCGGCGCTCATGGACGCCCACAACAAGCTCGTGGCGCAGGTGCAGGCGACCGCCCCGAGCGATCTCTATCAGCAGCGCCGCGGCAGCGCGACGCGCGGCGGCATGATCGCGGACGTCCAGGGCGAGCTGGTGCGGCTCGGCTATCTGCCCGCGGGCTCGGCCGACGGCTCGATGGGTCCGAAGACGCGCACCGCGATCCAGGAGTATCAGCGCGCGCAGGGCCTGCTCGTGGACGGCGCCCCGTCGTCGGCGCTGCTCGAGCACATGCGCGGGCGCTGAGCGCGGCGGCTCGGATCGCGTGCGGCGGGAGGAAGCTCGGTGACGCGCGCGTTCCTGATCCTCTCCGCGCTGATCTGGCTCCCGTATGGCGTCTACTGCTTCGTCACGCCGGCGGCGCTCGCCGCGTCCGCCGGCGTGACGTTCCAGTCGCCGACGGGCAGCACCGAGCTGCGCGCGATGTACGGCGGGCTGCAGGCGGCGCTCGGCGCGCTCGCCGGGCTCGCCGCGCTGCGGCCGGCGCTGGTGCGGCCCGCGCTCGTCGCGATCGGGTTCCTCACGGCGGGCCTCGCCGCGGCGCGCGCGCTCGGCGTCGCGCTCGACGGCGGCTTCGGCGCGTACACGGCGATGGGCCTCGGCTTCGAGATCGCGTCGGCGTCGATCGCCGCCGTGCTGCTGCGCCGCGCGCAGCCGCGATCCGCGTAGCGGAACGACTTCGCGCGCCGACCGCTCGCGCGCGGGAGCCCGGGCTCGACTCGGCCTCTAGCCGGCCACTCTGGCTAACCTCCCGCGCGTGACCCCGGTCGAGCTCGAGCGCGCGATCGCCGCGGCGGCGACGGACCTGCCCGCGGCGGAGCGGGATCCGCTGCGCGCGCTGGCCCGCGCGCTGGTGCAGGGGCTCGACGACGACGCCGACGCCGCCAACGAGCGCGCGCTCGTCGCCGCCGTGACCGGCGCGTACCGCGTCGGGCGCGTGCGCGCGGCGGGCGCGCTCGGCGTGCGGGTCTCGAACCCGCCCGAGCGGCCGGGCCGCACGGTGATCGATCTCGTGCAGGAGGACCGGCCGTTCCTGGTGGACACGGTGCGCCTCGTGCTGCGCCACTTCCAGCTCCGCGAGCGCCTCTTCCTGCATCCGATCCTCGCCGTGCGCCGCGACGCCGACGGCGCGCTCCGCGAGGTGGGCGCCGGCGACACCCGCGAGTCGCTGATCCACGTCGAAGTGTCGCCGCGCGTCGAGGATGCGCGCGCGGCCGAGCTCGAGCTCGCGCTGCGCGACGCGATGGGCAAGGTGCGCGACGTCACCGACGACCACGCGCGCATGATCCGCACCGCGCGCGAGCTGGTGGCCGAGGTGGAGTTCGCGGGCGCGCGCCTGCCCGACGGCGCCACGCGCGCCAAGCGCGTGTGCGCCTTCCTCGAGTGGCTGATCGCCGACCACTTCGTGTTCCTCGGCCACCGCCGCTACGCGCTGCGCGCGCTCGACGGCGAAGGCTACGAGGTGCAGCTCGTGCCCGGCAGCGGCCTCGGCCTCTTCCGCGACGACGCGACCAGCCGGCTGCGCGTCGCGCGGCGCGGCGCGGCGCTGCCCGACGAGCTGCGCGAGATCCTCGACGACCCGCGCATCCTGGTGATCGGGAAGTCGCGCGTCGAGTCGCCCGTGCACCGCCACGGCCGGCTCGACCGCATCGCCATCACCGAGTACGACGACGCCGGCCGCCCGAGCGCGCTCGCGATCCTGTTCGGCCTGTTCACCGCGAGCGCGCTGCGCACGCCCGGCTCGCAGACGCCGCTGCTGCGCGACCGTCTCGAGGAAATCCTGCGCCGCAGCGGCGCGCCGCCGCGCTCGCACCTCTACCGCTCGATCACGGGCGCCTTCGACAGCATCCCGATCGAGGTGCTGCTCGGCACCGATCTCGAGGGCGTCGCGGCGCTGATCCACGAGCTGGTCGAGTCGGAGGGCGCCAAGCGCACGCGGCTCGTGCTGCGCGCCGACCGCCACGGGCGCTCGCTCTACGCCGCCGTGCTGATCCCGCGCGAACGCTACGGCGAATCGCTGCGCGCCAAGCTCCGCGCGCACCTCGACCGCGCGACGCACGCCACCTACGTCGAGGACCGCGTCTCGTTCCTCGAGGAGGGCACGGCGGTCCTCCACTACTTCTGCACGTCCGCCGGCGCCGCGCTCGCGGTGCCGGACGCGGGCGCGCTCGAGGCGGAGATCCGCGAGCTGTCGGCGAGCTGGGACGACCGCTTCGAGGCGGCGCTCGCGCAGCGCTGGGGCGAGATCGAGGGCGCGCTGCTCTCCGAACGCTACGCGCGCGCCTTTCCGGAGTCGCTGCGCGTGCTCACCGATCCGGCCGACGCGGTCCGCTCCGTCGCGGCGCAGGAGGCGCTCGCGGCGTCGGGCACGCCGCAGTTCGCGCTGTACTTCGACCGAGCTGCGCCGCGCCCCGACACGACGACGCTCGAGTTCCACCTGCCGGAGGCGCGCCTGCTCTCCGACCTGCTCCCGGTCGTGGACGGCTTCGGGATCCGCGTGATCGACGCCAAGCAGGCCGCCGTGCGGCCCGCGGGCCGCGCGGCGACGGTGATCGCGACCTTCCGCGTGCTGCCGCTCGGCGCGACGCAGGACGACCTCGACGCGATCGCGACGCGCCTCGGCGACGCGCTGCGCGCCGCGCTCGCCGGCGACGTCGCGAGCGACCCGCTGAACGGACTCGTGCTCGGCGCGGGGCTGGACTGGCGCGAGGTCGACTGCGTCCGCGCCTACCTCGACTACTTCCTCCAGATCCAGGGCGCCCTCGCGCGCACCTTCCTGCGCACCGTGATGCTCGAGAACCCGCTGGCCGTGCGGCTGCTCGTGCAGCTGCACGCGGCGCGCTTCGATCCCGCGCTCGGCGCGGAGGAGCGCGCGCTCCGCGAGCAGCGGCTGCAGCGCGCGTTCGAGGGCTACCGCGACCGCATCGCTTCGCTGAACGAGGACCGCGCGCTGTCGGGCCTCTACGCGCTGATCCTCGCGACGCTGCGCACGACCTTCTTCACGCCGCCCGCGACGCCGCACCGCATCGCGTTCAAGATCGATCCCGCGCTCGTGCCCGAGATCGCGCCGCCGCGGCCGTGGCGCGAGATCTTCGTGCACACCGCGGAGCTGCTCGGCGTGCACCTGCGCGGCGGACCGGTCGCGCGCGGCGGCCTGCGCTGGAGCGACCGGCTCGACGACGTGCGCGTCGAGGTGCTCGGCCTGATGCGCACGCAGCAGCTCAAGAACGGCCTGATCGTGCCGGTCGGCGCGAAGGGCGGCTTCGTCCTGAAGCGGCCCGGCCTCTCGCCCAACGAGGCGCGCGTCGCGGCCGACGTGCAGTACCGCGTCTTCGTGAGCAGCCTGCTCGACCTGACCGACGATCTCGAAGCCGACGGCCGCGTGCGGCCTCCGCCGGCCGTGGTGCGGCGCGACGGCGACGACTCCTATCTCGTCGTCGCAGCCGACAAGGGCACCGCGCACCTCTCGGACGCGGCCAACGAGATCGCGCTGGCGCGCGGCTTCTGGCTCGGCGACGCCTTCGCATCCGGCGGCTCCGAGGGCTACGACCACAAGAAGTACGCGATCACCGCGCGCGGCGCGTGGGAGTGCGCGAAGCACCACTTCGCGGAGCTCGGCGTCGATCCCGAGCGCGACGCGTTCACCGCCGCCGGCATCGGCGACATGTCGGGCGACGTGTTCGGCAACGGCGCGCTGCTGATGCGACGCGCCAGGCTGATCGCCGCGTTCGATCACCGCCACGTGTTCGTGGATCCCGATCCGGATCCCGAGATCGCGTGGGCCGAGCGCAAGCGGCTGTTCGAGCTGCCCGCGTCGAGCTGGGACGACTACGACCGCAGCAAGCTCTCGCCCGGCGGCGGCGTCTTCCCGCGCGGCGCCAAGCAGATCGACCTCGCGCCCGCGGTGCGCGAGCGCTTCGGGCTCGGGCCGGGCCGCATCTCGGGCTACGACCTGGTGCGCGCCGTGCTGACGCTCGACGTGGATCTGCTCTGGAACGGCGGCATCGGCACCTACGTGCGCGCCTCGCACGAGTCGAACGCCGACGCAGGCGACCGCGCCAACGACGCGGTGCGCGTCGACGCCGCGTCGCTGCGCGCGCGCATCGTGGCCGAGGGCGGCAACCTCGGCTTCACGCAGGCGGCGCGCATCGAAGCGGCGCTGCGCGGCGTGCGGCTCGAGACCGACGCCGTCGACAACTCGGCGGGCGTCGATCTCTCCGACCACGAGGTGAACTACAAGATCCTGATGGCGCCGCTCGTGCGCAGCGGCCGGCTGTCGGCGGA
Organism: Pseudomonadota bacterium; assembly: GCA_003576805.1. Lineage (GTDB taxonomy): Bacteria > Myxococcota_A > UBA9160 > UBA9160 > PR03 > PR03. The sequence goes on along the minus strand of QEVM01000049.1, from coordinate 17,258 downwards.
GGAGCGGCACGCGCGCCTGTTCGGCGCGTCGGCCGAGGCGTGCGAGAGCGTGCTGTCGCACAATCGCGGTCAGGCGCTCGCGCTCTCGCTCGACGAACGCCGCTCGGCGCGCGATCCGCACGGTCACCTGCGCGCGATGCACTGGCTGTGCGACGCGGCGGACGTCGACCCGGCCGCGCTCGCGCTGCCGTCGGAGAAGACGATCGAGGCGCGCGCCGCGACGGGGCGCGGCTTCGTGCGGCCCGAGCTCGCCGTGCTGCTCGGCGTGGCGAAGCTGGTCGTGCGACGCGCGCTCGCGGAGAGCGAGGTGGCGCAGGCGCCGTACCTGCGTCCGCTCCTCGCGGACTACTTCCCGGCGTCGTTCGCCGAAGCCTGGCCCGAGGCGCTGGCGCAGCACCCGCTGCGCTGCGAGATCGTCGCGCTGCAAATCACCAACCGCCTCGTCGACGCGGGCGGAGCGGCGCTGATCCCGTCGCTGATCGAGGAGCTCGGCGTCGCGATCCCCGACGCGGCGTCCGCTCTGCTCGCCGCGGAGGACGTGCTCGAGATCGCGCCGCGCCGCGCCGCGCTGCTCGCGAGCCCGGGGATCGCGCGCGAGGCGGTGTATGCGGCGCTGCTCGAGATCGACCGCGGCGTGCGCGGCGTCGCGCGCTTCTTCGTGAAGGGCGGCGGCGCGGCGCTCGACGCGGACGCCCTCGCGCGCCGTCGCGACGGCCTGCGCGAGCTGCGCGCGCAGCTCGCGTCGTTCCTGTCCGAGCCGGAGAGCGCCGCGGCGCGCGAACGCGAGTCGGCGCTCGTGCGCGACGGCGTGCCCGAGGCGATCGCGCGCGACGTGGCGATCCTGCCGCTCGCGGACCGCGGCCTCAACGTGCTGCGCTTGTGCGAGCGCGCGGCCATTTCGCCCGCCGACGCCGCGCGCGTGTACACGCGCATCGGCGAGGCGACCGGCATCCACGCCGCGCACCGCCGGCTGCGCGATGCCGAGGCGGCCGGCGCGTGGGACCGCATGGTGCTCGTCGATCTGCGCTGGGATCTGCTCGACCTGCAGCGGCGCCTCACCGAGACGGTGATCGCGCACGAGCCCGACGACCCGCTCGGCGCGGCGGACGAATTCCTGGCCGCGCACGAGCCGCTGCTCGATTCGCTGCGCGGACTCGAGCGGCAGATGGGCCCCGCCGCCGGAACGAGCGCGCTCGTGGTCCTGACGGGACGCCTGCGACACCTCGCGGCGGTCGGCTGACACGCACCGGGCCTTCGGTCCGGCTGCTATGCTGCCTCCGCTCCCGCCCCCGCCGAGCGCTGTTCCAACGTACGCCCCTTCTCCGTGAGGCTTCGTGTCCGCAACGGCGCCGCCCGCCACTGGCGACTTCGACCGCTCGCGCTTGACCTGGGTGGAACGCGGCCTGCGCGCGTTCACCGACGTCCGCCCCGGCGAAGGCCGCACCGCGCTCGTGATGTTCACGAACGTGTTCCTGATCCTGTGCGCGTACTACTTCGTGAAGCCGCTGCGCGAGGGCTGGCTCGCCGCGTCCGGCGAGGTCGCCGGTTTCTCGAAGATCGAGGTGCGCGCCTACACGAGCTTCGGGCAGAGCCTGCTGCTGGTTCCCGTCGTCGCGGCGTACGGACGGCTCGTCGAGCGCTGGCCGCGCGCGCAGCTCATCCAGCGCGCGACGCTCTTCTGCATGGCGACGATGCTCGCGTTCTGGGCGCTCCAGCCGAACTTCCTGTTCCGCCACGTGCCCGGGATCGGCATCGCGTTCTATCTGTGGGTGGGCATGTTCGCGGTGTTCGTGGTCGCGCAGTTCTGGGCCTTCGCCGCCGACGTCTACACCCAAGAGCGCGGCAACCGGCTGCTGCCAATGATCGCGATCGGCGCCACCGCGGGCGGAGCGGCGGGCTCGTACCTGATCGAGCCGCTCGGGAGGACGGGGCTCGTGCCTGCCGAGCACCTGCTGCTGGCCGCGCTCGTGCCGCTCGGCGCCTCGATCTGGATGACGCGCCTCGTGGACGGCTGGGAAGGCGGCGTCGTGAAGCGGCCGGTCCGCATCGACGGCGCGGCCGACGCCGCCCAGGGCGGCGCGGCGCGCGTCCGGCGCGGCGCGCTCCGGCTCGTCTTCGGCACGCGCTACCTGCTCGTCGTCGGCGTGATCATGCTGCTCGCCAACTGGGTTAAGACGAACGGCGAGAACCAGCTCTACGACGTCCTCCAGCGGACGCTCGAGGCGAACGCCGCCACGCAGGGCCTCGCGGGCGACGCCGTGAAGGGCTTCGTGAAGGCGGAGACGACCGCCTTCTTCGGCGGCTTCTATTTCTGGGTCAACGTGTTGGCGCTGGCGCTGCAGGCGCTCGTCGCGTCGCGCGTGCTCCGCTACGGGGGCTTCGGCGCGCTCTTCCTGATGTTGCCGGTGATCGCGCTGCTCTCCTACGCGTCGATGTTGCTGCTGCCGCTTTTGTGGGTGGTTCGGGCCATGCAGATTCCGGTCAACGCGACCGACTACTCCATCCAGAACACCGCACGGCACGTGCTCTGGCTGCCGATGAGTCAGGAAGTCACGTTCAAGGGCAAGCCGACCGTCGACTCGCTCTTCGTGCGCGCCGGCGACGGGATGGCCGCCCTTACGGTGCTGGTGGGGGTTCAGCTAGTTTCCGCTCCGATCCAGACTTTCTTCGCTTGGAACGTGCTCCTCGTCGCGGCGTGGCTGGTCGCCGCGGCGTGGGTCGTGCGGGAACATCGCAGGATGAGTCGAGACGCCCATGCCCCCCATGGGCTCGGGGGGGCTTCATGATCGCCACGCTCGCCGGGATCGCGACGAGTTGGATCGAGCGCTTGGTTCGGGGGACGCCGTCGCGCGGGTCGCGCGCGGCGCTGGTGGCGGCGATCGCCGCGGCCGCGTTCGCGGCGCCCGCCGCGCACGCCGGAGGCAAGGCGGCCGCGAGCACGGCGGTGCTCGGCGAGATCGCGGCGCCCGTGCGCGCGAGTCTCAAGGAGCAGCTGCTGATCCGCGATCCGGCGCCGCTCTGGCAGTGGCTCGACCCGGACCTCGAGGAGGAGCTCGCGGCGTCGCTCGCCGACCTCGGCCTCGCGACGCCGCTGCGCGCCGGCAAGCTCGCCGTGGCGCTGGTCGACATCACCGACCCGACGCACCCGCGCGTCGCCGCGCTGAACGGCGACTTGATGCTCTACGCGGCGAGCCTGCCGAAGATCGCCGTCATGCTCGGCATCTTCCAGAAGGCGGCCGAGGGCAAGCTCGTGATCGACGGCGAGACGCGCGGCCAGCTGCTGCGCATGATCCGGCGCTCCTCGAATCCGGACGCGACCGCGCTGATGCACAAGGCCGGTCACGATTTCATCGCCCGCACGCTGATCTCGCCGCGTTATCGCCTCTACGACCCGTTCCGCAACGGCGGGCTGTGGGCCGGCAAGGACTACGCGTCGGCCGGCGCGTGGCGGCGCGATCCGATCGACAACCTCTCGCACGGCGCGACGCCGATGCAGATCGCGCGCTTCTTCTACCTGCTGCAGACGGGCCGGCTGGTGAACGCGCAGGCGAGCGCCGAGATGAAGGAGATCCTCGGCCACTCCGCCATCCATCACAAGTTCGTGCGCGGGCTCGAGCTGACCGATCCGACCGCGACGGTGTACCGGAAGTCCGGGACCTGGGGCATCAGCCACGCGGACGGCGCGCTCGTCGAGCGACGCGACGGCGCCGTCTACATCGCCGCGGGCATCGCCGAGGATGCGCACGGCGGCGAGTGGCTCTCGCAGATCATCATCCAGATGAACCGGCTGATCGACCGGCACGTCGACCTGCCGCGCGTGCGCCGCACCAACGTGCCCGGTGCGAGCGGACCGCTCTCAGTGAGCACCGGCGGGTAGCACGCCCTCTTCGTCGCCTTCCTGCGATCCGATCTTCTCGGCCGCGCGCGTCGGCGGCGGCACCGCGACGCCGTGGCGCTCCGCGATCACGTGGTGGATGCGGCGCGCGAGCGCCTGGTGCGTCTCGATCGAGTTGCGGCCGAGCACGTTGGAGAGCAGCGCGACGATGTAGCGCAGCTGCTTGCCCGAGCCGTCGTACTCGACCGTCGCGATCGAGTTCATGTAGTTCTTCGCGTTCCCGAAATACTTGCCGCACGGACCGCGGCCGCCGCACGCGTACAGCGATCCGGACTTGTAGTAGACGGCGGTCGGATCGAGGGTCGGCTCCGCGGCGTAGCGGATGCGGATGTCGGTCAGGTAGAGCAGGCGCTTGATCTCGAGGCTCGACCACGGATCGACGAGCTTGCCCTGCTCCATGCGCGCCAGGAAGTTGACCAGCTCGCGCGCCGTGGACGTGCTGCCGAGCGAGCCCGGCATGCGCGCGCGGCCGCCGCGCGTGAAGGGGCTGCCGTGGCGCAGCTTCGAGGCGTCGATGCCGTTCTTGCGGAGGCCGTCCAGAATCGCGTCGTGCAGCAGCGCGGCCATCTCTCCCGGCGGCGCGCCCTCGATGAACGCGTCGAGCGCCGACTGGGACGGCGGGTACGCCGCGCCGAAGTGCTTGATCGCCGCGGTGTGCGCCATCACCGTCGAGGCGCCGGCGTTCGAGCTGGCCGACAGCATCCAGTCGAGCCACGTCCACAGATTGGCCTGATCGCCGCGCACGATCTCGCGCCGGCGGATCGAGCGGTCGCCGCGCTTCCAGAACGGGACGACGTGGTCGTCGTTCTCGATCAGGCTCGTCGCCTTGACCACCGAGTCGCGCAGCGCGCGGTTGCGCGCCTCGACGTCGTACGGGTGCACGTCGGCGAGCGCCTGGAAGAGCGCGAGCGCCGCGACGATCTTGCCGACGCTGCCCGGGTTCTGCTCCGCGTTGCCGTTCACCTCGGCGTAGAACGGACGCTCCGGATCGGTGATGTCGAGCACGGCGATGCCGTAGGCGCCGGCGTCGCCGCCGAGCAGCCCGCGGATCTCGCTGCTGAACTGGGGATCCGGCGGCGGGATGCGGAAGTCGGGATGGTCGACGAGGCCGAGGCGCACTTCGTCCATGCGCTTGAGCGCGCCCGCGCGGATCGTGCCGCGCTTCAGCAACACCTCGTGCGCGCGGTCGAACGCCTCGAGCCGCGACATCCCCGTGTGTTCCCAGCCGTCGAGCGGATAGCCGGCGGCGCTCGTCGCGAACGCCGCGGCGGCGAACGCGCCCGCCCACCACGATGCCAGCGTCCGCTTCATCGCTTCACCGCTTCGCCGACGCCGGCGGCTCCGCCTGCGCGACCGGCTCCGGCGGTTCGTTGCCCGGAAGCGCGCCGAGGTTCACCGTCCGAGCGCCGCTCGCGGCGAACGGTGCGTCGAGCTGCGCGAGGTACTGACTCTTCTGCGCGCGTCGGCTCTCGTTGAACGGGCGGATCTGGAGCAGCGCGAGCCGGCCGTCGCGGAACGCGAACTCGATGTCGGCCGGCACCGGAGCGCCCGACGCCGTGCGCAGCGACGGGAAGCGCGTGGGCACCTGTCGCGCGAACCGAACGAGCTGCTGGATCTCGGCGGGCTCGAGGATGCGGTCGGTGCCGCTGGCCGCTCTGCGCACGATGCCGCCCGCGGGCGCGAGCACGGTGCGCTCCGACGCAGCGGCCTGCGCGAGCACGGTCGCCGCGCCGCTCTCGGCGTCGATGCGCAGCGATTCGGCCGGCTGCCCGTCCACGGCGCCCGCGACGCCCTCGTTCACGGCGACGGTCAGATAGCCGGGATCGCCGCGCTCGACGTCCACGGTCACGAGCACGCCCGACTTGTCGGAGGGGAACGCGCGCTGCACCACGACGGCGGGGAACACGTACTCCGGCTTGGTCATGTGCGCCTGGCGCCACGAGTACGCGCGCTCGGTGAACGGCGACGCCCACACCTCGCGGATCGCCCGGAGGATCGCGTCGTAGCCGACCACGTTGGGAATGGTGCGGTTGAGTCCCGCTCCCGTGAAGCCCGGCAGGTCCTCGACGTTGGTGTCGCTGCGCACGAACACGCCGTAGCCGTCGTCCTTGCCGAACGCCTGCTCGAGGTTCCAGCGCAGCTGCGCTTCGAAGCCCGTTCCCGGATCGACGTTCTCGATCCATGCGCGCAGCCGCGCGAGGAACTCGCTGACGAGCTGCTTCTTCTCCGCGCCCGACGCGCGTCCGATCGCGGCGTAGCGCTCCTTCATCCAGCTCCACACCGTCGGTCCGCCCGGCTCGAGCGGCTGGTCGAGCACGCGGCGGAACGCGCCGAATGGGATCACGAAGCCGTTCGGCACCGCGTCGCCGAAGGCGAAGCGCAGCTCGGCGAGGTTGGCTCCCTTGGGTCCGACGATGCGGCCCGAGTCCCACGAGCGCAGCTGGGCGAAGGGCAGGAACTCGGTGTGGTCGAGATCGAGCTTCCCCGGGTCGACGTCGATGCGCGAGTCGGCCGGCGCCGAGCGCTCGCCGCCGAACACCTCGTTCCAGCGTGATCCGTCGGCGGCGATCTGCACGACGCCGCCCGGGCTCACCGCGAGCACTGCGCGCGAGCCGATCTTCTTCTCGACGCGCGGCAGGACGCCGCCTCCGATCACGACGTTCGGGATGCCGAGGTTGCGCGCCAGCAGCTGGAGATGGGAGAGCGACGAGCCTTCGCCGAGCGTCAGGATGCCGGCCACCGGCGCGAGGTCCGGGGTCGTCTCGGGCAGCACGTAGATTCCGTCCGGATCGAGGTCGAGCGGCGACTGGCCCGGCCGGAGCTCGCGCACCTTGCCGCGCGCGAGGCCGGGATTGAGCGCGCGCACGCCGCCGCCGACGTTCTCGCCGAACACCTCGTGCTGGACGCCGGCGAGCGCGTTCACGTCCTCGACGACGCGGTCGAGCACGGCGCTGTAGGTCAGCATCGGGCTGCCGCGCAGCCGGTCCGGTACGTACTGGCGCACCGCGGCGTCGAGCACGGCCCACCGCTCGACCGTCTGGCCGAAGTGGAACTCGAGGCCGCGGCTGCCCCACTCGGGAATGCGCGAGAGGTACCGGACGGTGTCGCGGTACTCGCGCAGCGACGGGTTCTTGCCCTCGATCGCGATGATCGTCTTCTCGACGCTGTCGAGCTGTCGCAGCGACAGCATGCCGATGCCGTACAGCGCGTCGGCCGAGTAGCCGAGCAGCCACAGCCGCGTGCGCCGCGTGAGGCCGTCGATCTTCGAGAGCGCGACGTTCCCGGCCGCCCACACCTCTCGCTCCAGCGCGAGGCTGGTCATCAGGACCTCGAGCGCGACGTCGGGATCGTGAACCCGGGGGAAGGTCTCGCGCAGCAGGCGCAGCAGGCGCGCCGCGGCGGCGAGCTTGCGCCCGGGCTTGACGTCGTCCTTGAACTCGTCGCTCTTGGCGCGGAGCTGCTTCTCGACGGCGGGCTCCGCGATGATCGGCGCGAGCTTCAACACCGCCGCCAGGGCGCCGTCGGGCGCGTAGAGCCGCTCGATGGAATGCGCGAGCTCCTCGTAGCGTCCGTCGCTGCGGCCGCGCTCGCGCGCGTAGTCGCGCACCCGGTCCGCATCCGCTGCGTCGGGCGCGTTGTGGATCTTCGCGCGCAGCGACATGAAGCCGGGGTCGGCGGCGGCGAGCGCGAGCGCGTCGGCGCGCACCTGCGCGGCGTTCACGGTGTCCACGTGCACCGGCAGCAGGCGGACGGTCTCGCGCAGGAACGCGAAGCGCGACGGGTCCCGCCACGCGGGGTCGCCGAGCAGCGCGATCACGACGCGCCGCGCGCCCGCCTCTTCGTCCTCGATCTGATACGCGCCGCGGTAGGTGTACGCGCCGCGCGAGATCCACCCCTGGTCCCAGCCCATCAGGAAGCGCTCGATCACGACCTGTCGCAGCAGCTCGAGATCCGCTTCGGGCCCCGTGAACTGGGCGCCGTCGAGGTCGGCCAGGATGTTGGCGATCAGGTAGCCGTCGGCGCGGAGTTGGCGCGTGCGGTCGCTCCAGGTGCCGTGCTGGATGCCGCCGCCGCGCGCGCTGCAGCCGGCGCGGGGACCGAGCACGGAGCCGTCGACGCAGAACCAGCCGATGCCGCCGAAGGGACCCTGCGGCGACGCCTTCATCTCCTCGATCCACGCGCCGTAGACCGAGGGATCTCCGGTCTGCGCGGCGGCAGTCGCGCAGAAGGCCAGAGTGAGGGTGGTCGCCGTGACGGAGCGGAGCGCTCGCCGCGCCGCGCTCACTCGCCGCGCGCCACCGACGGCGCGCGACGCCCGCCCTCGACGGCGAGGTACTGCGCGCGGTCGTTGAAGACCTTGGACGGCGTCCAGCCCTCGAGCTGCGAGAAGCGCCGCATCTCGAAGGTCACTGCGCCGGTCGCATCGAGAATCCACGGGTCGTTCGAGTCCTCGAACCAGAGGGTCACCATGTGATTCGCCTTGTCGCGGTCGCGGGTCAGGATCGCGCGGAACACGCGGTCCGCCGGGAAGCCGAACTCGCGCAGCATCTGGTAGGCGATCAGGTCGAGGCCGTCGCAGTCGTCGCCGTTGTTGGCGAGCAGTTGACCGACGGTCGGCCAGTGATCGAACGCGGGATCCTCCGACGCCGGGTCCCACTTGTAGTAACGGCGCGCGACCTTCTGCGACCAGTGCGTGACCTGCTTCGCCACATCGACCCGCTTCTCGTCGCGGAACGCGCCCATCGCTTCGAGCAGCTTCCCGGACTGCTCCGCGCGCCGGATCGAGCGGTCGCTCGCGGGAAGTCGCGTGCCCTCTTGCTGCATCCGGCCCTGCCACTCCTCGACCTTCGGATACCAGGGGTCGGCGTCGTCGTCGGAGGGGACCGCCGGCGTGAAGAAGTCGAAGCGGCGGTCGCTGACGCGACCCGCACTCGTCCCGGTGCTCGCGCATCCGGCGAGCATCGCGGCGAGACACACCAGCGCGGGTGCCGAGAGAGACGTGCGCAGTCGGGCCATGAGCGCGCCGAGTATAACGGTGGCACTTCAAAAGGAACGCGGCGCAAAAGAGGAGGGCGCGGGAGCATCGACTCCCGCGCCCTCGGCGATCCGGATCGAGCGAGCTAGTCGAGCGCGACCGCGAAGCCCTGCGCGCCGAGCGTGAGGCCGAGGCCTTCGCGCTGCGAAGCGAGGGAGATCGTGACGCCGTGCTCGTTCATCATGGTGAGCGTCGAAACGCCCTTGCCCGCCGTGGCACCGGCCTCGACGGCGACGTACGTGCCGGCGAAGTCGGAGAGGCTCTCGAGGTTCGCGACGCGGCCCTCGGCGACCATCTTGGCGGCGCCGATGTCGCCGACCGAGAGGCCCTTCACCGAGAACGCGTAGTTGTTGCCCTCGAAGCTCAGCGCGCCGCGGCCCCAGCTGATGCCGATGCCGGCGCCGATCGACGAGCGCGACAGCTCGACGAAAGCCGGCGGCGGAGCGGTGACCGGCGGCTGCTGGACCACCACGGGCTCCGGCGTGACCGGGCGCGGCTCCGGCACCGCGATCTCCTCCTCCGCACCGACCTGATCCGCGTTCGCGATCTGCGCCGAGAACATCGGCGCCAACGCGAGGGAAAGGCCGAGAGCAAACGAAATGATTCTCCTCACGTGAGTGACTCCTCTTGAAGTTCTTCTTCCCAAACTCGGGAACGACTCTCCCGGGATCGAACTCTCTCGAAACGGTCTCCGGGATTCGAAAGCGCTTCGGGATCCCCCGAGCCCGACGCGCTCTGGCTGGCCTGCCACTGAGGAACGTATCAACCGCGCCCTTGGTCTGGCAACCGCATCACGGCGGTCCAAACCCTGAAGAACGGTCGGATTCGCTGCCCTCCGCAAGGCTCCTGACCAATATGACCGATCCGTTCGGGGTGCGCCCGGCGTGGACCATCGATCCCGGTTCGGCGCCGCTCATGACGCGCTTGAGGTAAGCGACCAGTCGGCTGCGCCACTCCGGGCGCTCGAATGCGCCGATGTGGGGAACCCCCGGCACCTCCCAGAGCTCGGCCTCCGGACCCGCAGCCGCGGCCAGCCGTCGCCCGTGGTGCGGCGCGACGATGGCGTCCTCTGCGCCGACGACGAAGAGCATGGGTCGGCCGCGGAGCGCGCGGACGGCGTCGAGCGGACTCGGCCGTGTCGGAACGAGCCAGGCGAGCGGGGTCGCGAGCGGACGCGTGAGCGCGGACTGCTGCAAAGCCTCGCGCGCCACGGACCGCCAGTCGCTCGGCGCGCTGTCCACGAGGACGGCGCGAAGGGAAGTCGTCTCGGCGACGCGCGCGGCGGCGCACAGCGCGAGCGCGCCGCCGATGCTCTGTCCGAAGACGGCGATCCGCGTCGGGTCGACTCCGTCCAAGCGCGGTGCGAGCGCGAGCGCCGCCTCCGCGTCGAGCAGCGCACCGGGGATGTCGGGAGTGCCCGTGGAGAGACCGAATCCGCGGTAGTCGAAGAGGAAGATCTGGAACCCGTGCGCCGGCAACCACGCGACACTGCCCAAATGCGTGCTCGCGTTCTCCGCGTTGCCGTGGAGGAACACGATCGTCGGAGACGGCTGCTGCGCCGCAGGCACGCGGAGCAGCCAGCCGTGCAGGCTCTCGCCGTCACCGCTTCGGAACCAGACGTCTTCGTAGGCGAGGCCCAGCTCGGCGGGCGTCCAGCGCAGGCCCGGCTCGGGCTGGAAGAAGGGTCGCGTACAGGCCGCCGCCGAGACGGCGGCGGCCAGCACGCCGATGCGCGCGAGCCGGATCAGCCGCGCGTCAGGTACGCAGCGAAGCGACCGTCGGTCGCCATGATCCGCTCGAGCGAAGCGAGGACCTCGCCCGCGGTCACGGCATCGCCCGCGTAGAGCTCGGCGAAGTGACTCTGCGTGAACGAGAAGAACGCGTTCTTGTCGCCCTGGCGGATGCCGAGCAGCGTCGCGAACGCGTCGAGCGTCTCGCCCCGACCCTGAGCCATGTCGCGCGCGAGACTCTCGAGATTGGCGCTCGTGAAGATCCGGACCTTCGCGTCCGCCGTGACGGTGCCGCCTTGCCGGCAGCCGAGCGTTCCGGAGGAGATGCCGAAAGTCTGGTTCCCGAGCGTCCCGTTCGTCGTGGCGCCGAGGACCTTCGGGGCGACGCCCTTGCTGCCCGTCCAGATCTGGGTGCCGAAGCCGCACCCGATGTCGGGATCGGCGAACGCATCCGCGGCGGGCAGCGCGAGCATGCCCACGGCGAGGGAGAGCACCAGCGTCCGATTGCATCGTCGAGCGAGAGCCGTGCAGAACTTCATCGATTTCCCTCCGAAGGTGGATCTTCTTGCGTGTACTCCCCGGTGGCGCTCGTTGTCAAGCCGAGCAAACGCCGTCCAGTCGGATGACTTCCGTGATGTGAGGACGTAAGTTGCGAGTGACGTTCGCGCGACGGCTCTCGCGCACGGGAGCCAGCGCGAGCGATCACCACGAAAGGACTCCGCCGTGGCTGCACGCACCCGGAAGAAGAAGAGCGCCCGATCGCGGTCGGCAAACGCGTTCGCGCGCTTCGAGGGCCAGCTTCCCCCGACGCTGCGCGAGTACGCTGCAGAGCTGCGCAAGCGGCTCGATCGGCTCGAGAGCGACCTGGCGAAGGCGCAGCTCGAAGCGCGCAAGCGCGCCGCGCGGCTGCTGCGCGAGGCGAGCCAGCAGCTCGGACGGCTCGAGGTCGGCGGCGAGGCCGCGTGGCGCAAGCTCGGCGCGTCGTATCAGAAGGACCTCGTCGCGCTGCTCAAGCGGCTCGAGAAGGCCGTGTCGCCGCCGCGTGCCGCGCGCCGGCCTGCGCAGCGCAAGACGGCGTCGCGCGCGAAGAGCGCCGGCCAGCAAGCATGACGTTCGGGTGACGCGGCCGCCGAGCGGCCGCGTCGCTCGCGCGTGACGCTTCGGCTGCGGAGGCCGCATGCGTCTCGTCGATCTGGCGGCGGCGTCGCGAGACGTGGCCCGCACGCCGGGCCGCCTCGCGAAGGTCGGCCGACTCGCCGCGTGCCTTCGCGCGCTCGCGCCGGACGAGGTGGCTCAGGGCGTCGCCTATCTGATGGGCGAGCTGCCGCAGGGCCGCATCGGGATCGGAGGAGCGGCGCTCCGCGCGGCGCGCCAGCCGCCCGCGCACGAGCCGCGGCTCACGCTCGCCGACCTCGACGAGGAGCTCTCGCAGATCGCCGCCACGCGTGGCGCGGGCTCGGCTTCGGCGCGCGCGCAGCGGATCGCGGCGCTCTTCGCGGCGTGCACCGAGCTCGAGCAGGATTTCCTCGCCGCGCTGCTCGCGGGCGAGCTGCGTCAAGGCGCGCTCGAAGGAGTGATGTTGGACGCCATTGCGCAGGCGTTCGCAGTGCCGGTCGCGGCGCTGCGGCGGGCGGTGATGCTGGCGGGCGGCGCAACGCCCGTCGCCCGCGCGATCGCGGCGCGCGGCGCTGCGGCGCTCTCCGAGTTCGCGCTGACGCCGTTCCATCCGATCCAGCCGATGCTGGCCCAGAGCGCGGCGGACGCGGGCGACGCAGTCGCGCGCCTGGGACGCGCGGCGCTCGAGTGGAAGCTCGACGGCGCGCGCATCCAGGTGCACCGCGTCGGCTCCGACGTGCGCGTGTTCACGCGGCAGGGCAACGACGTGACCGCCGCCGTCCCCGAGATCGTCGAAGCGGCGCAGCTCCTTCCGGTGCGATCCGCCGTGCTCGACGGCGAGGCGATCGCGCTGCGCGAGGACGGCCGCCCGCAGCCGTTCCAGGTCACGATGCGGCGTTTCGGCCGCCGGCTCGACGACGAGTCGCTGCGCGCCGCACTCCCGCTCCGGCCCTTCTTCTTCGACTGCATGCATCTCGACGGACAGGATCTGCTCGCTTCCGACACGTCGGTGCGTCACGCGGCGCTGGCCGCCGTCGCACCCGACACGGTTCGTCTCGCGCGCATCGAGACCGATGCGAAGGACGAGGCGGATGCGTTCCTCGCCGCGGCGCTGCGCGCGGGACACGAAGGGCTGATGGCGAAGGCGCTCGACGCGCCGTACGAAGCCGGCCGCCGCGGCGCGGCGTGGCTCAAGGTGAAGCCGACGCACACGCTGGATCTCGTCGTGCTGGCGGCGGAGTGGGGCAGCGGCCGCCGTCGCGGCTGGCTCTCGAACTTGCACCTCGGCGCACGCGATCCGAACGAGGGCGGCCTCGTGATGCTCGGCAAGACCTTCAAGGGACTGACCGACGAGATGCTGCGCTGGCAGACCGAGCGCTTGTCGGCGCTGGCGATCGCGCGCGACGCGCACGTCGTGCACGTGCGCCCCGAGCTGGTCGTCGAGATCGCCTTCGACGGCGTGCAGGAGAGCCCGCACTATCCGGGCGGACTGGCGTTGCGCTTCGCGCGCGTGAAGCGTCACCGCCCCGACAAGGCGGCGTGCGACGCGGACACGATCGACACGGTGCGCGCGCTCTTCGCGGCGCACCCGACGCGCTGAACCCGATCGACCGGCTCGCCGATGCGCGCGCTACGGTTCGCCCGCACGAATCGGAAGGAGGATCGATGCGCCGGTCTGCTATCGCGTTGGCTCTGGCGGCGGCGCTCGCGCCGCCCGCTCTCGCGGACGAGGGCGACGCGATGCTCTCGCGCGTCGGCGCCGAGATGTTCCAGCAGTACTGCGCGTCGTGTCACGGTCAGAGCGCCGCCGGCGACGGTCCCGCGGCGGGTGCGCTGCGCACCCCTCCCGCGGATCTCACGCGCATCGCCGCGCGCCGAGGCGGCAGCTTCCCCGACGGCGAGATCGCGCGCTTCGTCGACGGCCGCTTCGACGTGCCCGCGCACGGCACGCGCGAGATGCCGATCTGGGGCCGGAAGCTGGGCGAGGCGGTCGCCGAGGGCGCCGAGCCGGACGAGGTCGCGCGCGGCCGCATCCTCGCGCTGGTCGAGTACCTGAAGACGATCCAGGCGAAGTAGCTCCGGCCCCGGCGGAGTCGGCTTGCTCCAGCGTGTTCTCGCGGCGGCCGCCCGGGCGCTCGACGCGCTGCCGCGGGCCGCGGCGGCGGTTGCGGCGGTCGCCTGGATGTCGCTGATCTGGCGGCTCTCGAGTGGGCCGATCGCGCTGCCGTCGGGATGGGCGTGGGAGCTCGCGACCAACTTCGCGCACGGTCCCTTCTTCGGAGTGCTCGCGGTGCTCGCGGCGCGAGCGGCGGATGCGCGGCCGGGGGCGGCATCGGGCCGCTCGCTCGGACTCGGCTTCGCGGTCGCGCTCGCGTGGGGCGTCACGGACGAGTGGCATCAGTCGCGTGTGCCGGGCCGGACGACGTCGCTGTTCGATCTCCTCACCGATGCCACCGGCGCAGCCGCCGCGGTCGCGCTGCTCGCGCTGGCGCACCGCCGCGCGTCCGCTGCGGCTGCGGCCCGGGGCGTCGCGCTCGGCGTCGCCGCGGTTCTCGTGAGCGCGGCGCTCGCGACGGCGTTCGGCTGAGCCGCGGCACCGGCCCGCGCGGTTGTCCCTGGGGGAAGATGCCACTCCGCGCCCGAATCCCGAACAAAATCCGGCGCTTCGGCTCGCCGTCAACCGCCGTTCCGGAGAAGAATCGTTAGCAATCTCAAGGAGTTGCGAGTGCGTTCCGACGATGCGGAGCAGCGCGGTGAGGATGCTTCCTCTGCTATGATGCGCGTGCACTTCGAGGCCGGCGACCCCCCCGGCCGCCTTCCCGGCAAAGGACGATGAGCGACAAGAACCGGTACTGGGATTGCCTCGATCAAGCGATGGAGGCTTCGCACGGCGGGCGCACCGACGAGGCGCTCGCGTGGCTCGACGAGGCGTTGAAGGCGCATCCCGAGGGAGCCGAGGCGCACAACAGCCGCGGCGAGATCCTGTGGGACGAGGGCAAGGTCGAGGAGGCGCTCGCGGAGTTCGAGCTCGCCGCCAAGGCCGATCCGAAGTTCGTCGCCGCGCACCTGAACCGCGCCGAGATCCTCGTCGAGGAGTTCGGCGCCCACGAGGAAGCGATCGAGCACTGCGATCGCATGCTGTCCGCCGCCGGCGGCATGCCGCGCCTCGACCGCAACACCGAGGCCGAGGTCTACTACCTCAAGTCGAAGGCGCACTTCTACCAGGACCAGCTCGACGGCGCGCTCTTCCTGGTGCGCCGCGCGATCAAGACCGCCGGCGAGCAGGGCGTGTTCCGCGCCTTCGAGGGACAGATCCTCTTCGAGATGGGACGCTTCGAGGAGGCGCGCCGGCAGCTCGAGCGCGCAGTGGCGATCGAGCCGGACGCGCCGCACTCGCTCTACTACCTCGGACTCGTGCTCGAGCGGCTCGGCGACGCGGCCGAGGCCCAGCGCGCCTTCACGCGCGCGGCGTCCGTCGACGCCGACCACTATCCGCTGCCGGCCTCCATCAGCGACGAGGAGTTCGAGCGCGCGGCGCGCGAGGCGCTCGACAGCCTGCCGCGCTCGATCCGCGAAGAGGCGGATCGCGTTCCGCTGCTCATCGAGGACTTTCCGTCCGAGGATCTGATCGAGGGCGAGGACGTCTCGCCGCAGGTGCTCGGCATCTTCATCGGCGTTCCGCGCACGGAGGCGGCGTCGTCCGACCAGCCGCGCGACCTCGACCGCATCATCCTGTTCAAGCGCAACCTCGAGAAGGCGTGCCGCGACGAGCAGGAGCTGATCGAAGAGATCCGCCGCACCGTGACGCACGAGGTGGGCCACTACCTCGGACTGGACGAGGACGACCTCGAGCGGCTCGGCATCGCCTGATCGATGCGCGGCGCGCTCGTCGACGCCCTGCGCGCCATCGTCGGGGACGCCCACTGCCTCGCGCGCCCGGAAGAGCTGCTCCCGTACGAGTGCGACGGGCTGACGCTGCACGGCGAGCTGCCGTCGGCCGTGGTGCTGCCGCGCGACGCCGACGAGATCTCGCGCGTGGTGCGCGCGTGCCGCGCTCACGGCGTGCCCTTCGTGCCGCGCGGCGCCGGCACGGGCCTTTCGGGCGGCGCGATCGCGATGGAGGGCGGCGTCGTGATCGAGTGCTCGCGCCTCGATCGCATCGTGTCGGTGGACGCGGAGAACCGCATCGCCGTGGTCCAGCCGGGCGTGGTGAACGCGGCGCTCTCGAAGGCGGTCGCTCCGCTCGGCCTCTTCTACGCACCCGACCCGTCCAGCCAGGCGGCCTGCACGATCGGCGGCAACGTCGGCGAGAACTCGGGCGGCCCGCACACGCTCAAGTACGGCACGACGACCAACCACGTGCTCGCGCTGCAGATGGTGATGCCCGACGGCGCGCTCGTGCGGCTCGGCTCGGCGACGGGTTGGTGCGCGGGCCCCGATCTCGTCGGCGCGGTCGTCGGATCCGAGGGCACGCTCGGCATCGTCACGGAGATCACGGTGCGCCTCTCGCCGATCCCCGAGGCGGTGGAGACGCTGCTCGCCGTGTTCCCCGACGTCGTCTCGGCGTGCCGCTCGGTCGGGAGCATCATCCGCAGCGGGCTCGTGCCGGCGGCGCTCGAGATCGTCGACCGCCGCACGATCGAGGCGGTCGAGGCGAGCGTGTACGCGGCGGGACTGCCGCGCGACGCGGGCGCGGTGTTGCTCGTCGAGCTCGACGGCCCGCGTGCCGCGGTCGAGCGCCAGGTCGAGCGCATCCGCGAGCACGCGCTCGGGGCGGGCGCGTGGCGCGTCGACGTCGCGCGCGACGCCGCCGAGCGCGACCGCTTCTGGCGCGCGCGCAAGGGCGCGTTCGGCGCGATGGGCCGCCTCGCGCCCGACCTCTACGTGCACGACGCCGTGGTGCCGCGCGCGAAGCTTCCCGCGGTGCTCGAGGAGGTGTGCGCGATCGCCGACCGGCACGGCCTGCGTCTCTCGAACGTGTTCCACGCCGGCGATGGCAACCTGCATCCCAACATCTCGTTCGACCGGCGCGATCCCGAGGAGCTGGCGCACGTGGTCGCCGCCGGCCGCGAGATCCTCGAGGCCTGCGTCGCGGCGGGCGGCGTGATCAGCGGCGAGCACGGCATCGGCGTCGAGAAGCGCGAGTACATGACGCTCGTCCACACGCAAGGCGATCTCGAGGCGATGTGCCGGCTGCGCGCCGCGTTCGACCCCGATCACGTCTGCAACCCCGGCAAGGTGTTTCCCACGACGCGCTTCTGCATCGAGGCGAATCCGAAGGCCCGCGGCTACGACCGCGTTCCGCTGTGAGCGCGCTCGCCGGCGCGGACCTCTCGGCGCTGCGCGAGGCGGCCGGCGACGACGCGGTCGACGCCGCCGCGCAGCACGAGGTGGACGGCGCCAAGCTCGCGGTCGCGATCGCGCCCGCCGACGCCGGCGCGCTCGCGCGCAGCGTCGCCGCGCTCGCGCAGCGCGGCATCGG
>QEVM01000321.1 GCA_003576805.1 Pseudomonadota bacterium | reverse complement strand
CGGCGCCGGGCGTCGTGCTGCTCCGGCTCTCGCAGACGCAGACCGCGCTCGCCGCGGCGCCTCCCGGCAGCGCCGCCGCGCGCGCCGCGTTCGCCGCCGCCGACGCCGAGATCGCGCGCCTCGTGCGCTGCCTCGGCGACGCCGGACTGCTCGCGTCGACGGGACTCGTCGTCGCGGGCGATCACGGCGTCGCGCCCGCGCACACCGAGCTGCGGCCCAACGTCGCGCTCGCGGCCGCCGGGCTGCTGGTCGCGGCGCCCGACGGCGAGGTGCGGAGCTGGGACGCGATCGCGCGGCCCACGGGCGGCTCGGCGTTCGTCTACGCGAGCGACGACGACAGCGCGCTGCTCGCGCGGCGCGCGCTCACCGAGCTCGCGAACGGAACCGACGCTTTCCGCGTATTGTCCGCACAGGAGATGGTGGAGCGAGGCGCAGATCCGCAGGCGTGGTTCGGTCTCGAGGCCGAGCCGGGCTTCGTGTTCGCGGCGACCGCCGCGGGCGCGGACATGGCGGCCGCGCGCGTCGCGAGCGCCGGCGGACACGCGCCGTCGGATCCGCGCATGGCGGCGGGCTTCGTCGTCTGGGGCCCGGGCGTGCGCGCCGGCGTGCGCATCCCGTCGATGCGCCAGACGGACGTCGCGCCGACGCTCGCCGCCTGGATCGGCGCGTCGCTGCCCGCCGCGCGCGGGCGCGTGCTGGTCGGCCTCTTCGGCGGAGGCGCGCCGTGACGCTCGCGCCCGGCTGGTGCCTGGTCCTCGGCGCGTCGAGCGGCTTCGGCGCGGCGGCCGCGCGCGCGTTCGCGGCGGCGGGGCTCGACGTCGCGGGCGTGCACCTCGCTCGGCGCGCGACGCTGCCGCAGGCGGAGGCCGTCGCGAAGCAGGTCGAAGCCGCCGGCCGGCGCGTGCGGCTGTGGAACGCCAACGCCGCCGATCCCGCGCAGCGCGCGGCGGTCGTGCGCGAGCTCGGCGAGCTGCTGCGCGGCGGGCCGCGCCTGCGCGTGCTGCTGCACTCGCTCGCCTTCGGCACGCTGCGGCCGCTCGCCGCCGCCGACGCGCGCGAGGCCGTCTCGGACGCGCAGCTCGGGATGACGCTCGACGTGATGGCCGCCTCGCTCGTCGGCTGGGCGCGCGAGCTGCGCGCGGCGGATCTGCTCGAGCCGGGCGCGCGCATCTTCGCGATGACGAGCGAGGGCGGCACGCGCGCGTGGCGCGACTACGGCCCCGTCGCGATGGCGAAGGCGGCGCTCGAGGCGGCGATCCGCCAGCTCGCGCTCGAGCTCGCGCCGCTCGAGATCTGCGCCAACGCGATCTGCGCGGGCGTGACGGAGACGCCCGCCCTGCGCCGGATCCCGGGCCACGACCGTTTGCTCGAGACGGCGCGCGCGCGCAATCCGCGCGGCCGGCTCACGACACCGGAAGACGTCGCGGGCGCGCTGGTCGCGCTCGCACAGCCCGCCTGCGGCTGGATCAGCGGCAACGTGATCCGCGTCGACGGCGGCGAGGGGATCGCGGGATGAAGCAGCACGACGAGTCGGTGACGATCGACCTGGATCGCCGCGAGCGGCGGCTCTACGACCGGCTGCGCGCGGCGGTCGTTCCGGCGCGCCCGGGCGAGAGCTCGGGGACGCGCGACGTGTTGTTCCTGCTGCCCGATCTCACCGTGCTGCTCTACCGCCTGCTGCGCGACGAGCGCGTGCCGATCGGCGGCAAGGCGATCGCGCTGCTCGGCGTCGGCTACGTGCTCTCGCCGGTCGACCTCGTGCCCGAGTTCGCGCTCGGCCCGATCGGCCTCGTGGACGACCTGCTCGTGGTCGGCGCGGCGCTCTCGCGGGTGCTCAACTACGTGCACCCGGACGTCGTGCGCGGCCACTGGTCGGGGCAGGGCGACGCGCTCGACGCGATCCAGCGCGCGACCGGCTGGGCGGAGCAGCGCGTGCGCGGCGTCGTGCGGCGCGTCGTGCCGCCGTTCCTGCGCGGCTACCTGGACTGAGCCGGGGCGCCCGCGAGGCAGCGCGCGAGCGACGCGCGCCGCTCGGGCGGCATGCGGTGCGGGCGTCCGTCGCGATCGACCATCGCGTGCTCGGTGCGCGCGGTCGCGACGAGCGCGTCGCCGCAGCGGATCTCGTACGCCATCCCGAGCGAGGCGCCGCGCAGCCATTCGAGCCACACCGTGACGTCGAGCCGGTCGTCGAACGCCGCGCTGCGCTTGTAGGCGACCTCGACGCGCGTGGTCGCGAAGTGGAGACCCGACGCCGCCCACTCGCGATACGGGCGGTCGTGATCGTCCATCCAGGCGACGCGCGCCAGCTCGAGGTAGCGCACGTAGTTGGCGTGATGGACGATGCCCATCGCGTCGGTCTCGTAGAACGCGACGCGGTGGCGCAGCGTCGTGCGGGCGGCGCTCGGAGCGGGCGCGATCGCGGGGCGCCGCGCGTTCAACCGCGGAAGTTGTCCTTCTGCGCGCGCCGGGCGCCGAGCTCGGCGACGTCGGCGGCGCGCAGGAACGGGTTCGTCGCGCGCTCCTCGCCGATCGTGGAGGGCACCGTCATCTCCTCCGGCGCGGCGTCGTGCCAGTCGGCGGCGGCGCGCGCGCGCGCCTCGCGCACGCGCTCGAGCTTCCACTGCACCGCCAGGTTGCCGGGCTCGACGTGGGCCGCGAAGACGAGATTGCTCTCGGTGTACTCGTGCCCGCAGAAGACGCGCACGTCGTCGGGGAGCTTGCCGAGCTTGTCGTGGAGCGCGACCCACATCATCTCGGGCGTGCCCTCGAAGAGCCGGCCGCAGCCCGCCGCGAAGAGCGTGTCGCCGCAGAACACCGCCTTCGCGTCGTCGAAGACGTAGGCGATGTGGCCGCGCGTGTGCGCCGGGATGTGCAGGATGCGCGCGACGTGGCGCCCCAGCGAGACGGTGTCGCCTTCCTCGAGCCCGTGCGTGAAGCCGGGCAGCCGCTCGCGATCGGAGACGTGCCCGTACACCGGAACGCGCCAGCGCTCCGCCAGCTCGGGATTCGCCATCGAGTGGTCGGGGTGGTGGTGCGTCGAGAGGATCTTCACGACGCGCGCGCCGGCGGCCTCGACGCGCCGCACGACCGGCGCGGCCTCGGGCGCGTCCACCACGGCGGCCTCGTTCGTGTCCTCGCAGACGAGCAGGTAGGTGTAGTTGTCCCGGAGCGTCGGGACGCGTTCGATGCGCAGGCTCATGTCGATCAGACTAGCAGTGGGGAACGCGAAGGGGAGTCGCGCTCACGCGTCCGCGGCGTCGCTCGCGTCCACCGCGAGATCGGCGCAGACGTCGCGCAGCAGCGCGTCGCGCACGATGCGGGCGGCCTCGGGTCCGGCGCCGTGCGAGAGCCGCACGCGCACCCGCAGACCGTCCACCGCGAGCGCTTCGATTCGCGCGCCGACGCCGCGGAGTTGCGGCTGGACGCTGCGGGCGATCGCGCGCTCGACGGCGGCGCGCGTCTCCTCGCGGCAGATCGCCTCGTTCTCGAGCGTGACGCCCGGATCCACGGGCCTGCCCGCGACCTCCGCGAGGATCTCCTCGATCTCGGGCTGGCACAGGCCGCAGCCGCCGCCGGCGCCGAGCGCCTTCGCGACCTCCGCGACGCTCGCGAGCGCGCCCGCGCGCACCGCTTCGAACAGGCGCGGACTCGCAACACCGCGGCAGCGGCAGACCAGGCGCGCGCGCGACTCCGACGACATGCGTCGCCTGTTCGGCCGCGCGCCGCCCGCGCTCGAGCGCGCGGCGCGTCAGAGCAGCGGGATCTGGCCGGGCGGCGCGGGCTTCGCGGCCGCGGGCGCTGGG
>QEVM01000320.1 GCA_003576805.1 Pseudomonadota bacterium | reverse complement strand
AGCGGCTCGCGCGTCGCGCGCCAGCCGCCGGCCGGCAGCGCGCGCCCGCGGCAGCGGTTCGGATAGCGGAGGCCGCCGTCGGGCGCGGGCGTGCCCGCCGCGCGCAGCGCGCTGCGGCTACATGCGCACGGATACAGCGCACCCTGGGCGGCGAGGCGGTCGAGCGCGGCCTCGTGGCGGAACGCGAAGGCGTGCTGGTGCTCGACCGCGTCGAAGTCGAGCCCGAGCCACGCGAGATCGGACACGAGCCGCGCGCTCCACTCGGGGCGGCAGCGCTCCGGGTCGAGGTCCTCGAGCCGCAGCACGAAGCGCGCGCCGCGCGCGCGCGCGTCGAGCCACGCGAGCAGCGCGGCGAGCAGCGTGCCGGGGTGCGCGGGCCCGGTCGTCGACGGCGCGAAGCGGGAGACGTCCATCGCGCGCGCAGCATAGGGTCGGCGCGCGGCGCGCGTATACTGCCGCGACGCGCGGTGTCGCGCGTGTTTCGGCAACCAGAGCGAGCAGTCGGAGCAGGTGGATGGCGGATCCTCGCGACGCGTATCGGGCCAAGCTGCGGACGGCGGAGGAAGCCGTCGCGCAGATTCCGGACGGCGCGCTGGTGGCGCAGGGCAACGCGGCCGGCGAGCCGCCCGCGCTGCTCGCCGCGATCGCCGACCGCGCGCGCGCCGGCGGCTTCACGCGGCTGCGCATGACGTCGCTGCTGCCGCTCGCGGCGAGCGCCCGCACGATCTTCGCCGAGGACGTGCGCGGCGTGATCCAGTGGGAGTCGATCTTCGCGAGCAGCGCCGACCGCGGCCTCCTCGGCGCCGGCCAGGCGCTCTTCGTGCCCGCCTTCTTCCACCAGGTGCCGCGCCTCTACCGCGAGTTCATGGGCATCGACGTCGCGATCGTGTGCGTCTCGCCGATGGACCGCCACGGCTTCTGCTCGCTCGGCGTCAACGTCGACACCAACCGCGCCGCGATCGAGGCCGCCGACCTGGTGATCGCCGAGGTGAACCCGCGCATGCCGCGCGTGCACGGCGACTCCTGGGTGCACGTCTCGCAGCTCGACCTGCTCGTCGAGCACGAAGCGCCCCTCTACGAGCTGGCGCCGGCGCCCGAGCGGCCGGAGGACCGCGCGATGGGCGAGCTCATCGCGGCGATGATCCCGAACGGCGCGACCCTCCAGCTCGGCATCGGCGGCGTGCCGAACGCGGTCGCGCGCTCGCTGCACGACCACCGCCACCTCGGCATCCACACCGAGATGTTCGTCGACTCGATGGTGGACCTGATCGAGGCCGGCGTCGTGGACGGGACGCGCAAGACCTTCCACCCGAACAAGGCCGTCTTCGCCTTCTCGGCCGGCTCGCGCCGCACCTACGAGTTCCTCGACGACAATCCGTTCATGGAAGCGCACCCGGTGTCGTGGACGAACCTGCCGGCCAACATCGCCAAGAACCGCGACATGGTGTCGGTGAACTCGACGATCGAGATCGACCTCACCGGCCAGTGCTGCTCGGAGTCGATGGGCCCGGTGCAGTTCTCGGGCACCGGCGGCCAGCACGACTTCGCGCGCGGCGCCTTCGACGCGCCGGGCGGCAAGTCGATCATCGCGTTCTACTCGACCGCGAAGCAGGGCACGGTGTCGCGCGTGGTGCCGCTGCTGCGCGAGGGCGCGGTCGTGACGACGCCGCGCAACGAGGTGCACTGGGTCGTCTCCGAACACGGCGCCGCCTGCCTCAAGGGCAAGAGCTCGCGCGAGCGCGCGCGCGCCCTGATCGGGCTCGCGCACCCGAAGTTCCGCGACGAGCTGACCGCCGCGGCGAGGAAGCTCGGCTACCTCTGAGCGCGCCGCGCGTCCTCCGCACGGCGGCCCGCACGCCCCGAGCAAAAACATTGAGTGTTGACTAAATGTTTCTTGGCTGACATGCTGGCCGCGAATCCGGAGGCCCGATGCCCGCTCGCCCGCCGCAGCCCCGCGCCCGCCGCAGCCAGGCCGAGCGCACCGCCGAGACGCGCGGGCGCCTGCTCGACGCGGCGGAGCGGGCGCTGATCGAGGTCGGCTACTACGGCACCAGCACGCCGGAGGTGTGCAAACGCGCCGGCGTGTCGCACGGCTCGCTGCTCCACCACTTCGGGACGCGCGAGGCGCTGCTCGCGGCGACGCTCGAGCGGCTCTACGAGCGGCGCACCGCGCAGGTGCTCGCGGCGCTCGAGGCGGCCGGGCGCAGCCGCGACCGCGTGCGGACGCTGGTGGAGCGCATGTGGGCGATCTTCGAGGCGCCCGACTTCAAGGTCGTGGTCGAGCTGTGGCTCGCCGTCGCGAACGAGCCGGGGCTCCGCCGCCGCGTGCTGCCGGTGATGCGCGCCTTCGACGCCGCGATCCAGCCCACCGCGGCCCGCGTCCTCCCCGAGCTCGCGCGGCGGCCGCGTCGCTTCCGCACCGCGGTCGGCATGCTGTTCGACCTGCTGCAGGGCATGGGGCTCTCGCGCGTCGCGTTCGGCCGCGACGCCGCCGATCCCGCGCACGACGCCGCCGAGCGCGCGCTGCTGGTGCGGCTGCTCGCCTCCGTGCAGGACGAGCCGTGACCGCTCCACCCGATCCTTCCCGCGCGCCCACCGGAGACCCATCCCATGCATCGCTTCTGGCTTCGCCTCGCGCTCGCCGCGTGGCTCGGCGCGCTCGCCCTTCCGCACGCCGCGCGCGCGTTCGAGCCGTCCCGCCGCGACGTCGGCGACCTCGTCACGCTCGAGGTCGGCGGCAGCTACGAGGAGATGGGCCGCCAGCAGGCGCGCCTGCTCGGCGACGACCTGCGCCGCGTCTACGCGCTCCAGCGCGCCGACCACGCGCGCGCCGTCGAGCGCGGCGGCCTCGGCGCGCGGCTGCTCGACGCGGTCGGAATTCCCGCGTGGGCCGCGCTCGGCGGCTGGTTCGAGGACAGCCACTTCCACGAGGAGCTGGCCGGCATGGCGGACGGGCTCGGCGTCGCGCGCAGCGATCTGATGCGCGCGCTGCTCTCGCTGGGCGGCGGCTCGACCGTGTTCGCCGCGACGCGCAGCGCCACCGCCGACGGCGCGGCGCTGATCGGGCGCAACGTCGACTGGAACGACGGGCTCGGCGCGCGCCGTCCGCTCGTCGTGCGCGTCGCGCCCAGCAACGGCGACCTCGCGCACCTCTTCGTCGGCTGGCCGCTCTCGGGGCTGCCGACCGTCGGCATGAACGAGGCGGGCTTCGCGCTCTCGTTCAACTACTTCGAGACGGACCCGCAGGTCGGGATGCGGCTGCCGCAGTGGCCGCACCGGCGCGCGCTCCAGGTCGCGCGCACCGTGGACGACGGCATCGCGCTCTTCGTCGGCGCGCGCGAGCGCGGCATCTCGACCTTCATGGTGATGGCGGACGCCGCCGGCGACCTCGCCATGGTCGAGTGCTCGCCGTCGCGCTGCGCGGTGTTCCGGCCGGAGGGCGACTGGTTCGGCCAGTCCAATCACGCGCGCACGCCGGAGATGATCCCGTTCGACGTCGGCCGCTCGCCCGACTCCTTCGCGCGCCGCGCGGGCGTCGAGCGCGCGACGGAGCCGCACCTCGGGCGCCTCACGCCCGCGCTCGCGGCCGAGATCCTGCGCGACCGCAGCCACTCGCCGTGGCCGAACGCGTCGAACGTCGGCAATCCGTTCGTGCTGAACGCCGCGGTGCTGCACCCGGCGTCGCGCACGCTCTGGCACTCGACCGCGCAGCAGCCGCACGCCCCCTTCGGCGCGTACGCCGCGTTCACGCTCGCGCCCGGCGCGGCGCCGCCGCCCGCGCTTCCCGCCTCGCCGTGGCTCGGCAGCGA
>QEVM01000319.1 GCA_003576805.1 Pseudomonadota bacterium | reverse complement strand
CTCCCGTGCGAGCGCGGCGGCGTGCTCCGCCGCGTCGCGCGCGCGCCACCACGAGGCGCCCGCGACGCCGCACGCCGTCACGAGCGCGAGCGAGATCGCGATGCTGCGTCCGAGCGGGCTCCGCATGCGGCCAGCCTAGCCGACGCGCAGCCCGCTCGGACGCCGCGCTTCAGCCGGCTTCGCCCTCCGCCGCGGCGCGGCGGCGGAAGCGGCGCCGCAGCAGGTGCATGCCCGCCACCGCGAAGGCGCCTTCGCCGCCGAGCCCGCAGCCGGCGGGCCGCTCCACGAACCCGATGTACGGCATCCCGAACGGAGCGCCGAGCCCGACGTTGCAGCGCGAGGCGTTGGCGCGGTGCGGGCTGTACTCCGTCGTCGCCGCCTTGGCGACGCAGACGATCTCGGACTGCGTCCAGCGCTTGCGCCAGTAGCAGTAGTCGGCGTTGTTGCTCGTCGACAGGCTGCTGTAGCTGACGTTCGTGCTGCCCACGATGTTGAGATCGCGCGACTGGTAGAGCGAGTTGTAGGTCGTCACGTGGTTGTAGCCGCGCCGCTGCGCGATCCCCGTGGAGCCCGGCGTGTTGACCAGCACGTTGCACCGCGTGTCCGTGTTGTCCGAGCCGTCGTCGTAGGCCGATGCCGAGTTCGCGATCGTGTTGAACTGCGCGGAGAAGCCGCTCGACTCGTCCGCCATGAGCAGCGCGATCGGCTGTTGTCTCGAGGAGTCGTAGGCGCGGATGTTGTGGATCAGGTTGCCCGCGACGATCCAGCTCGATCCCGCCGCCGCGATGCCGATCACCGACTCGGACGCGATGTTGCGCGCGATGAACACGTTGCGCGGGCAGTGGCTGCCCGCCGTGATCGCCTGGCCGGTCGCCCCCGAGCCGCCGCACGTCGCGGCGGTCGTGGTCGGCCGGAAGCCCCACACGCGGTTGTTGGTGATCTGCGTCCACGACCCGGCGTCGCCCGACGGGTTGGCCTTGACGTCGATGCCGTTCTCCGCGCAGGCGCAGCCGCCGTTCGGGTCGTTGGCGCCGGTGGCACAGTTCACGCGCTTGGCGCTCGTCAAGTAGACGTCGTTGCCGTCGATGATCGTCCCGTGCTGGTGGCCCGCCTCGTTGCACGAGGACGAGACGCCCGACACCGAGATGCCGTCGCCCCAGTCGTAGATCTCGTTGTCGAGCACCTTGTTCCAGTTGTTGTCCTCGCCCGGCTCCCAGCCCATCGAGATCTGCACGCCCGTGTAGTCGTTGGCGTTGTGGCTGCGGTCGCCGTTGCGGATGACGTTGCGCTGGACCGTGTTGTAGTTGCCCGGGTCTCCGTAGAGCCCGCGCACCACCACCGCGACCTGGTGAGGGCCGTTCCAGTGGTCCCGTCCGTCGATGAGGTTGCCGTCCACGACGTTGTGGTCGCCGCCGTAGATGGTCAGGAACCAGCTCGTCTCGGAGTTCCTGGGCTGGATCGCGAGTCCCTGCACGACCCACCAGTTGCCGAGCACGCGGATGCTCTCGAAGAACGCCTGCTGCGAGCGCTTGATCGCCGGGACCGATCCGTCCGGCGTATCGAAGCGCAGGAAGCGGCGCGCACTTTGCGTCCCCGAGACGCGGAGATCCCGGTTCCCGTAGGACCGGTAGTCGCCCGGCCGCACGCAGAACACGCGCTTGCTGGAATCGTTGAGCTGACTGAGCGTGGTCGAAGCGTTCGATGGAGTGATCACGACGTCACAGCGTGACGGATTGGGCACGTTCACCAGATGCGGTGAATCCTCGAACCCACCCCCCGCCACTGCGACTTTCGCAGCGAGCGAACAAGCAAACAGAAATGCAATGACGCGAGCCAAAGCCATGCGTCGCCTCCCTTCCCGGTGTTTGGCGGCGGCGCATTGTCGACATCGAGCCTTGCGAAACCGTTACAGCGCGATTCGTGGCTCGCTGCGGTGTGGGGCGCGCTGCGCGCTGCGCGGCGACGCGCGCGGGCGAATCGCGAGCGCTTTCGCGGCCAAAAGGCGAACACGGGGCGCGTGCCAATGCACGCGAACGCGTCGTCGCGAGCTTCGCTGCATTGCACGCGCGTGGCGAAGCGGCGGTCGCGCATGCGCGAGGGGCGGCGTACGCCGCCCCTCGCGTGCCGAAAATGTCACTTGCTCTTGGCGACGGCGTCCCGCGCGGCGACGCGCGCGTACCAGTCCGCGAGCTTCTCGAGCTTCGGATCGAGCCGCTGCCCGACCTGCGCGCCGAACTCGAGGAAGGCGAAGAGCAGGATGTCCGCGAGCGTGAAGCGGTCGCCGACGATCCAGGGGCCGCCGAGCCTGCCGTCGAGCCAGGCCAGCTTCTCGCGCGCGATCGCCTTCAGGTCGTCCGCCGCCTGCGGGATCACGCGCATGCGGTCCTTGAAGAGCTGGAGGCCCTCCGCGTAGCGGAAGCCGTTCGCCATCGGCTCGACGATGTTGAGATCGAGCCGCCGGACCCACATGCGCGTCGCGGCCCGCTCCTCGGGCGTCGAGCCGATCCGCGGCGGTTCGGGGTGCTTCTCCTCGACGTACTCACAGATCGCGGTGATCTCGGACACGAAGCTGCCGTCGTCGAGCTCCAGGCAGGGCAGCTGGCCGGCGGGGTTCTTCGAGAGATAGGGCTCGCGCCGGTTCTCGCCGCTCATCAGGTCGACCTGCACGAGCGGGACGTCGAGGCCCTTCTCGGCGAGGAAGATGCGCACGACGCGCGGGTTGGGACCGATGCCTGTGTGGAGCTTCACGACTCGTCTCCGTGTGGTGGGGCGCCGTCCGCTGCGTAGCACGGCCTCCGGCGGCCCGCGAAGCGCGCGGCCGCTTGACGCTGCGCGCGCCGCTGCCTACCGCTCCGGCGTGGAACGCGAGCGCGCGCGGGTGGTGGTCGCGGGAGCCAGCGGCTTCGTCGGACGCGCGCTGCTGCCGCTGCTCGCCGCGCGCTTCCACGTCGTCGCGCTCTCGCGCGGCGCGCCCGAGGCGACGCCCCCCGCGCACGTCGAGTGGCGCGCCTGCGACCTCTTCTCGCTGCGCGACACCGAGCGCGCGCTCGCGGGCGCCGACTACGGCGTCTACCTCGTGCACTCGATGATGCCGTCGGCGCGCCTCACGCAGGCGAGCTTCGCGGACGTCGATCTCGTGCTCGCGGACAACTTCGCGCGCGCCGCGCAGCGCGCGGGCCTGCGCCAGATCGTCTACCTCGGCGGGCTCGCCGCCGAGGACGAAGCGCTCTCGCAGCACCTCGAGAGCCGGCTCGAGGTCGAGCGCACGCTCGCGTCGCGCGGCGTGCCGCTCACGGCCGTGCGCGCCGGGCTCGTGATCGGCGCGGGCGGCTCGTCGTTCCAGCTCCTCGAGCGGCTGGTGCGACGGCTGCCGGTGATGCTGTGCCCGGCGTGGACGGCGACGCGCACGCAGCCGGTCGCGCTCGCCGACGTCGCGGAGCTGCTCGCCGGCACCGTGGGCGACGCTTCCTGCGCGGGCGCCGTGCTCGAGGCGGGCGGTCCCGAGGTGATGACCTACCGCGCGATGATGCAGCGCACCGCCGCGCTGCTCGGCAAGCGCCGGCCGATGCTGCCCGTGCCGTTCTTCTCGCCCGGCCTGTCACGCCTTTGGGTGTCGCTCGTCACGCAGGCTCCGCGCGCGCTCGTCGCGCCGCTGATCCAGAGCCTGCGTCACACGATGGTGGCGTCGCGCGACGATCTCGCGGCGCGGCTCGGACGATCCGGCGCCGGCTTCGACGACGCCGTGCGCGCAGCGCTCGCGGAGCAGGCGGCGTCGCCCGCGGCGCGCCGCGACGCGACGCGGCGCGCGTTCGCGGGCGAACGGCGGCGCTT
>QEVM01000318.1 GCA_003576805.1 Pseudomonadota bacterium | reverse complement strand
CGCGCCAGGCGCCCGCGCCGCCGAGCGCGGCGACCGCGAGGGCGGCGCGCGCGGCGCGGCCCGCCAGGCGTCGCATCCGGCGTCGCGTCGAACGTCGCATCGAGGCGCACTCCTTCTGGGGAGCGCGCAGCATACCGCGCGCGCGGCGGCGGATGCCGCGCGCGCCCGGCAGCTCCGCGCATCAAGTCGCCTCCGAGCGCGGTCGATGAGCCGCCGGGCCCGCAGCGGCGGGCGCGGAGGCACGGCGTGCAGGCGATCGGCGGCCTCGTCACCGCGATCAATCTCGGGCTCGCGCTGTTCGTCGGCGTGCGCCTGCTGCGGCTCGGCGCGCGCACGCGCGGCCCGGAGAGCTGGCTCGGCGTCTACTTCCTCTTCGCCGCGTTCCTCGGCGCGATCTGCTCCATCACGACCTACACGAGCTGGGCGGACCCCGACCTCGCGCTGCCCGACGCGGCGCGTCGCGCGGGCCTCGCGCTGTACCTCGCGTTCGCGTCGGCCGGCATGGCCGGGATCGCGCTCTTCACGCAGCGCGTGTTCCGCCCGCGCTCGGCGGCCGCGCGCCGCTGCGTCGCCGCGCTCGCGGTCGCGATGGCGGCTGCGCTCGCGGGCGTCGCCGCGCTCGACCGTTTCGAGGTGAAGGTGCTCGCGAGCTGGCCGTACTGGATCTCGGTGGCGGCGCGCTGGACGCCGATGGCGTGGATGGCGGGCGAGTCGCTCGCGTACTGGGCGCGGCTCGAGAAGCGGCGGCGCGTCGGGCTCGCCGATGCGCTGCTCGTGAACCGCTTCCTGCTGTGGGGCGCGTGGGCCGCGACGATGTGCCTGCTGCAGCTCTCCGATCCCGCGGCGCGCCTGTGGTACGTCGCCGTCGCGGGCAGCGCCGACGGCTGGAGCGCCGAGCACGGGCTCCCGATCGTCCAGACGATCGTCGCCGTCACTTCGGTGCTCGGCGCGATCGCGGCCGCGATGCTGGTGCTCGCGTTCTTCCCGACGCCGCGTTACCGGCGCTGGATCGAGGCGCGCGCCGGCGCCTGATCCGCGCGCACGCCGGCGCTAGCGTCCCGGCGTGAAGCTCTACTGCGCGCACGCCATCCCGCTCTCCGCCGAAGCCTTCTGGGACGTGTTGCACGCGCCGCGCTACGAGGCGCTGGTCGCCGAGGCGGCCGGGCTGCACGCGTACGAAGAGCTCGAGCGCCGCGACGAGCCGGACGCGGTCTACCGCAAGATCCTGTCGCGGCCCGAGCTGCCCACGGCGCTGCGCAGCCTCTTCGACCGCATCGCGCCGAACGCGGGCGCGCCGAGCTACGTCGAGGAGCAGTGGCGCGCGAAGGACCGCATGGAGGTGCGCTGGCGCATGCGGCCGTCGGTGCTGTCCGACCACGCGCGCATCGAAGGCGTGGTGCGCATCGAGCCGCGCGGCGCGAAGCGCTGCGAGCGCGTGCTCGACGGCGTCGTCGAGGTGCAGCTCTTCGGCGTCGGCCGGCTGCTGGAGAAGGCGATCGTCGCGGCGACCGTCGACGCCTACGCGAAGGGCGCCGCGGCGGCGGCGAAGCTGTGAGCGACGAGCGCCCGCCGCGGCGGCGCTCGCGCGTGCCGTCGGGACGGCTCGAACGGCTCGCGCGCTTCGGCTGGATGGCGGGCGAGTTCGCGGCCGGCGGCCTCGTCGAGGGCACGCGCCGCTTCTTCGGGAAGGAGGCGGGCGACGCGGCGAGCGCGCTCTTCAATCCCGAGGCGGCGAAGCGGCTCGCGCAGCGCCTCGCGCGGCTGCGCGGCGCTGCGATGAAGCTCGGCCAGCTCCTCTCGCTCGAGAGCGCCGACCTGCTGCCGCCCGAGTTCGCCGAGGCGCTCGCCGTGCTGCGCGCCTCCGCCGACGTGATGCCCCCCGGCCAGGTACGCGGCGTGCTCGGGCGCGAGTACGGCAAGGGCTGGGAGGCGCGCTTCCTCGATTTCGACTGGGAGCCGATCGCAGCGGCGTCGATCGGCCAGGTGCACGCCGCGACCGCGCAGGACGGCCGCGCGCTGGCGCTGAAGATCCAGTATCCCGGCGTCGCGCGGAGCATCGACAGCGACGTCGACAACGTCGCGTCGCTGCTGCGCATGGCGAAGCTGCTGCCGGTCGAGGTCGATCTCTCGGGCATTCTCGCGGAGGCCAAGCGGCAGTTGAAGCAGGAGGCCGACTACCTCCAGGAGGCCGAGCACCTGCGCCGCTACGCCGCGCTGCTGGAGGGCGAGAGCGCGCTCTTCGTGCCGGCCGTGCACGTCGACCTCACCACGCGCCGCGTGCTGGCGATGGACCGCGTGCTCGGGGAGCCGATCGAGTCGCTCGCGGCGCCCGACACGGAGCAGAGGCGACGCGACGCCGTCGGCCACGCGCTCGAGCGGCTCGTCTTCCGCGAGCTGTTCGAGTTCCACTTCATGCAGACCGACCCCAACTTCGCCAACTACCTGGTCGAGCCCGCGACCGACCGCATCGCGCTGCTCGACCTCGGCTCGGCGCGCGTCTTCGACCCCGCCTTCTGCGAGCGCTACGCGCGCATCGTGCGGGCGGCGATCGCGGGCGACCGCGCCGAGATCCGCGCCGCGGCGGTGGCGATCGGCTACCTGCCCGCCGGCGA
Organism: Pseudomonadota bacterium; assembly: GCA_003576805.1. Taxonomy (GTDB): domain Bacteria; phylum Myxococcota_A; class UBA9160; order UBA9160; family PR03; genus PR03. The sequence goes on along the minus strand of QEVM01000318.1, from coordinate 1,225 downwards.
GCGCGAGGACCGCGCGCGCGGCGTCGAGGAGCTGGTGCTGACCGTCTGCGAGCCGTTCCGACACCGCGGCGCGTACGACTTCGGGCGCTCGCGCATCCCCGTGCGCGTGCGCGACCTCGGCTTCGACCTCGCCTTCAAGAAGGGCTTCCTGCGCCCGCCCCCGCCCGAGACGGTCTTCCTGCACCGCAAGCTGGTCGGCTCGTTCATGCTGTGTGCGCGCATCCGCGCGCGCGTCGACGTGCGCGCGCTGGTCGAGCCGCTCGTCGGGCTTTGAGCGGGCGCGCGCGCGAGATCGGCTTCCGCGTCGCGGTGGCGCTGCTCTGCCTCGCGCTGCTCGAGGGCGGACTGCGCGCGTTCGGGCTGCCGGAGGCGGACGCCTGCTGGGCGCCGAAGGAGGCGTACTGGACGCCCGACGCCGAGCTGGGCTTCGCGTACCGGCCGGGCGCGCGCGTCGCGGGCGGCGTCGTCAACGCGCTCGGCCTGCGCGGTCCCGTGCCGGCGCGCGCGAAGCCGCCCGGCACGCGGCGCGTGCTCTTCGTCGGCGACTCGACGACGTGGGGCTGGGGCGTCGCCGAGCACGAGACGTACTGGGCGATCGCGGCGCAGCGCCTCGCCGCGGCGGGCGGCGCGCGCGTCGAGCCGCTGGTCGCCGCGGCGCCGGGCTACAGCTCGCACCAGTCGCGCGTGCTGCTGCGCCGCATGCTCGCCTGGCGGCCCGACGACGTCGTGCTGCTCGTCGGGGCCTACAACGACCGACGCCGGCGCGTGTACTACCCGGACGCGGCCATTCCGGCGCGCATGCAGCGCCGCACGGGCGCGCCGCACCGGCTGCGCGCGGCGGTCGCGGCCGAGCTCGCGGCCGACAAGCTCGGCGGCTGGATCGACCGCCACCTGCGCGACCCGCACGGGATCGCGCGCGTGCCGCCCGCGGCGTTCGAGGCGAACGTGCGCGCGATGCTGGCCGCGACACGATCCGCCGGCGCGCGCGCGCTCGTGCTCGTGCCGCCGTACGCGGCGCGGCGTCGCGAGCGCCCGCCGCCGGCCGCGGCGTACGAGGAGATCTTGACGCGGCTCGCGCGCGAGCACGGCGCGCCGGAGCTCGCGCTGGCGCCGGTCCTCGTCGGCTGCGCGCGCGACGAGCTCTGCCTGCCCGACGGCATCCACCCCGACGCCGAAGGCCACCGCCGCATCGGCGACGCGGTGGCGGCCGCGCTCGGCGCGGCGC
>QEVM01000317.1 GCA_003576805.1 Pseudomonadota bacterium | reverse complement strand
CTGGTCGCGCGCGCGGTCGTCGGCGAGCACGCTGGTCGGCGGGCGCGGCACGACCGCGTCCGGGATCGCGCGTTCGCTCGCGGGCGCCACCGGCGCGCCCGGCGCGGCCACGACCAGGAACGGCAGCGCCGGCACCTGCGCGCGCAGCCGCGCCGCGATCTCCGCCCAGTCGCGCGCGCCGCTCACCGAATCGGGCGGCGTCTCGGTGCTGAGCACGACGAGCGGCGTCTCGCCGCGCGAGAAGTACTGGCGGATGCGCTCGATCGCGAGCTCGGAGCGCGGGAAGATGTGCGTGCGCAGGCCGAGCGGCGCGATCGCGTTCTTGGCCCACTCGAGGACGGCGAGATCGCGGTCGACGATCACCGCGCCCGTGCACGCGGGCAGCGCCGGCGCGACGGGCGCCGGCGCGGCGGGCGGCGCGATGGCATGCGACGGGACGGCGGCCTCGACGGCGGCGGGCGCCGCCTCAGGCGTGTCTTCACCCTGTCCGGCGGCGAGCGCGGGCACCGCGATCGGCGGGAGCTCGCCCGTCAACGTCGGATCCTCGTCCACCGTCGCGCCCGCCGGCGCGAGGTCGAGCGGCTCCGCGACGAGGTCGGCTTCCACCTCGTCCTCGAGCAGCTCGAGCACGGTGATCTCCAGCTCGGCGACCGCCTCGGGCCCGAGGATCTCGTCCGCGTCGTCGTCGTCCGCGTCGTCCTCGCCGAAGCCGTCGGCTTCGACGCGCGGCGCGCCGCCGCTCTCGTGCAGGCGCTCGTCGCGCAGCCGCGTGCCCTCGAGCGCGAGGAACTGCGCGTTCATGCCGGCGCGCAGCAGCAGCTCGTCGCGCACGTCGGGCGCCTCGTCGCGGATCTCGAAGCTGAACTCACCGAGCAGCCAGCCGAACATGAGGAGCACCGTCGTCTCGACGTGTCGCTCGCGCAGCTCGTCGAGGCGCGCGGCGTCGAGCGCGGTGCGGGCGAGCAGCACCTCCTCGAAGGTTGCGCCTTCGGCCGCCGCCTCGCGCTCGAGCTCGGCGAGCTCGGCCTCGGACAGCGCGCTCGCGGCGGCGACCAGCGCGCGCAGGTCGCGCGGACCGCCGTCGAGCGTCGCGCCGCGGATCGCGCCGCGGTCGAACACGATGCGCCCCTCTCCGTGCGGAGAGCGGATCCACAGCACGCCGGATTTCCCGGAGAGGCTGACGATCTGCAAGATCTCGCCGAGTCCGAGATCTTCGAGGCTTCCGACCAGACTCATCCGGCGCGACTCCCCCTTGCGCAGGGCAAGCGGACGGACCCGGCCCGCACGACGCGCCGGTTCGTCCCGGGCCTGATCGGGCCATCGGGCCGGCAACTTGACGGAATCGCGGACGCGACGCGCGCGCGACGGCGAATCAGGCGACGGGAGCGCGCGGCGGCGCGGAGCGCGGCGCGGCGCCCGCCGCCGGAACCCGCACGAGCCGCAGCGAAGTGGCGCCGCGCGGGTGGCGCGTCGCCGCGTGCTCGAGCGCTCCGCGCAGCCGGCTCGCGCCGCCGGGCGGCGCCACCACGCGGAGCAGGAAGCGGGCGGAGCGCGCGTCGAGCACGCTGCACGCACCCTGGACGATGCCCGCCGCCATCTGCTCGACGCTGGCGTCGGGATGCGGGAGCGGCAGGTCGAGCGCCGCCGAGGCGGCGCCGAGATCGAGCAGCCGGTGCATCGCGCCCGCGACCGCGGCGCGGTGCTCGTCGGGTCCGAAGCGCGTGCGCGGCCCGAGTCCGACGAGGAGCAGACGTCCGGCGCGCAGCCGGCCGTGCGTGGTCGCGAGCAGCGCCTCGCCGACCTCGCCCTGCGCGCGCGCCGCCAGCAGCAGTCGCGACACGAAGCCGCACAGGCGCCAGTCGGCGAGCCCGGCGCCGCCTCGCAGCGGGCGCTGGTCGCGGAAGAAGCCGGCGACCGCGACCTGCGCGCCGACGCGCGCGAGCGACTCGGCGTCGCCGACCTCGAGCGCGAGCGTCGACCTCACGTCGTCTCCCAGGCGCGCGCGCGGCCGGCGAACGAGTGTGCGACCGCGTCGAGCACGCCGTTCACGAAGGCGGGCGACGGATCGGCGCCGAAGCGGCGCGCCAGCTCGACGGCTTCGTCGATCGCCACCGACGGCGGCAGGCCGAGCCAGCCCATCTCGTAGATCGCGAGCCGCAGCACGTTGCGATCCACGACGGCCATGCGCTCGATGCGCCAGTTGGTGCTGTGCGCCACGAGCTGCGCGTCGATCGCGTCGCGATGGCGCGCGACGCCGACCGCCAGCTCGCGAGCGTACTCGCGCGCGCCCTCGGGCAGCTCGAAGTGCGCCGCCAGCTCGGCCAGCGCCTCCTCGACCGCCAGCGGCTCGAGCGGCTCCTCGGCGCCGCGCCGCGCGACGTCGACGGCGTAGAGCGCCTGCAGCGCGGCCTGCCGCGACTGCACGCGCGGCGCGCGCGGCGGCCGGCTCACGAGCCCGGCTCCGACTTCGCCGCGCGCACGACGTGCACCATCTCGATCGCGGCGAGCGCCGCCTCGGCGCCCTTGTTGCCGTGCTCGCCGCCGGCGCGCGCGAGCGCCTGCGCGGTGTCGTCGGTGGTGAGCACGCCGAAGCCCACCGGCACGTTCGTGTCGCGGACGATCTCGCGCACGCCGTCGGTCACGGCGCTGCACACGTACTCGAAGTGCGGCGTGCCGCCGCGAATCACGACGCCCAGGGTCACGACGGCATCGTAGCGTCCGGTTTGCGCGAGCTGGCGCGCGGCCTGCGGGATCTCGAATGCGCCGGGCACCCACGCGACGTGCAGGTCGTCGGCGTCGGCGCCGCGCGCGACGAGCTCCGAGACGGCGCCCTGCAGCAGCCGCACCGTGATCAGGTGATTGAACCGCGACACGACGATCGCGACGCGCAGGCCGGTCGCGTCGCGCCGGATCTCCCAGGCCTTCATCGCGCCGCCTCGCGCGCGGCGACGCGCGCCTCGACGAGCAGGTCGGCGCCGAGCCGGCGCACGCGCAGCGCGCCCAGCCCGGGCGCGTCCGCGAGGCGCGCGACGCCGAGCGGACCCAGCGCGGGGCGCCCGTCCGCACCGATCAGCTTCGGCGCCACGTACCACAGCAGCTCGTCCACCAGACCCTCTTCCACGAAGGCGGCGGCCAGCGTGCCGCCCGCTTCCACGAGCACGGTGCCGAGTCCTTCGCGCGCGAGCAAGGCGAGGGCCGCGGCGAGCGGGATCTTGCCGCGCCGCGCGCGGATCGGCAGCAGCCGCGCGCCGGTCGCCTCGACGGCGCGCCGTCGCGCGGCCGGCGCCGCGGTCGTGCACACGACCCACGTCCGCTCGCCGTCGCGGAAGAGCTGCGCGCCGAGCGGGACGCGCAGTCGCGAGTCGAGCAGCACGCGCACCGGCCGCTGGATCACGCGCTGGCCGCGGCGCGCGGTGAGCGCGGGATCGTCGGCGAGCGCGGTGCCCGCGCCGATCAGGATCGCGTCGGTGCGCGCGCGCAGCGCGTGCACGTGGCGCCGCGCGGCCGGACCGCTGATCCAGCGCGACTCGCCGCGCGCGGTCGCGATGCGCCCGTCGAGCGTCGCGGCGAGCTTGAGCGTGACGAACGGACGCCCGCGCTCCACGACCGACACGAAGCCGCGGTGCTGCGCGCGGCACTCGGCCTCGAGCACGCCGACCTCGACCGCGACGCCGGCGCGGCGCAGCCGGGCGAGCCCGCGCCCCGACACGGCGGGGTGTGGGTCGCGGTGCCCGACGTAGACGCGCGCGACGCCGGCGGCGAGCACGGCGTCGGCGCACGGCGGCGTGCGCCCGTGGTGCGAACACGGCTCCAGCGTGACGGCGAGCGACGCGCCGC
>QEVM01000316.1 GCA_003576805.1 Pseudomonadota bacterium | reverse complement strand
GCTCGCGCCGGTCGTCTGGCGGCTCGGCTTCGCGCCGGCGGCGGGCGAGCCGTGAGGACGCGCCGCCGCCGCAGCGGGCGCTCGGCCGCGCGCCGCGCGCTGCCCGCATCCGACCCGCTCTGGTACAAGGACGCGGTCTTCTACGAGATCCGCGTCGGCGCCTACCAGGACGGCGACGGCGACGGGATCGGCGACTTCCGCGGCCTCACCCGGCGGCTCGACTACCTCCAGGACCTCGGCGTCACCGTCCTGTGGCTGCTGCCGTTCTGCAAGTCGCCGATGCGCGACGACGGCTACGACATCTCCGACTACACGGACATCCACCCGGACGCCGGCACGCTCGACGACTTCAAGGTCTTCCTGCGCGAGGCGCACCGGCGCGGGCTGCGCGTCGTCACCGAGCTCGTGATCAACCACACCTCGGACGAGCACCCGTGGTTCCAGCGCGCGCGCCGCGCGCCGCCCGGCTCGCGCTTCCGCAACTGGTACGTCTGGAGCGACACCCAGGACCGCTACACCGAGGCGCGCATCATCTTCAAGGACTTCGAGCGTTCCAACTGGACCTGGGACCCGGTCGCGGGCGCGTACTTCTTCCACCGCTTCTACTCGCACCAGCCCGACCTCAACTTCGAGGAGCCCGCCGTGCGGCGCGAGATGCTGCGCGTGCTCGACTTCTGGTTCGCGCTCGGCGTGGACGGGCTGCGCCTCGACGCGGTGCCCTACCTCTTCGAGCGCGAGGGCATGAACTGCGAGAACCTGCCCGAGACGCACGCGTTCCTGAAGGAGATCCGCGCGCACGTCGACGCGCGCTGGCGCGACCGCATGCTGCTCGCGGAGGCGAACCAGTGGCCCGAGGACGCCGTCGCCTACTTCGGCGACGGCGACGAGTGCCACATGGCGTTCCACTTCCCGCTGATGCCGCGGCTGTTCATGGCGATCCACATGGAGGACCGCCACCCGATCGTCGACATCCTCTCGCAGACGCCGGAGATCCCGCCGACCTGCCAGTGGGGGCTCTTCCTGCGCAACCACGACGAGCTGACGCTCGAGATGGTCACCGACGAGGAGCGCGACTACATGTACCGGGTCTACGCGCACGACGCGCGCGCCCGGATCAACCTGGGCATCCGCCGCCGGCTGGCGCCGCTGCTCGGCAACGACCGCCGCCGCATCGAGCTGCTGAACGCGCTGCTGTTCTCGCTGCCCGGCACGCCGATCGTCTACTACGGCGACGAGATCGGCATGGGCGACAACTTCTTCCTCGGCGACCGCAACGGCGTGCGCACCCCGATGCAGTGGAGCAGCGACCGCAACGCCGGCTTCTCCACCTCGAACCCGCAGCGCCTGTTCCTGCCGGTCATCATCGACCCCGAGTACCACTACGAGAGCGTCAACGTCGAGGCGCAGCAGCACAACCCGTACTCGCTGCTCAACTGGATGAAGCGGCTGATCGCGCTGCGCAAGCGCACGCGCTCGTTCTGCCGCGGCTCGATCGAGTTCCTGCACCCGACCAACCGCAAGGTGCTGGCCTTCGTGCGCCACGACGCCAGCGAGCACGTGCTGGTCGTCGCGAACCTCTCGCGCTTCGTGGAGTACGTCGAGCTCGACCTCTCGGCGTACAAGGGCATGATCGCGGTCGAGCTGTTCGGCGGGAAGAGCTTCCCGTCGATCGGCGAGCAGCCGTACCTGCTGACGCTCGGGCCGCACTCGTTCTACTGGATGTCGCTGGAACGGCCCGGCGCGGACGGTCGCGACGAGCGCACGCCGGCGCCGCGGCCGACGCTGTCGCTGACGCCGACCGGGCTCGCGTCGCTGCGCGGCACCGAGCGCGCCGCGCTCGAAGGGGTGCTGCCCAGCCTGCTCCAGGAGCGGCGCTGGTTCGGCGCGAAGGCGGGCCGCGTGCGCTCGGCGCGCCTGCTCGACGCCATCCCGATGTCCAACGCCGGCGCCGAGGCGCTGCTGCTGCTGGTGCGCGTCGACCGCGAGCCGGCGGGCGCCGACACCTGGTCGCTGCCCGTGTCGTTCGCGTACGACGAGCGCGCGGAGATGCTGATGCGCGAGCGGCCGCAGAGCGTGCTGGTCGAGCTGCCCGCCGATCGCTCCGGCGGCAGCCGCGGCGTGCTCTACGACGCGCTCGAGGATCCCGCGTTCTGCACGGCGTGGCTCGACGGGATCGCGCGGCGCCGGCGCTGGGACGGCGTCGCGGGCCAGCTCACGGCGGGCACGACCGCCGCCTTCCGCGAGCTGCGCGGCGACGCCGGCTCGGCGCTCCAGCCGAACGTGCTGCGCGTCGAGCAGAGCAACACGTCCGTCGCGTTCGGCGATCGCTTCGTGCTCAAGCTGTATCGGCGCCTCGTGGACGGCACCAATCCCGATCTCGAGATCGGCCGCTTCCTCACCGAGCGCACGCCGTTCCCGCACGTGCCGCGCGTCGGCGGCTTCGTCGAGTACCGCGTGCCGCACGGGCAGCCCGTCACCGTCGCGATCCTGCACGAGTGGAAGCACAACGAGGGCGACGCCTGGAGCTGGGTGCTCGACTGCCTGCGCAACTTCTACGAGGAAGTGCTGGCGCTGCCCGGCGAGGCGCCGCCGCCGCCGCCGGCGTCGTCGCTCCTCGAGATGGCGTTCGGGCCGCCGCCGCCGCCGATCGTGCTGGAGCTGCTCGGCGCCAACTTGGAGAGCATCCGGCTGCTCGGGCAGCGCACCGGCGAGCTGCACGTCGCGCTCGCCTCCGATCGCGACGACCCCGAGGTCGCGCCCGAGCGCTTCACGACGCTCTACCAGCGCTCGCTCTACCAGTCGACGCGCAACCTGACGGCGCGCGTGCTGGGAGCGCTGCGCCTCTCGCTCGACGCGCTGCCGCCCGCCACGGCGCGCGACGCCCGCCGCCTGCTCGCCGCGGCCGATCACATCGAGGAGCGCTTCCGCGCGCTGATCGGCGGGCGCATCGACGCGATGCGCATCCGCTGCCACGGCGACCTCCATCTCGGCCAAGTGCTCCGCAGCGGACACGACTTCGTGTTCACCGACTTCGAAGGCGAGCCGGCGCGCTCGCTCGGCGAACGCCGGCTCAAGCGCTCGCCGCTCGTCGACGTCGCCGGCATGCTGCGCTCGTTCGACTACGCCGCCGAGGGGTCGCTGCTCTCGTTCGCCGAGAAGGGCACGATCCGCCCCGAGGACGTCCCGCGCGTCGCGCCGTGGGCGCGCCTCGGGCGCGAGTGGCTCGGCTCCGCGTTCCTGCGTTCCTACCTGCGCGTGGTCCAGCCGGTCGCGCTCGTGCCGTCCGATCCGAACGCGCTCGCGACGCTGCTCGGCGTCGTCATGCTCGAGAAGGCGGTGTACGAGCTCGGCTACGAGCTCGACCACCGGCCGGAGTGGGCGCGCATCCCGCTCGCCGGCCTGCTGCGCCTGCTCGCCGTGCCCGAGAACGCGGGCGAGGCGTGAGCGCCCGCGACGCAGCGCCGTCGCGCGCCGTCGCGGACGCGCTCGCCACGCTCGGCATCCGCCGCCTCGCGCTCGCGATCCACGATGCCAGCCTGCCCGCCTCTGCCGGCGAGGACGTGGGGCGCGGCGCGCCGGCGTCCGACGCGGCGGGGCGCTTCTTCGCGTTCGTGCGCGGGCTCGGCTTCGACGCGCTCCAGCTCGGGCCGCAGGGCGAGACGGGGCCCGCGAACCCGTCGCCGTACGACGCGACTTGGTTCTCGCGCGCCGTCGCGTCGCTGGCGTGGGCGCCGCTCGTGCGCGGCGACCACGGCCCGCGGCTGCTGGACGACGACACGCTGGCGCGTCACGCGGAGGCGGAGCGCGGCGCCGACCCGGCGCGCGCGCGGCACCGCGC
>QEVM01000315.1 GCA_003576805.1 Pseudomonadota bacterium | reverse complement strand
CCGCTCCGCAGCCGGCGAGCGCCGCTTCGTACTCGCGCAGTCGCCGGCCGAGCGCGAGCGGTCCGGCGGACGCGTCGTCGGCGCAGGGCGCGGCGCCGGCGTGCAGCGCCGCGAGCGCGCGCGCCGCGGCGCGCACGTGCCGGCCGCGCAGGCGGCCTCGTTCGGCGCGGCGGTCGAGGCGGTCGCGGCGGCGCAGATCGGGCACGCTCTCCATGGTAGGCGCCCGTCGCCGCGCGGCGATTCGCCCGACCGCGGCGGCGCCTCGCGAGGCGCGCTGCCTCAGCGCGGCGCAGCGGAGCCGGGCAAGCCGTGTCGCGCGGCCGACGCCTGGCGGCACGCGACTTGCTCCGTGCAGCGTGACGGACTGGAGGACGCGATGGGCGAGACGAAGGAGCTGGATCCGCAGCGCATCCGCGAGCTCGACGCGATCGTCGCGCGCGCGCGCGAGGCGACCGACGCGTTGCGCCGGCTCGACCAGGCCGCGGTCGACCGCATCGTCTGGGAGATGGTGGTCGGCGGCCTGCGCGAGGCGGTGCCGCTCGCGCAGCTCGCGCTCGAGGAGACGGGCTTCGGCGTCTTCGAGGACAAGGTCGTCAAGAACTACGTCGCGACCGAGTTCCTCTACGACTACCTGAAGGACAAGAAGACGGTCGGGGTGATCCGCGAGGAGCCGGAGCGCAACCTCCAGTACGTCGCGGAGCCGATCGGCGTGGTGATGGCGATCCTGCCGGTGACGAATCCCACGTCCACGGCGCTGTTCAAGGCGATCGTCGGCGTCAAGACGCGCAACGCGATGCTGTTCCGGCCGTCGCCGCGCGCGATCCGCTGCGCCGAGCGCAGCATCGAGGTCCTCAGCGAAGCGGGCGCGCGCGCCGGTCTCCCGCCCGGCGCGCTGCAGGTGATCCCCGACGCGCCGCGCGAGGTCACGCACTACCTCTTCCACCACCCGGGCATCGATCTCATCTGGACGACGGGCGGGCCCAAGATCGTCGCGCTCGCGAACGCGGCGGGGAAGCCCGTGATCAGCGTCGGGCCCGGCAACGCGCCGGTCTACCTGCACCGCAGCGCCGACGTGCGCGGCGCGGTCGTCGACATCCTGATCTCGAAGACCTTCGACGCCTCGGTGATCTGCCCGGCCGAGCAGACCTGCGTCGTGGACGACGCGATCTGGGACGCCACCGTCGCCGAGTTCCAGCGCATGGGCGCGCGGCTGCTCGCGCCGGCCGAGGTGGAGGCGATCGCGAAGCTCGCGTTCACCGAGAGCGGCGATCCCAACATCGAGGCGGTCGGGCGCTCGCCCGCGGCGCTCGCCGAGAAGGCGGGCTTCCGCGCCGAGCCGACCGACAAGGTGCTGCTCGCGCCGCTGCCGAGCGATCTCGCCGCGCTCGGCGAGCACCCGCTCGTGCACGAGAAGCTGATGCCGGTGCTCGGGCTCGTGCGCTCGCCGAGCGTCGAGCACGGCGTCGCGGCCTGCGAGCTCGTGACCGAGCGCGGCGGGCTCGGCCACACGTCGGCGGTGTACGCGCGCGACGAGTCGGTCGTGGACCTGTTCGCGCGGCGCGTCCGCACCGGCCGCATCCTGGTCAACGCGCCGACCGCGGTCGGTGCGCTCGGCGGCATCTACAACTCGCTGACGCCGACCTTCTCGCTCGGCTGCGGGACCTGGGGCGGCTCCTGCACGACGGCGAACGTCAACGTGGACAACCTGATGAACGTGAAGGTCGTCTCGCGGCGCGCGACGCCGCCGCAGTGGTTCCGCGTCCCGTCGGACACCTACTTCAACGCCGGCGCGCTCGAGAACCTGCGCCAGGTCGAGGCGCGCACCGCGGTGATCGTGACCGACGCGGACGGCGAGCGGCGCGGCGTCGCGGACGAGGTGCGCAAGTACCTGCGCGTCTCGGGCGGCGTGCACGTGTTCTCGGAGATCGAGCCCGAGCCCGACGAGCGCCAGATCCGCGCCGGCGTCGAGACGCTCCAGCGCATGGCGCCGGACCTGCTCGTCGCGGTCGGCGGCGGCTCGGTGCTCGACGCCGCCAAGGCGATGCGGCTCTTCTTCGAGAGCCCGGGGCTGTCGGTGTCCGAGCTGGCGCTGCCGTTCCTCGACGCGCGCAAGCGCGTGGCGCAGTACCCGCGCATGGCGCACGCGGTGCGGCTCGTCGCGATCCCGACGACGAGCGGCACGGGCTCGGAGGTGTCGCCCGCGGCGGTCGTGACCGAGGGCCGGCGCAAGGTGACGCTCGTCGACTACTCGCTGGTGCCCGACATGGCGATCGTGGACCCGAACCTGACGATCTCGATGCCCCCGCGCGTCACGGCGGACACCGGCGTCAACGCGCTCACCCACGCGCTCGAGGCGGGCGTCTCGATCTTCGCGTCGCCCTACACCGAGGCGTTCTGCGTGCAGGCGGTGCGGCTGATCCTCGAGCACCTGCCGCGCGCGGTGGCGGACGGCAGCGACCTCGAGGCGCGCACCGCGATGGCCAACGCCGCGACGCTCGCGGGGCTCGCGTTCTCGAACGCCTTCGTCGGCGTGAACCACGCGCTCGCGCACGCCGTCGGCGCGCGCTTCGGACTCTCGCACGGCTGCGCGAACGGCATCTTCCTCTCGCACGTGCTGCGCTACAACGCGTCGCTGCCGACCAAGTTCATGCCGGCGCCCGGCTACTCGGCGTACGTCGCGCCGGAGCAGTACGCGCGGCTCGGCTGGGTGCTCGGGCTCGGCGGCCACGGCGAGGACGAGCGGCGCGAGCGCTTCTTCGCGAGCGTGGACGCGCTGCTCGACGAGGTCGGCATCCCGCGCTCGCTGGCGGCGGCGGGCGTCGCGCGTCCGGACTTCGAGGCGGCGCTGCCCGATCTGGCGCGCGCGGCGTTCGAGGACCCGAGCCTGCGCACGAACCCGCGCATGCCGCTGGTGCGCGAGCTGGTGGAGCTGCTCGAAGCGGCCTGGCGCGGGCGCTGAGCGCAGCGCCCGACGGCTGCGATAGCGTTGCCGCGCCGCGCCCGCGGAGGGAGCTTGCATGTCGTCGTTGTCCATGACCCGCTCGGAACGCGAAGCCTTCCTCGCCGCGCTGCACGTCGGCGTGATCAGCATCGAGGAGCCGGGACGCGGCCCGCTGACCGTGCCGATCTGGTACGACTACGTGCCCGGCGGCGAGCTGTGGGTCATCACCGAGCGGAGCTCGCGCAAGGGCCGGCTGCTCGCGGTCGGCAAGCGCATCTCGCTCGCCGCGCAGAGCGAGCAGGTCCCGTACCAGTACGTGAGCGTCGAGGGCCCGATCACGTCGATCGAGCCGGCCGACCGCGAGCGCGACACGCGCCCGATGGCGCACCGCTACCTCGGCCGCGAGTTCGGCGACCAGTACGTCGCAGCCACCGCGGGCGAGCGCGATGCCGGCGAGAGCGTCGTCGTGCGCATGCGCCCGGAGCGCTGGCTCACGGTGGACTACAAGAAGCAGTTCCAGCTCTAGCGTGCGGCTCGCGCCGGACGCGGTCCCTGTCTTGCATCGACTTCTCGCATCCGCAACGAGGCGGAGCACACGAGGAGGAACGCAAGATGCGGAGCCATGTCGTCGCACTGGCGGCGCTCGCCGCGCTGCCGTGGACCGTGTTCGCACCGGCAGCGGCGCGCGCCCAGGCGCCCGCGAAGATCGAAGTCCGCCAAGACTCGCAGTACGGCTCGCACCTCACCGCAGGCGGCCGCGCCGTGTACCTGTTCACGGCCGACCGGCAAGGCGAGGGCGCGGCGGTCGCGAAGAGCAACTGCGACGGGAAGTGCGCGGAGATCTGGCCGCCCGTCACGACGAGCGGCGACCCGCAAGCCGGCGCGCAGGTGCAGGGCGCGC
>QEVM01000048.1 GCA_003576805.1 Pseudomonadota bacterium | reverse complement strand
GTGGCGGCGGCCTGGCTCGCGACGACCGCCGCCGCCGGCGTGTGGCTGGCGCGCGAGCTGACGGGCGCGCGCACGCCCGTACTGCTCGGCTTCGCGGCGGCGAACGGCGCGCTCGCGTACGGGCTGCTGCGCGCGCCGCGCCTCGCGCTGCCCGCGCTCGTCGCGGCGAGCGCGGCGATCTCGCTCTGGTTCAATCCGCTCGCGCAAGGAGGCGCCGCGTACCTGCGCGACAACGCGCTCGCGCGCGAGATCGCCGCGATCGACCGCGCCGCGGGCGGCGAGTCGGTGTGGGTGTCGTTCGGGCGCGACGACCTCCCGAACCTGTTCCGCGCAATCGGCGTGCGCGCGCTGGGCGGCGCGCACCCGCTGCCGCAGCTCGCGCTCTGGCAGCGCATCGACCCGCAGCGCCGCCAGCGCTCCGTGTACGACCGCTACGCGCACGTCGCGTTCGTCGCGAGCCGGGGCCGCGCGCCGCGCTTCCAGCTCCACTCGCAGGACTACGTGATCCTGCGCATCGACCCGCGCTCGCCGGCGTTCCGCGCGCTCGGCGCGACGCACGTGCTCGTGCGCGAGGGCGACGCGGCCGGCTTCGAGAAGCTGACGGGCTGGACTCCGCTCGCGGTCGTCGGGCCGAACCGGCTGTACCGCGTCGAAGTTCCTTGGCGCGAGCGCTTCAGCGCGCGAAGAGCGCCGCCATCGCCATGCGCGTCAGGCGCTCGATGATCTTCTCGCGCGACGAGATCGGCTCCTGCGCCGCGGCGGTCACCATCGCGGAGATGCCGATCGCGATCACGCGCGCTTCCTCGGCGTCGACGTCGTCGCGCACCGCGAGGATGCCGTCCACCCACTGGTCGACGATCGCGCGGTGCCGGCGCTCGATGCGGCGGCGCGCCGCGGGCGGCAGGTGCGCGAGCTGCGTGCGCGCGGTGGCGACGAGCGGGCCGTCGTCCACGACGTGCGTCACCGCGGCGCGCATCATCAGACGCAGCGTCTCCCGAGGCGTGCGGCCCTGGCGCGCCACGCGCGTGTCGTGGGCCGCGCGCTGCCAGTAGCGCTCGAGCAGCTCGGTGAGCAGCGCCTCTTTGCTCTCGAAGTGGCGGTAGAGCGCGGGTCCGGTCATGCCGACGGCGGCCCCGATGTCCTCGATGCGCGTCGCGCGGAAGCCCTTGGTGTGGAACAGCTCCGCCGCGGCCGCGACGATCATCTCGCGCCGCTCGCGCGGGCGCGCGCTGCGCCCGCCGCTCACGCGTCGCACGCTCCGATTCGCCGCGGTGCTGCGCCTCGCCGTCATGGCCGGAATCTAGAGTCTCACGCGGCGCCGCGTGTCGTCTGTTTGAGGTATTGCAGCTTCGCGAGCGCGGGGCGCACGCGTCCGCGCGCGAGATCGCCCGCTGCGCGGAAACCGAGGTGCAGGCGCACGATCCGCTTGCCGCGCGCGATGCGCGCCGCGCGTTGCCAGCCCTGCGCGTGCGCCCGCGCCGCGATGCGGTCGAGCACGGCCACCTCCTCCTCGAAGCGCGTCATGTCCTCGGTCTGCTGCGACGTCGCGCTCGCCGCGTGCCGGCGGTACGCGTACGCGCGCCGCCGCGTGCCGACGATCTCGTCGCCGTCGAGCAGGAGAGTCGCGAGCAGGTCGAGGTCCTGCACCTGTTTCCAGCCTGCGGCGAATCGTCGCAGGCCCAGCACGGGCCGCCGCCACGCGACGGTCGGACACATCACGAAGTCCGCCCGCGCGAGCGCTGCGAGGCCGGGCTCGCCCGCGAGGCGCCAGGGCTCGCCGGCCGGCACGAAGCGCCGCTTCACCCAGTCGGGGAACGAGAACGCGCGCCGCCCCGCGCCGTCGACGATCTCGGCGTCGCAGGCCAGCGCGACGGCGCGCGGGTGTGCGTCGGCGAGCTCGGCGATCACGTCGGCGTAGTCGGGGAGCAGCCGGTCGTCGCCGTGGAGCAGCGTGACCAGCTCGGTCGTCGCGAGATCGAGGCCGAGGTTCCAGTTCGCGACCATGCCGAGGCAGCGCGGGTTGGCGCGGTGCTCGATGCGCGCGTCGCCGAGCGAGCGCACCAGCTCGGCGGCGCCCGGCTCGACCTGCTCGTCGAGCACGAGGCAGCGCCAGTCGTCGCGGCGCTGCGCGCGCACGCTCGCGAGCGCTTCGCCGAGATAGCCGAGCCCGCGGTAGAACGGGATCGCGAAGGTGAAGCGCGGCTTCACGCGCCGGTCGGCGCGCCGCGCGGGCGTGCGGCGAGCCGCCGGTGCAGCACCTCGCGCGGCACGTTGGAGAGGTCGTAGGAGAGGAAGGCCAGCACGAGCTGGATGCCGACCACGACCGGCAGCGCCGCCAGCATGACGGTGCCGCTCGTCGCGGGCGTGCCGTGCCGCGCGCTCTCCATCCAGCGCGTGACGCCGATCCACGCGCCGAACGCGACGAGCGGCGCGCCGAGCGCGATCTCGATCGAGGCGATGTTGAAGTCGCGCAGGTAGTACGAGTAGAAGAGCCGCTTGCCGGTGTTCGCGAGGTGCTTCCACGCGAACTCGCCGGCGACGCGGCCGACGGAGAGCGAGCTCGCCTCGTCGCCGTAGCGCGCGGGCATCGGGACGTCGCACACGACGGCGCGGATCGTGCCGAGCCGGAACAGCAGGTCCGACTCGAAGAAGTAGCCGCGCGCCAGCTTGTCGAGCGGGAGCTGCCGCAGCACGTCGGCGTGGATCGCGGTGAAGCCGTTGGTCGGGTCCATCACGTTCCAGTAGCCGGACGAGAGCTTGCTCGCGAAGGACAGGATCGAGTTGCCGAGCAGGCGCAGGCGCGGCATCGCGGCGAGGCCGCCGAGCTCGAAGAAACGGTTGCCCTTGGCGTAGTCGGCCTCGCCCTCCTCGATCGGGCGCACGAGCCGCGGGATCAGCGCGGGGTCCATCTGCCCGTCGCCGTCGAGGCGCACCACGATCGTGGCGCCGCCTTCGAGCGCGGCGCGGTAGCCGGTCAGCGTGGCGCCGCCGACGCCCCGGTTGCGCTCGTGGCGCAGCACCACGACGCGCGGATCGCGGGAGCCGTCCTCCACCGCGCTACCGCTGCCTTCCGGGCAGGCGTCGTCGACGACGTAGATCCGGTCCACGAGCGCCGGCATCGCCGCGAGCACGCCGAGGATGTGGCGCTTCACGCGGAAGCAGGGAATCACGGCGGCGAGCATGGCGGCGAGCATACCTCCTGCCGGACGCGGTCCGGCTTCCTGAGGCTCCATCGGCGGGGTAGCCTCGGCCGATGAGCGCGGGACGCCTGGCGAGAGCGCTGCTGCCCGAGCGGATCTTCGCGCGCGCCGCCGAGTCGTATCGCGCGCTCTTCGTCGATCTCGACGCCGTGGTCGACTGCCTGCCCGCGCCGCCGCCCGGCGCGGAGATCCTCGACGTGGGAGGGGGCGACGGCGCGGTGCTCGACCGCCTGCTCGCGCGACATCCCGGCGTGCGCGCCACGCTGCTCGACCTGGCGCCGCGCGTCGGCGCCGCGATCGCGCCCGAACGCCGCGAGCGCGTGCGGCTGCTCGCCGCGACGCGCCTCGCCGACGCGCGCGCGCGCGGCGTGCCGGCGCCGGACTGGGTGATGCTCTCCGACGTGCTGCACCACGTCCCGCGCGGCGAGCGCGACGCGCTGCTCGGCGAGCTGCGGGCGCTGGTCGGCGAACGCCCGATCACGCTCGTCGTGAAGGACGTCGCGCCCGGCGGGCTGCGCTCGCGCATGAGCGTGCTCGCGGATCGCTGGATCAGCGGCGACCGCGGCGTCGAGCTGCTCGCGCCCGGCGCGGCGATCGCGCTCGTGCAGCGCGCGTTTCCGCGCCTCGCCGCGCACGAGACGGCGCTGCTGCGCCGCGACCCGCCGAACTACTGCGTCGTGTTCGCGGCGGGCGGCGCCGCGGCGCGCCCGGACGCATCGGGCCGCTGCTCGCGGCACACGACGACGGCTTCGTAGGGGTCCGACGCGAAGCTCCAGGGCGCGACCACCGAGCGCGTGCTCGGCGCGAGCGCGTGCCCGTGGAGGTTCGCGCGACCGGCTTCGGTGTAGCTGCGCGGCAGCCACGGGATCGCGTCCGCCTCGCTCTGCCAGACCACGTCCGAGCAGCCGATGTCCGCCGCCTGCGGCCACGCCTGCCGCACCAGCGCGACGAGCGCGCCGGCGGGCGCGCGCGCGTACAGCTCGATCGGCTCCCAGCCGCGCGCCTCCATCGCCGCCTGCCAGCCCCAGTGGCCGGTGAAGTAGCCGTGCGGCGCGAGCGTCGCGACCCGCGCGGCGAGCCGCTCGACGGCGCGCGCCTGCGCGAAGCCGTCGGCGGCGAGCGCGGCGCCGAGCGCGATCGAGGCCGCCAGCCACGCCGTGCGCAGCCGGCCGAACGGCAGCGCGAGCAGGATCCCGGGCAGGAACGGCATCCAGTAGCGCGTCGCGGCGAAGCGCAGCGAGAGCAGGAACACGAAGCCGCCGCCGGCCCACGCCGCCAGCCAGAGCCGATCGCGGCGCCCGTCGCCCGCGCGCAGCGGCGCGGCGAGCGCGGTCGCGAGCACGGCGTTGCCGGCGGCCGCGAAGAGCGCGGCGACCGCGCCGAAGGAGAGCGTCGCGAGCGCGCCGGCGATCGCGCCGGCGACGGCCGGCGCGCCCCACGCGAAGATCGGCAGCACCGCGGCGCCGCCCAGCATCGCGAGCGCCGACACCGCCTTGTGGTGCCACGCCGCGGCCGTGTTCGACACCGACTGGAACTCGGTCATCGCGGCGAGGTGCGATTGCCCGTAGACCGCGACGTCGTGCGCGGTGAGCAGCGCGACGGGCACGGCGGCGGCGAGCGCCGCCCACGGCGCGCGCCGCCGCTGCAGCGCGTAGAGCGCGAGCAGCGGCACCAGCGTGACGCCGCTGTAGCGGAAGAGGGCGGCGCAGCCGGCGACGAGCCCCCACGCGACGCCGCGCTCGCGGCGGTCCACGGCGTCCACCGCGCCGGCGACGCCCGCGAGCGTGCAGGCGTAGAGCGGCGCGTCCGGCATCAGCGCGGGGATCGAGAGCAGTGCGATCGGCGGCGCGAGCAGCAGCAGCGCGGTGCGGTCGCCGTCGCCGAAGCGCCGCCCGAGCCGCCGCGCGCCCAGCACGCAGAGCGCGAACCAGGGCAGCATCCACGCGCGCTGCAGCGCGACCGGCGCGCCGGCCACCGGCGCCAGCCACCACGCGACGCCGGGCGGATTCGAGAGCACCTCGAAGGCCGGCCGCGTGTTGCCGGTCCAGTTGATCGGGATCGCGTGCGGGCGCAGCGGGTCGGCGGCGGCGCCGCGCGCCAGCACCGTGAAGTTGGCCTCGTCGAAGTCCACGGGCCGCGCGAGCCACGGAAGCTGCGCGGCGAGCAGCAGCACGAACGGCAGCCACGGCGCGCGCAGCAGCGCGCTAGTCGGCATAGCCCAGCGCGCGCAGGCGCTCGCGGTCGTCGGGCGCGATCTCCGCCGCGGTCGCGCGCGCCGGGTGCGCGGCGCGGTGTTCGCGGATCGCGTTCGACAGCGCCTCGGCGCGCGCCGACTCGCGGGTCGCGACGTTGGCCCGCTCGTGCGGGTCTTCGACGAGGTCGTAGAGCTCGCGCGTGCCGTCCAGATCGCCTTCGATCCACTTCCAGCGGCCGCGCCGCACCGCGAACAGCTCGCCGTGCACGCGCATGCCGTCCTCGACCGCCGGCTTCTCGTACGGCCGCCGGTGCGTGAACACGGCGTGCTCCGCGTCGAGGCAGCGCTCGCCGCGGGCGGCGCACGCGAGCGAGCGGCCCGCGTCGTCCGGCGCGGCGGGCAGCCCGAGCAGCTCGAGCAGCGTGGGCAGCACGTCGGTCGCGTCGACCGGCTCGGCCACGACGCCGCCCGCCGGCAGCCGCCCCGGCCAGCGCAGCACGAGCGGCACGCGCACCGCCTCCTCGTACACGTTCACCGCGTGTCCGACGACGCCGTGCTGGCCGAGTCCCTCGCCGTGGTCCGCGGTC
Source organism: Pseudomonadota bacterium (assembly GCA_003576805.1). Taxonomy (GTDB): domain Bacteria; phylum Myxococcota_A; class UBA9160; order UBA9160; family PR03; genus PR03. The sequence continues at coordinate 19,475 of QEVM01000048.1, read as the reverse complement.
ACGACGACGAGCGTGTCGCGCTCGAGGCCGCGCGCGGCGAGGTGCGCGAGCAAGCGCCCGACCTCGGCGTCGGTGAACGCGATCTCGCCGTCGTAGGCGTCGACGAGATCGCGCCGCAGCAGCGCGTCGGCGAGGCTCGGCGCCGCGCCGGGCGCGCGCGCGAAGCGGCTCTTCCACGGCTCGGGCGGGTCGTAGGGATCGTGCGGGTCGAAGTAGTGCACGAACAGAAAGAAGGGACGCGCCGGATCGCGCGCGCCGTCGAGCCAGGCGATCGCGCGGTCGGTCGTGAAGTTGGCGCGGCGGTCGAACGACTCGCCCACGTCGAAGCCGCGCCAGCGCCGGCCCGGCGGCACGTAGCTCCCCTCGCCGGCGCGGAAGTCGTCCTCGTAGTGGTCGAAGCCCTGGTCGAGTCCGAAGCGCCGGTCGAGCACGAACGACGACACGATCGCCGCGGTCTGCGCGCCGCGCGCGCGCAGCCGCTCGGGCAGCGTGTCGAGGTCGGCCGCCAGCGGCAGGCCGTTCTTCACCACGCCGTGCGCGCGCGGCGGCAGCGAGGTGAACAGCGTCGCGTGGCTCGGCAACGTCGAGGACGCGGCGGCGTAGGCGAGGTCGAAGCGCACGCCCTGCTCGGCGACGCGCGCCAGCGACGGCGCGGTGTCGCGCGCGTAGCCGTGCAGCGAGAGGTGGTCGGTGCGCACGGTGTCGAGCGTGACGAGCAGCACGTTCGGCAGCGGCTCGGGCGCGCGCGGCGTGCAGGCGAGCGCGAGCAGCGCCGCCGCGAGCGCCCGCCTCACTCGACGTACCCGAGCGCGCGCAGCATGTCGCGCGTGTCCTCGTCCACGGGCGCGGCGTCGCCGCCGGCGTGGACGGGCGTGCCGCGCAGCCACGCCTCGAGCGCGGCGTCGAGCTCGCGCACCACGTCGGGGTGCTGCGCGGCGAGGTCGCGCTCCTCGTTCGGGTCGGCGCGCACGTCGTAGAGCGCCAGCTCCGGCGCGCGCAAGCGCACGCGGTCGGCGAACGAGCGCATGCGCACCAGCTTCCAGGCGCCGCGGCGCACCGCGAGCTGCGTCTCCTTCTCGTGTCCCGACTCGACGAACACGTACGCGGGCGCCTGCGACTCGTCGCGCAGCGCGGAGACGAGCTCGCGCCCGGCGAGCCCGGTCGCGGGCAGCTCGAGCAGCGCGAGCAGCGTCGGCGCGAGGTCGATCAGCCCGACCGGCGCGCGCACCACGTGGCCGGCGGGCAGCCGTCCGGGCCAGGCCAGCACGAGCGGCACGCGCGCGTTGGTCTGGTACGGCACGAAGCCGTGTCGCAGCGCGTCGCCGCGCTCGCCGAGGCTCTCGCCGTGGTCGGCGGTGAACAGGATCAGCACGTCGCGGTCGCCCGGCCGCGCCTCGGCCGCCGCCAGCAGCCGCTCCATCTCGGTGTCGAGGTAGCGGATCTCGCGGTCGTACTGGAGGCGGTAGAAGCCGAGGTCGGTCGTCAGCTCGGCGCCGCCCGGCGCGCGCTGGCGCTGGTACTTGGGGATCACGTCGAGGTGGACGTCGTCGCGCGCGTACGACCCTGCGAAGTGGTCGGCGTGCGCCTCGGGCGGAACGTACGGCCCGTGCGGGTCGATGTAGTGCACCCACCAGAAGCACGGCGCGCCGGCGTCGCCGCAGGCGCCGATCAGCTCGAGCGCCTGCTCCGTGACGAGCGTCGCGTTCGTGTACCTCTTCACCGCGCCCGGCGCGTTCACGAGGTCCGGCTTGCGGCCCTCGCGCGCCATCGGCTCGGCCCACGACTCGACGAAACGGTCGAAGCCCTGCGCGAAGCCGAAGCCGCCGCCGAGGTTCACGTTCGCGACGACCGCGGCGGTGCGGTAGCCGGCGTCGCGCAGGCGCTCGGCGAGCGTCACCTGCTCCTCGCCGAGCGCGCGGTGCGGCGCGAGCACGACGCCGTTGGTCGCCGGATACGTGCCGGTCAGCATCGACGCCATGCTCGGCCACGTCTTCGGCCACTGGACGCTGGCGTCGTCGAAGCGCACGCCGCGCGCCGCGAGCCGGTCGATCACGGGGCTCGTCTCGTTGAAGTGCCCGTAGCTGCCGAGGCGGTCGGCGCGCAGCGTGTCGATCGTGACGAGCAGGACGTGCGGACGCGGCGGCTCGGCGCGCGGCCCACAGCCCGCCGCGCACAGCGGCAGCAGCAGCGCGGCGGTCAGCGCGCTTGCGTACCCACGTCTGCGCCGCCGTTCCGACCGCACGAGCCGTGGGATACCAAAAGACGCGGCCGTGGCTAGTGTCCTGGGCCCATGCGGCTCGGGATCGCGGCGGCGTTGCTGTTGCTGGCGTGCGCGTGCGGCGCGCCGGCGCGGCCGCCGGACATCCTGCTGTTCTCCGTCGACACGCTGCGCCGCGATGCGCTGCGCGCCTACGCGCCGGACGCGCAGGAGCTGCCGCACTTCGACGCGCTCGCCGCGCAGAGCGCGCGCTTCACGCGCGCGGTCTCGACCGCGTCGTGGACGCTGCCGGCGCACGCGTCGATGCTGAGCGGCCTGCACCCCGATCGCCACGGCGCGACCGATCCCGGCGCGCAGATCGCGCCGTCGGTCGCGCTGCTCGCCGAGCGGCTCGCGGCGCGCGGCTATCAGACGATCGGCATCACCGAAGGCGGCTACCTGCACCGCAAGTACGGCTTCGAGCGCGGCTTCGCGAGCTATCGCGACGTGAAGCACGCGGCCGGGCGCGGGTCGTGCGACGACGCGCGCGACTTCCTCGCCGCAGGACGCGACGGCCGACCGCTCTTCCTCTTCCTGCAGACCTACGCGGTGCACGACTACTTCCAGGTGCGGCCGCGCGCCGCGGAGCTGCTCGCCGCGCCGCCGCCGCGCGCGGACGCCGCGAAGTTCGTCGCGTGCCTGCGCGGCACGCACGCCTGCGACGCCGGCGAGTGGCGCACGCTGCGCGCGCTCTACGCCGCCGAGCTGCGCCGCCTCGACGACTGCGCCGGCGCGCTGGTGGCGGCGCTGCCGGGCGCGGACGCGAGCGTCGTCGTCGTCACGTCGGACCACGGCGAGGGCTTCGATCCCGCGCGCGGCCGCATCCACCACGGCGGCCGCCTGCACGAGGACCAGCTCCGCATCCCGCTGCTGCTGCGCGCGCCCGGCGCCGTCGCGCGCGACGCGGACGTGCCGGCGTCGCTGGTGGACGTGATGCCGACGCTGCTCGCGCTGGCCGGCGCGGAGACGCCGGCCGGCCTCGACGGCCGCTCGCTCGCGCCGTGGCTCGGATCGCCGACACGCGAGAGCGACGACCGCCCGCAGCGCGCCTTCGAGTTCCACTACAGCTGGTGGCAGGGCGCGCGCATCGAGCCGAGCGAGCAGCGGCAGCGGCCGCACGCGCTCGCGCTGATCGAGGGCGATCACTGGTACCTGCGCGACGCCGCCGGCGAGTCGCTCTACGACGTCGCCGCCGATCCCGAGCAGCGCCGCGACCTGGCCGCGGAAACGGACCTCGGGGCGCTGCGGCGCGCCGCCGAGGAGCGCGCGGGTCCGCGCGTCGAGACGCCGCGCGTCGAGAGCGACGCCGAGCTGCGCCGCCAGCTCGAAGCGCTCGGCTACGTGCAGTGAGGCGCGCGCCTCACACCATCGTCAGGCCGCCGCTCACCGACAGCGTCTGGCCCGTGATGTAGCCGGCCTCGTCGGAGGCGAGGAACGCGATGGCGGGCGCGACGTCGCCGGGCAGCCCGAGCCGGCGCATCGGGATCGCGCGCTCGAGCGCCTGCGTGATGCGGTCGCCGTCGTCGCTCTGCTGCGCGAGGCCGCGGAAGAGCGGCGTGTCGGTCGGGCCCGGGCACACGCAGTTGGCGGTGACGCCGTCGCGCACGGCCTCGCGCGCGACCGACTTGGCGAGCGCGATGAGGCCGCCCTTGGCCGCCGCGTAGATCGCCTCGCCCGACGAGCCGACGCGCGCGGCGTCCGACGACACCAGCACGACGCGGCCGAAGCGCTGCGCGCGCATGTCCGGCAGCGCCGCGCGCAGCACGCGGATCGGCCCGGCGAGATTGACGTCGAGCACGCGCGCCTGGAACGCCTCGTCGGTGTCGGCGAAGGGGCGCATCTCGTCCCAGCCCGCGCACGACACCAGCACCGCGACCGGCCCCAGCTTCGCGCGCACCTCGCCGAGCGCGTGCTCCACCGCGGCGGGATCGGTCACGTCGAGCGCGACGCCGAGCCCGCCGATCTCCGCCGCGACGAGCGCCGCTCCCGCGACGTCGAGATCGGCCACCGCGACGGCGCGGCCCTGCGCCGCGAGCGCGCGGCACACCGCGGCGCCGATGCCGCCGGCGCCGCCGGTGACGAGCGCGACGCGCTTCGCCTCGTGCATGGGCGCTCCTACTTGCGGAACTTCGAGAACTCCGGCTTGCGCTTCGCCGCGAACGCCTCGACGCCTTCGCGCGCCTCGGGCGAGTCGACGAAGAGGTCGAGGCCGGCGAACGCGAGCGAGCCGATGCCCGCGATCGACTCGCTGTCCGCGTTGAACGAGTGCTTGAGGAAGCGCAGCGCGGTCGGGCTCTTCTCGAGGATCTCGTCGGCCCAGCGGCGCACCTCGGCGCGCAGCTCGGCGGCGGGCACCACGGCGTTCACGAGGCCCCACGCCAGCATCGTCGCGGCGTCGTACTGGCGGCACAGGAACCACACCTCGCGCGCGCGCTTCTCGCCGAGGATGCGCGCGAGATAGGCGCTGCCGAAGCCGGCGTCGAAGGAGCCGACGCGCGGGCCGGTCTGGCCGAAGCGCGCGCTGTCGGCGGCGATCGTGAGGTCGCACAGCACGTGCAGCACGTGGCCGCCGCCGATCGCGAAGCCGTTCACCGCCGCGATCACCGGCTTCGGGATCTCGCGCATCACCCGGTGCAGCGTCTCGACCTCGAAGAGGCCCGACTCCGACGGCCCGTAGTCGCCCGTCTCGCCGCGCTGCTTCTGGTCGCCGCCGGTGCAGAACGCGCGCTCGCCGGCGCCGGTCAGCGCGACGACGCCGACCGACGCGTCCGCCCACGCCGCCTTGAACGCGGCGATCAGCTCGTCGACCGTGTGCGCGCGGAACGCGTTCATGCGTTCGGGGCGGTCGATCGTGATCCACGCGAGCCCGCGCTCGACCTCGTAGCGGACCTCGGTCAAGGCGGCGGCGTCGAACGGCATGGCGGGGCAGGGTCGAGCGTCGCGTCGGCCCAGTCAAGTGCGGCCGGCGCGCTGCCGGCGCGCGGCGCACAGCGCCGCGAGCGCCGCCGCCGCGCTCGCCAGCGCGCCCGGCTCGGGCGTGGGATAGACCGTTCCGCTCTCCGCCGTGTACGACGCGCCGGGCGTCACCACGCGCACGAACACGAAGACCGTCTCGGCGCCGTCGACGTAGGCGTCGGCGTCGAGCACGCGCGCGTCGGTGAACGGCCCGCCGTCCATGCGTGCCGAGACCTCGGCTTCGAGGACCTGCGCGAGCGTGACCTGCTCTCCGCCGAGCACCGTGATCGGGAGCGTCGCCACCGGCTCGCCGGTGACGGCGGGCGGGTTGCACGAGTGCACGATCCGCTCGTACTCGAGCGCTCCGCCCTGCTGGCTCGTGCTCGACACCGCGAGCAGCGCCGAGACGCGCGCCTCGGCGGCCGCGTTGGCGTCGCAGGGATCCACGGCCGAGCCCGCGCCGACGCCCGCCTCGCCGCGCGTCGTCACCGACTGCGTGAAGACGAGCTGCACCGGCGCCTCCGGACTCGGCGACTGGATCGTGAGCGTGTCGCGCTGCTCCACCGTCACCGAGCCTTCCGCTTCGCCCGGACTCGCGCTCCCGCCGTTGGCGACCCACTCGCCGCCGGCGTCGGCGTGCGCGACGGCGAGCGCGTGCAGCGTCCCGAACGCGGCGGAGCCCTCGGTGCGCACGTACGTCGTGGTGCGCCCGTCGAGCGCCTGGAAGAAGGCCTCGATCTCGTTCTCGAAGGTCCGCTCGACCGCGACGGCGGACGGACCGCTGTCCTGCTGGTCGACGACGGTGGCCGGGCACGCGATCGGCTGCTGATTCGCGTCGAGGCAGTCGCAGACGGCCTCGGAGCACGCGATCGACGTCGCGCTCGACACCCGGGCGCGCAGCTCGGCAGCGGACGCCGGCGCGACGCTCGCGAGCACGAGCGACGCGCACGCGGCGCGCACGAACGGAAGAAGCTCCATCGAGACGCTCCGGGTCGCCCGCCCCCGCGAGGTCTCTTCTGTACTACGCGGATGCGAGTCGAGCGTCAAGCGCGCGCGCTCCGCCCGCAGGGAGCGCGCGCGCCGCAACTCGCAGCTCGACGCCGCAACGCCGCGCGGCGGCGTCCGACACGAGAGTGGGTCGGAGTCGGCTACGCGATCAGCTCGAGCACGCGGTCGAGCGCGCTCCACAGCTCGTCCTCGGGGATGTTGAGCGCGGGGAAGAGCCGCAGCACGGTGCCGGCCGTGACGTTGACGAGCACGCCGCGATCGAGCGCGCGGCGCGAGAGCGTCGCGGCGGCGTCGGCGTCGAGCAGGTCCATGCCGATCAGCAGGCCGCGCCCACGCGGCCGCGCCGCGCGCCGCGGGTGTTCGTCCGCGAAGCGCGCGAGCCGCTCGAGCACGCGCTCGCCGAGCTCCGCCGCGCGCGCGACGAGGCCCTCGTCCTCGATCACGCGCAGCGTGACGTCGGCCGCGGCGCAAGCGAGCGGATTGCCGGCGTAGGTGCCGCCGTGATCGCCGAGCGACACGGTCTTCGCGACGTCCTCGCTGCACAGGAAGCCCGCGACCGGAAAGCCGCCGCCGAGTCCCTTGCCGAGCGTCACCACGTCCGGCACCACCGGCTGCGAGCCGCCGGAGGGCTCCGCGGCGTGTTCGAGCGCGAGCCACTTCCCCGTGCGCCCGATGCCGGTCTGGATCTCGTCGAGCACGAGCAGCGCGCCCGCCTCGCGCGCGAGCCGCGCGAGCCCCGCGAGATAGCCCGGCGGCGCGAGGTTCACGCCGCCTTCGCCCTGCACGGGCTCGACCACGAACGCCGCGGTGTTGTCGTCGATCGCGCGGCGCGCGGCATCGAGGTCGCCGAACGGGACGAAGCAGCCCTCCTGCAGCATGCGCTGGTACGGCCCGCGGTGCTTGTCCTGTCCGATGATCGAGAGCGCGCCGAGCGTGCGGCCGTGGAACGACTGCAGCGTCGAGATGAACTTGGTGCGGCCGGTGGCGCGGTGCGCGAGCTTGATCGCGCCCTCCATCGCCTCGGCGCCCGACGACACGAAGAAGCTGCGCGTCAGCGCCGCGGGCGCGATGCCGCGCAGCCGCTCCGCGAGGTCGAGCTGCGGCAGCGTGTAGAAGAGGTTGGTGGTCTGCATCAGGCGGCCGGCCTGCTCGGCGATCGCCGCGACGAGCCGCGGATGGCAGTGGCCGATCGCGCACACGCCCCAGCCGGCGGTGAGGTCGACGTACTCGCGTCCCTCGACGTCGCGCACGCGCGAGCCGCGGCCCTCGGTGATCGCGATGGGCAGGCGTTTCACGACGGGCAGGAACACGCGCGCCTCGCGCGCCACGATCTCGTCGAAGCGGGCAGGGCGAGCGGCGTTGGGCTGGTGCGACATCGCGACGGATCGCCTCCGGTTGGCGCGGCGCGAAGTTCGGCGGTGGTCCGGAGCGCGTCAAGTCGGCGCGCGCGCATCGGCGCGCAGCGCGCGCGGGCGCGCCGCGTCCACCGGCTAGGATCGCCGGGACGGGGATGCGAGGAGCGCTCGCCGATGGGCTTCGCCGAAGATCTCGATCGACACCTCGCCGCCATCCGGCGCCGCGATCTCGACGCGCTCGAAGCGACGCTCGATCCCGACGACGTCGTGCTCGTCGCGGCCGACGGCGAGGTCGCGACCGGGCGCGACGAGTTCCTGCGCCGCCACGCCGCGTGGTTCGCGAGCGACGGCTGGTCGCTCGACGCGCGTCCCGTGCACCGCTTCGAGGGCAGCGACCTCGCGGTCTGCGTGCTCGCGCTGCGCTATCGCGACCGGCCCGCCGGCGCTCCGCCGATCGACGAGCCGAGCGTCCTCACGCTCGTCTTCCGCCGCCGCGGCGATCGCTGGCTGATGGTCCACGACCAGAACACGCCGGTCCGCCGCGCGGCCGAGCCGTCCGACGCGGCGGGAGGCGATCCGGGGCAGGCGCGACGCTAAGCTAGGCGCGCTCATGAACTCCCCCCGCCCGACCTCCGACTCTGCCTCCGACGCGGCCGCGCGTGTCCTCTCCGACGGCTGGTCGCGCCGCATCGAGAACCTGCGGATCTCCGTCACGGACCGCTGCAACTTCCGCTGCGTCTACTGCATCCCCGAGGACATCGAGTGGCTGCCGCGCAAGAAGCTGCTCACGTTCGAGGAGATCACGCGGATCGCGCGCGTCGCGATCGAGTGCGGCATCAAGAAGCTGCGCCTCACCGGCGGCGAGCCGCTGCTGCGCAAGGACCTGCCGAAGCTGATCGGCGAGCTCGCGCGCCTGCCGGGGCTCGCGGACCTGGCGCTCACGACCAACGGCACCGAGCTGCCGCGCCTCGCGAAGCCGCTCGCCGACGCCGGCCTCGAGCGCATCAACGTGAGCCTCGACTCGCTCGACCGCGCCACCTTCGAGAAGCTCGCGCAGCGCGACGCGCTCGCGCAGGTGCTCGCCGGCATCGACGCCGCCGAGGCGGCCGGCCTGCTCCCGATCAGCATCAACTGCGTGGTGATCCGCGGCGTGAACGACGGCGAGGCCGTGGACTTCGCCCGCTTCGCGCGCGAGCGCCGCTTCGAGGTGCGCTTCATCGAGTTCATGCCCCTCGAGCACGGCCAGCGCTGGGGCGAGCACGCGCTGGTGCCCGGGCACGAGCTGCGCGCGCGGATCGACGCGGAGTTCCCGCTGGCGCCGAGCCCCGACCAGGACCCGCACGCGCCGAGCAAGGACTGGATCTTCGCCGACGGCGCGCCCGGCACGGTCGGCTTCATCGACTCGGTGACGGCGCCCTTCTGCCAGACCTGCAACCGCATCCGCCTCACCGCCGACGGCAAGCTGCGCACCTGCCTGTTCTCGCTGCGCGAGCACGACGTCCTCGGTCCGATGCGCGCCGGCATCGACGACGCGGGGCTCGCCGAGCTCCTCGTCGGCGCCGTCGCCACCAAGGAGCTGAAGCACCACATCAGCGACGGCCTGTTCGTGAAGCCCGAGCGCACGATGTCGCGAATCGGAGGCTAGGTGCCCGACTCGATCCTGCTCGAGGGCATCCAGATCCCCGCGGCGCTCGGCGTGACGGCGGCGGAGCGGCGCATGCGGCGGCCGGTGACGCTGGACCTCGAGCTCGAGTACGACCTGCGCGCCTCGGGCCGCAGCGACCGCATCGGGCACACCATCCATTACAAGCGCGTCTTCGAGGTGGTGGAGGACGTCGCGGGCAACCAGGAGCACAAGCTCGTCGAGGCGCTCGGCGAGCGGATCGCGCGCGCCGTGCTCGAGAAGTTCGACGCCGCCGCGATCACCGTGACGGTGCGCAAGCCCAAGCCGATCGCCGGCGTCCTCGACTACGCCGGCATCCGCATCCGCAGGACGCGCGAGGATCTCGGCCTCGCGTGATCGATCGCCACCTGCGAAGGCGGACTCCCGATCCGAGCGGTCGGGAAATGGTGGCCCAATCCCCGCCCCGCTAGTGTCTTTTCCCGCGTCCACGAGAGAACCCCGTCCGATGACCTGGATCCCCTCCGACAAGCCCGCGGTCACGCTCGCCAACTCCTCGCTGGAGGAGATGTCGAAGAACGAGCGCATCAAGGTCGCCTCGCAAGGGCTCTTCTACCTGGCCGGCGGCCAGGGCACGTTCGCCGCGCAGCTCGACGAGCTGACGGCGGGCAAGATCGAGCAGATCGACAACGAGGCGAAGGAGCTCTCGAAGTTCTTCGGCTTCTACCGCCAGCAGATCCGCGGCGAACGCGGCCGCAAGGTCGGCGATCACGTCGCGATGGTGCGCATCAAATGCCCCGCCGGCGGCGAGCTGAGCGCGAAGCAGTGGGCCGCGCTCGACGACGCGGCCGACCTCTTCTCCGACGGCACGCTGCGCGTCACGTCGCGCCAGGGCATCCAGTACCACCACGTGCACGGGCCGCAGCTCGCGCCGCTGATCCGCCACCTGAACCGGAATTACCGCGACGAGGCGACGCTCTCGGCCTGCGGCGACGTGAACCGCAACGTGATGGCGTCGCCGATCGACGGCCTCGCGACGTCGGCGCACGTGGGCGCCGTCGCGCTGGCGCACGAGATCGCGGCCGCGCTCGCGCCGCGCACGTCGGCGTACTTCCAGATCTTCCTCACCGACGACGAGGGGCGCACCCGCCAGCCGCTCCACTCCGACGAGCCGCTCTACGGCAAGCACTACCTGCCGCGCAAGTTCAAGGTCGGGATCGCGCACCCGGAGGACAACGCGATCGACCTGCTGACGCAGGACGTCGGGCTGATGCCGGCCGACGCGAACGGCGAGACGTGGGACCTCTACAGCGGCGGCGGCCTCGGCCAGTCGCACAACAACCCGCACACCGCGCCGCTGCTCGGGCTGCACCACGGGCGCATCGAGCGCGCGCAGATCATCGACGCCGTGCGCGCGATCGCGATCCTGCAGCGCGACCACGGCGAGCGCCGCGATCGCAAGCTGGCGCGCTGGAAGTACACGATCCGCCGCCTCGGCCTCGAGACGGTGAAGAAGGCGCTGCGCGAGGAGCACGGCATCCGGCTCGAGGACGCGACGCCGGTGCCGATCCCGCCGGGCCGGCTCTTCCTCGGCTTCGGCGACGCGCGCGACGGCACGAGCTGGTACGGCATCTCGGTCGAGAACGGCCGCATCCGCCCCGCGCAGCGCAAGGCGATCCGCGAAGCCGTCGAGACGCTCGGGCTCGGCGTGCGCATGACGCCGCACCAGGACGTGCTGCTCACCGGCATTCGCGACCGCGCCGCGCTGCTCGCGATCCTGGCGCGCCACGGCCGACCCGATGCGGTGTCGCGCGTGCGCAGCCTCGCGATCGCGTGCCCCGCGCTGCCCACCTGCGGGCTCGCGATGACGCACGCCGAGAACGTGCTGCCGAGCTACCTCGACGCGATCGAGCAGGCGGGCCTCGGCGACGTCGACCTCGAGATCCGCATGACCGGCTGCCCGAACAACTGCGCGCGCCCGCCCACCGCCGAGATCGGCATCTTCGGCTACGGCAAGAACGACCACGTGCTGCTCGCCGGCGGCGCGCGCAACGGCACGCGCCTCGCGCGGCCGCTGTACGCGCGCATCTCCGGCGAGCAGATCGTGGCGGCGCTCGTCGGCCTCTTCCGCCTCGTGCGCGAGCGCTGCCCGGCCGGCGTCGCGCCCGGCGACTGGCTCGACGCGCAGGACTTCCGCGAGCTGCGCCGCGCGATCGGGATCGCGGGCGTCGTCTAGCAGGCCGCTGCACTCGCATCAGGCGGCCCTGCTGAAGCTGCTCATCGCTGAATTGGTATACATACGCCCGCCGATGTCGTCTACCGCTTGCATATGCCTTGTCGACTATGACAATGCCAAGCCCCGTGACGATGAATCACGATCACGTCGGGCAGCCGAGAGGGGCGAGGTCTCGGCCATGCTTTCGTACATCTTCGATCGCGTCAGGACGTCGCTCCAAAAACATCTGCCGGGCGTCCGGGAAGTGGAGGTCAGGCTCTACGGGGGATGGCTGGATCAGGATGGCTTGTTCCTTCCTCTCGCCGAATGGATCCTCGCGGATCTTGCTTCGCATCGTTCGCTGAGTCATGGGATCCGACTCAAGCCGACACTATGTGTTTCGCTGGCCCAAAGGCCGGGCTATCGCCTCTTCGGGACTTGTCGAACGGACACGAGACCTCGTCGGCAAAAGATGATTGATCTCATGGTGGGCTTCGACGCCCACTTCTTCGCGCGGACCTATGCTTCACCGATTGTTGTTCTGTGTGACGACGAGGACTTCGTGCCGGCTGCCATTCTGAGTCGAGTGTCGCCCGTGCCGAAATCCGATTTAGTTTGGGTCAAGAGCAACAGCATGAGGCGACGACCGAACGATCTCGAACTGACTCGCCTCGGCGTCCGGATTAGCTACTGGGAGTAGGACTATGGACGTACCGGCGTACCACGAATACTGGCATCGGCGACTTGCACGTGACCTAGCTCCCTTCAGTGATCCGGGCACGCTTGTGCGATTGGACCCGGCAGGTGGCCGCGTAGCGGCTGCGTGGACATCGCGCGGAGAGGACCTGGAAGCAACGTTCACCATTGCGGCTGAACGAGACGTATCGGTTGTTTTTAACGGTAAAGCACAATCGTACCGATCGTTTCTGTCGTCCGAAGCGATGGCGGATCTTCGTGGACTCGCGCGGATGATCCTCAAAGCGCACAAAGTGCCCTTCTTCGTTCGAACGAAGGCCCATGAGACGTTAGTCGATGGCATCGGACCGTCGAAGCCTGCTGTCGAACTGATTTCCACCCTTCTCGTTGATGATGGTCCAGCGGGGCTCACGCAGATCGTATTCGTTACGGGCGAAGCAGGTGCTGGCAAGACTCAAGTTCTTCGCCAGCTGGTGAAAGATCAGGCGTTTGCTTACGAGCAAGGACGAAGCAACCACCTGCTGCTCTACATCAACGCGCAGGGACGAGCTCTCGCCCGCTTCAACGAGGCTCTGGCGACGGAATTGCAGGACCTTCGTTCTCGCGTCACCTACCACGCGCTCGCAGCCCTTGTCAGAGCAGGGCTGGTCATCCCTGTTGTCGATGGATTCGACGAACTGCTGGGTGCCACAGGGTACGAGGACGCGTTCGCATCTCTGGCTGGGTTCATTGAGGAGTTAGATGGCCAAGGCAGGATGATCGCTGCGGCGAGAAGCTCTTACTACGAGCTTGAGTTCGTGGCGCGCGCGAATACAGAATCGTCGCTTGGAAGTCAGGCTTGGCGATTGTCGCCGGTTGAAATTGAGGAATGGGGACCGTCTGAATTTGAGGAGTTCCTAGCGCTTGCCTTGGATGCGGCGCACTTGAGCGGCGAAGAAAGGCGCGATGTGGCCGCAAGGGTTGAGCGGGGATTCGAAGGGCGTAATAGACATCTTGCTGGGAAGCCTTTCTTCGTTGCTCGCGCGTTCGCGCTTGCGCATGATGGTGTGACATTCACAAGCGATTCGGATCTGCTGGATCAGCTTGTTATGGCGTATCTCGATCGAGAATGCTCTCACAAGCTTGTCGACAGATCTGAGCGGCCCTTGCTAGCCGCGAAGCAGCTCCGCGAATTGATGGTGAACGTCGCGGAGGAGATGTGGAATCAAGAGACGCGCGAATTGGATCGTCGATCTCTTCGCGAAGTGGTGGAGTACACACTCGCCGACCACGAGCTTCCTTCTGAGTCGAAGGACATGGTAATCACGAGAGCTCCGACGCTCGCATTCCTGAAGCCGGTCGGCGAATTGAGCCGAGTTGGATTCGAGCACGAGGTGTTCTTCTCGTACTTCTTGGCTGAGGTCTTCTCGTCCGCGCTGACGGGAGCGGAGATTCGCCTGCGAGTCTTGCTCGGGCGATCCCAGATTTCGGAGGACGTGGCGTACCGGGCGGCGGTGGTGGTGACTTCCGAAATCGAAGTTGCACGATCAGTGGTGGGGCGTCTTAGCGCATGCGCTGTGGTTGATGATCGTAGGTCTCCGCAGATCCAAGAAAACGCTGGAGTGATAACTGCATGGGTGATGCGGGAAGCTTCTAGTAAGCATGGATCGATCGACCGCGTGAGCTGTCGGGGCATGAAGTTTCCCGGCATATCGTTTGATGGAGCAGTGGTCGTTGAGTCGCGTCTTGAGAATGTGTTTTTCTTTCGGACAGATCTTCGAAGGGCCAGGTTTCTGCGTTGCTCGGGTAGTCACTTGGCGTTTAGTGACGCGATAGTCGATGAGTCGTTCACTCGACTTGAGTTCAATGCAACTAATCTAGTGCGTGCAGTTGTGGGACTGCGCGTGGTAACGAATGAAGGTATTGAGACGAAGCATGATCCTGAGCGGATTCGGAAGGCACTCATTGCATGCGGAGCGCTAGCGGAAGCGAGTGACGCGCCGGCAAGCGGTAGAGCTGTGCGAGACGACGTCGTTGCTTTGCTCGAACGGTTGGCGCGTGCGTACAACCGCTGCAATCCCATTACGCCAGATGATGGAAGCATCAGGAACGTATTCAATCAGGAGGTATGGCCGGGCATCGAAGAGCTCTTGATAAGACATGGCGTAGTGACGGCCGAGACACGTTCGGCTGGTGGGAGCCGGAAGCGATTCCTAAGACGGCAATTCTTGCCGGAACAGCTGATGGCCGGCCTTAACCCGGCTGCAACAGTGCCTTCTTCAATCCGCAGATTCTGGGAAGATCTGGAAATGAACTTCCCCCAGTAGGCGGAGAACACCCGAAGCGCCGCGAGCGCGGCGATGCCCGCCAGCAGCGTGTCGGGCTCGGGCGCCGGCCACGGCACGATCTCGAGGTCGAAGCCGCGCTCGTCGCCGGGCGGGCCCGCGAACGAGATGTCGCGCAGCACCTCGCCGGTGTCGGCGTCGAGCTCGAGCAGGCGGTCGTCGCTCGTCGAGAGGGCCCAGAGCGTGTGCGTGGCGGCGTCGTACTCGACGTCGCCGAGCGTGAAGAAGGGATCCTCGTCCATCAGCGGGCCCGTGTTCTGCCCGGTCGCGCGATCGACCACGAGGATCGTGTCCTGCGAGCCGGTCGCGACGTAGATCGAGTCGTCCGACACCGCGAGCCGGTGCGCCACCCACACCGAGCCGAGGTTCGGCGCGGGGAAGATCGCGGCGCCCGAGCCGTCCAGCGGCACGTCGTAGAGCCAGCGGTGCGTCGCGTCCGTCGCGAAGAGCGTGTCGCCGTCGAGCTCGAGGTCGAAGACGTCGGCGCGGCTGAGCCCGGTGATGCCCCCGGCCTCGCGCAGCTCGGCGCTGGTCGCGACGGCCGTCACGTCGCCGGTCGCGACGTCGATCTCGACCACGCTCTGGGCGTCGTTGGCCGCGGCGTAGAGCCGGCCGTCGTCCCAGACGAGGCCGGTCGGATCGTCGATGGCGTAGTCGTTGGCGACGGTCTGGGTGGTGAGCGCGGGCGTCAAGCGCGTCACGCGCGTGTCCTGTCCGTAGTAGACGTCGCCGTTCGGCGCGATCGCGAAGCTGCGCGGCAGCAGCCCGGTCGGGACGAAGTAGGTCGAGACGGCGCCGGTCTCGCGGTCCACCTGGATGAACTTGGGATCGTCGGCGCTCCAGATCAGGACGTCGCCGGGCGCGAGGTCGGCGGCTGCGGGGCCGGCGGCGGCGATCAGCAAGGCGGCCAGGGCGGCGAGCGGGGCGAGCGGACGGGACATGACGGGTTCCTCCTCGACCGACGGGCGTGCAGTCGAGGCGAACGCCGTTCACTACGGACGCGGAACGCGGTGGTCAGGGCCCTCGACGGGCGGCCGCGGCGGTCGCGCCGGCCAGCGCCGGCGGCGCGCAGCGCTCGACGCGCGCCGCGGCGTCGGCGATCCACGGGCAGCCGCTCGCGTGGCCCGAGCCGTTCTCCCGGAGGACTGCGACCGACGCGTCGAGCGCCGCGCGGGCGGCGTCGCAGCGGCCCCGCGCCACGAGCGCGCGCGCCAGCAGCGCCCGTGCGGAGTGGTCGTCGGGCTCGAGCGCGAGCGCGGCCTCGAGCAGGCTCACGGCCTCGGCTGGGCGCAGATCGGCGCGCGGCAGGGCGAGCTCGAAGAAGTCGCGCTGCGAGCCGCCGAAGAGCGCGACCGCGAGCAGCGCGCGCTGCTCGCGCGTGCCGAACGGCGCGCCGGCCGGGTCGCTCAACGGGAGCGCGCTCGCGGCGAGCGCCGCGATGCCGGCAAGCGCTCCGGCGAGCGCGCGCAGGCGGCTCGGCGGTGCGGGGCGCGGATAGTCGGGCGCGGAGCCCGCCGCGGTCATGCGGTCGTAGAGATGGGGATGCGTCCCTCCGTTCGTCCATCCGACCGCCGGCACGAGGCCGCACTCGTGGAGGCGCTCGAGCGCGCGGGCGTAGGCGATCGGGTCCTCGGCGTGTGCGTGCGCCACGCGGTCGGCGCGCTCCTCCATGCGGCGGCTCGTGCGACCGGCCGGGATCGCGATGGCGAGCATCGCGACGTAGGCGCAGCCGAGCCCGAGCGGAACGCCGAGCACGCCGATCAGCGCCGTCGAGAAGCCGAGCGGAAGCAGCGCGAGCGAGCCGAGCACGCGCACCACCTGCACCCGCCGCGGCTCGCCGAGATGGCCGAGCTCGTGACACGCGATCGCCTCGAGCTCGGCGTCGCCGAGCGCGTCCACGCAGCGCCGCGTGAAGACCAGCGCGCCGGCGAGCGGGAGCGCGAAGGCGTTCGCGATCGGCAGCGCGATCTCGCACACCGCCCGCGGCGCGACGCCGGTCCGCGCCGCCGCGCGCGCGACTGCCGCCGCGAGCCGCGGCGACGCGGGCCGCAGCGCGCCGCAAGCGGCCGCGAGCGGCAGCCCGCCCGTGATCGACAGCAGTGCGTAGAGCGCGATTCCGCCGCAGCCGGCGACGAGATCGCGCGCGTCGAAGGGCGCGCCGACCGACACGAGGAGCGCCACGAGCACCGCGATCTGCGGAAACAGCACCGCCAGCATCGCGAGCCGCTGCAGCGCGAAGACGAACGGAGAGCCGTGCGCGAGGCCGACGCGCCGCTCGAGCCGCGCCACGACGAGCATCCCGCCCGCGTACGCGGCGAGGCCCGCGGCGAGCGCGAGGCCCCACGCCGGGACGGGCGCGAGCGGGCCGGCGCGCAGCGCCGCCAAGGTGGCGATCGACATCGCGACGGACAGGCTGGCCGCTCCGCCGACCCAGCGCGCGGGGTGCGACGCGCGCGCCCGCTCCGTCCAGTGGGCCTGCGCGAGCCCGCGCACGCGCGGCAGCGCCGCGCGCGACGCGGCGGCCGTGACGAAGGCGCCGATCGCGAACGCGACCGGCACGAACGGGACGCCGGGCACGCGGGCCCAGACCGGCAGCAGCGCGGAGACGGCGTCGAGCTCGGACATCGGCGCTGCATCGGACGACCGCGCGCGGCGGCTGAGAGCGGCAAGCGGCGCGCAGCGCGCTACGCCGAAGTCGGTCGCTACGCCTCCGCGAGCAGCCGCGTGCGGAAGAAGCCGAGGATCTCGTCGACGGCGGCGCGCGTCGGCTCGCCGTCGCGGTCGACGAGGTGCGCCGTCACGACGCTGTGCGGGTTCTTCATCAGCGCGTTCGGGTTGGCGGCGGAGTCGGGCAGCACGCGGCCCACGAAGCGATCGCCGAGCGCGCGCTGGTAGGCGTCGAAGCGAGCCGCCTTGCAGAACGCGTCGCCCTCGAAGCGGTAGGCCATGACGGTCAGGTCCTCGCGCTCCATGCGCTGCTTCACGGCGGCGAGCTCTTCCGGCGCGATGTGCAGACCCGCGGCCTGGAAGAGCGGCAGGGACGGCTGCGACAGGACGGGCGCGCGCACCGCCGGCTCGAGCATCAGCGAGAGAGCGAAGTTGCCCGTGAAGCACATGCCGATCGCGCCGACGCCCTGGCCGCCGCAGAGCGGGTGGGCGTGTGCGGCGAGCGCGCGCAGCCAACGCGTGACGGGGCTCGACGCGTTCGCCGCGAGCGCGCGGAACTCGCGGCTCACGCAGATCGCCTTCAGCATCACGGGCAGCCCGTTCGCGACGCTCGGCACGCGGCCGGGCACGCCGAACAGGTTCGGCATCCACACCGTGAAGCCGGCGTCGCGCACCCAACGCGCGAAGCGCGCGACCTCGGGCGAGATGCCCGGCATCTCGGTCATCACGATGACGGCGGGGCCGCTGCCCGCGACGAACACGAGCTTGCTCTCGCCGAGCAGCGCGACGTCGCGGCGCTCGAAGTCGTCGAGCGGGTCGTGCTGCGTGAGCCGCTGCGTCATCGGCGCTCCTTCGCGACGGATCGGCACGTTGTACGTCCTTTCCGGGCGCCTGCCAACGCCGGGTCCGCCGTGCGCAGCGGCGTGCTAACGTGCCGGCGAGCGCGCCCATCGCGAGGATTCTCGGTGAACTCCCCTTCGGCCGACGCCCCGCTCTCGCTCCGCGAGATCGAGGCCATCGCGCGCACGGCGGTCGACGACGGCCGCATGGAGCGCGCGGCGGCCGCGCGCATCGGCCGCCGGCTCGGCGATCCGGCCGTGCTCGGCGCCGTCGCCGAGGCGGCGCACGAGGCGAAGCTGCGCTGGCGCGGCGCGATCGTGACGGTGTCGCGCAACGTGTTCCTGCCGCTCACGAACCTGTGCCGCGATCGCTGCACCTACTGCACGTTCGCGAAGAGCCCGGGCGATCCCGGCGCCAAGACGTACACGCTGGGCGAGGTGCGCGAGATCTCGCGAGCGGCGCGGAGTGCGGGCTGCATCGAGGCGCTCTTCTGTCTCGGCGACAAGCCCGAGCTCGCGTTCGCGAGCTACCGCGAGTGGCTGGCCGCGCAGGGCTACCCGAGCACGGCCGCGTATCTCGTCGAGGCGTGTCGCGTCGCGGTGTCGGAGGGGATGCTGCCGCACACCAACGCGGGCCTGCTCACGCAGGAGCAGATGGCCGCGCTGCGGCCGTGGAACGCGTCGATGGGGCTCATGCTCGAGACGACGAGCGAGCGGCTGATGGCGAAGGGCGGGGCGCACCACGCGGCGCCCGACAAGCAGCCGTCGCTGCGCCTGCGCATGCACCACGAGGCGGGCGAGCTGCGCATCCCGTTCACGACCGGGATGCTGCTCGGCATCGGCGAGACGGCGGACGAGCGCGTCGACACGCTGTTCGCGATCCGCGCGCTCGCCGACCACTACGGGCACGTGCAGGAGGCGATCCTCCAGCCGTTCCATCCCAAGGCCGACACCAAGATGCGTGACCGCGCGACGCCGGTGGAGGACGACGTGGTCGGCTGGGTCGCGCTCGCGCGGCTCGTGCTCGGCCCGGGCGTCTCGGTGCAGGCGCCGCCCAACCTCGCGACGCTCACCGGCGACCGCCTGCTCGACCGGCTGCTGCGCGCCGGCGCCGACGACTTCGGCGGCGTCTCGCCGCTCTCGATCGACTTCATCAATCCCGAGGCGCCGTGGCCGAAGCTCGACGCCCTGCGGCGCCGGACCGAGGCGGCCGGCCAGATGCTGCGCGAACGCCTTCCGGTGTATCCCGAGCAGCTCGCGAGGTCGGAGCTCTTCGATCCCGCGATGCGCGAGCGCTGCCTCGCGCTCGCCGACGCAGACGGCTATGCGCGCGCTCGCGAGCGAGCGGGCGCGAGCGAGGTGGCGGCATGAGTCTCGATCGACTCCTCGGTGCGATCTCGAAGCCCGTGGCCGGCGTCCTCGGCCGCGCGCTCGAAGACCGCGAGCTCGGCGTCGCGGACGCGACGGTGCTGCTCGGGGCGCAGGGCGCGGACCTGCTCGCGCTGATGCAGGCCGCCGACGTCGCACGCCGCGCCGAC